>JBBQBQ010000009.1:0-28158 GCA_038317685.1 Desulfuromonadales bacterium | reverse complement strand
ATTGTAAAGGACAGATTCTTGAAACCTTCAAAAAAGCCGAAAACCAATAACCGGACGTTCGTTTTTCTCCCCACCTGCGCGCCAGAGAAACCGGACAATTCATTTGCTAACAAACCGGACAGTTCTATTTGTTGACAACATCGCTTTCACCGACCGTGGAGGACTGATGAGGTGAGTTCGTCTGCCATCTAAAATTTCAGGTTTCCCTTCGGAGCGATTTCCACTAACATTCATGCGTCACGGCCTCCGGGATGCGGTCGGCCGGGCTCCTTCTTGGTCCTGTGGAGGTTTTCGTCATGTCCAGCACCTTCGGCACCCTTTTCAGGGTGACTACTTTCGGCGAATCGCACTGTACTGCGGTCGGGGCCGTTATCGACGGCTGCCCCCCGGGGTTGGAACTGCGCCGCGAAGATATCCAGGTCCAGCTCGACCGGCGCCGTCCGGGCCAGAGCCGGATGGCGACCGATCGCCAGGAGGCCGACCGGGTCGAGATCCTCTCCGGGGTCGAGTTTGACCGGACCCTCGGGACCCCGCTCTGCCTGACCGTCGCCAACCAGGACCAGCGTCCCGGAGATTACCAGGCGATGGCCCAGGTCCCACGGCCCTCCCATGCCGACTACACCTACCAGTGCAAGTATGGCCTGCGGGCCTCCAGCGGCGGCGGTCGGGCCAGCGCCCGGGAAACCATCGGCCGGGTCGCCGCCGGTGCCGTCGCCGACAAATATCTGCGGGAGGAGTTCGGCATCGAGATCGTCGCCTGGGTCAGTTCCGTCGGCGCCATCGATGCCGGCCCCATCGACAGCGACCGCCTGACTCGCGAGGAGGTCGACGAGACCGAGGTGCGTTGTCCCGACGCCTCCGCGGCCACCGCCATGACGGAGGAAGTCCTGCAGGTCCGCGCCGAGCGCGACTCGGTCGGCGGGGTCATCTCCTGCGTCTGCCGCAAATTGCCGCCGGGGCTCGGCGAACCGGTCTTTGACAAACTCGAAGCCAAGCTGGGCCAGGCGATGTTGTCGCTGCCGGCCAGCAAGGGCTTCGAAATCGGGTCCGGCTTTGCCGGCGCCCGGATGCGCGGCTCGCGGCACAACGATCCTTTCATTCTCAAGGGTGATCGCCTCGGCACCGTCAGCAACTTCAGCGGCGGCGTCCAAGGGGGGATCAGCAACGGCGAACCGCTCTTCTTTCGGGTTGCCTTCAAGCCGGTGGCGACCATCGGCCTGGCGCAGCAGACCGTCGATCTCCTGGGGAACCCGGTGACCCTGGAGGCCAAGGGCCGCCACGACCCCTGCGTGGTGCCTCGGGCTGTGCCGATTGTCGAGGCCATGGCGGCCATGACGCTCCTCGACCTGCTGCTCATCCAGCGGGCCCGTCGGGGGCATTTCTGACCCGGTTCCAAGATGCTGCCGCACAAACGGCTTTCGGTCCCGCTGGTTTTTGTTTATTATTGGAAACGCTCCCTTGGATTCGCTCCGGTTGAACGGGATCACCCCGCCTGCCGGGTCGGGGGAGGCGCTGCGGCCCAGAGAAAAAAACCGGACCACCCATCATTCAGAAAAGGAAGGTTACCAAGGCATGAAAAAGTTCCTCGTATTGATTTTGCTGATGGTTTCAGTGATGTCGGGCGTGGCGTTGGTCGACGCTTCAACGGCGGCCCCGGACGACAGCAAACAACTCCTGGCTGACATTAACGCGTCCCTGACCTGCCTGCAGAAGGAAGGGATGGCCGCTTACGTGAAAAAATGGATTCCCAAGGCTCAGCAGGAAGGTTTTTTGAAGAGTTACCATAAGACCATCTCCCCCAGCAACCCGGAGGAAAAGGTCCTGAAGTCCTTCCAGACCATGATCGAGACCTTCAAAGGAGGGAATTTTTCCTTCAGTGAAAATCATGGGGCCAACTTCGCGCAGGTTGCCACGAAACAATACAAACCCCATGCATTTATTAAAGACGAAGGAACGTGGAAAATGATCCGATAAGGGATCTGAACCCGAACCCTTTTGTCTGTCTTGTCGCGCCCCGCAAGTGCTGCCTGCGGGGCGCGAACCTTTCAGGGGGAGCTCATTACTGTCGCCCTGGTTCCCTTGTGCTGCTTTAATTCTCGTTGTTACAACGATGCGTTCCCGCCGGGGCTCAGCGCAGTTCCCCACCGAAGGCAATGCCGCTTTTGGGAAGCGGTCCGGGCCTGTCTGCCGGAGGTCATGCGCGCTCTGTCGAAGCAGACTTCGAGTCTGTCCGGCGGCTTGTAATTGCCGAGAAACCTGTAATCCTTTCTGCACTGAACCTCTCATCAACTTCCCCACCGGCAGGAAGGCTTCATGCGACTTCGTTCCGTTAAAACCGGGCGGCGACTTTGGCTGCCTTGCCTCCTGGTCCTGTTGCTGGCGACTGCCGGCGGCTGCGTCAGCAACAGCATCCGTTACATCTTCACCTCCAGCCCGCAAGAGGTCGGGACCCCCACCGCCGTCGGCATCGACTACGAGGAGGCCTGCTTTCCTGCGGCCGACGGGGTGTCGCTGCATGGCTGGTACCTTCCCGGACGCCGTCCGGGGCCGCTCCTTTTGTTCTTTCACGGCAACGCCGGCAACATCTCCCATCGCCTCGGTATCCTCGACTACTTCCATACCCGCCTGGGCCTGCCGATCTTCATCTTCGACTACCGGGGTTACGGCCAAAGCAACGGCACTCCGCAGGCCGAGGCGGACCTCTATCGCGATGCCCGCGGCGCCCTGGCCTATCTCGCCGGACGGGGCTGGGCCCCGGGGCGCATGGTCTATTTCGGCCGCTCCCTGGGGGCGGCGATCGCGCTGCAGATGGCCCTGGAGCAACCGCCGGCGGGCCTGGTGCTGGAAAGCCCCTTCACCTCCCTTCGGGCGATGGCCTGGCGGGTGAGCCCGATCACCTTCGCCCTCTTCGGTTCCCTGTCTTTCGGCCACCCCTACGACAACCTGGCCAAGATTCACGGGCTCAAGGTGCCGCTCCTGATTATCCAGGGGGACCAAGATCCCATCGTGCCGCCGACGATGTCAGATGAACTCTACCTGCGCGCGCCGCAGCCGAAACAGCGGGTGGTCATCGCCGGGGCCGGACACAGCAACTCCTTCCAGGTCGGCGCTGGCGCCTATTTCGGCGCCTGGGAGGAATTTCTGGCAACCCTGGTCGTCCCTCCTCCCCCCCCATAGGCCATTTCCCTTCCAGCCTCCTTCCCATTCCGTTCCGGGCGGTCTATAATTGGCGCCGTCTTCTCCCCAGCCGCTCCAGGTCCGGTTCACCTTATTAATGAAAGTCTTGCCGATGAAGAAGTGGATATTTGGGATTCTGCTCCTCCTGGCCGCCGCCGGCGGCTTCCTGTGGTGGCGTTCCGCCCACGGGGAGAAACCCCTGAAGATTCTCAAGACCGAGAAGGTCGAGCGCGGGACGGTGCGCAAGGTCCTCGAGGAGACCGGGATTATCAAATCCCAGGTGGGGGCGATCGTCAAGATCGGGGCACGAGCGACCGGGACCGTCGACCGGATGCTGGTCAAGGTCGGCGACCGGGTTCGCCAGGGAGAGCTGGTGGCGCGCATCGACAACCGCGAACTACGCGCCCAGCAGGACCAAGTGACCGCCGCCCTGGCTTCAGCGCGGGCGGAACTGGCCCGGGTGGAAAAGGTCACTCCCCTGCAGGTCGCCGAGGCCGAGGCGAGCCTTGCCGCGGCCCGGGCCCAGGCCGACTACCTCGCCGCCAACGCCGCTCGGCTGGAGTCCCTCCTCGGCGGTCGGTTCGTCTCTCGCGACGAGGCCGAGAAGGCCCGCCAGCAGGCGACCGCCCAGGAGCGTCAGGCCGACGCCCTGACGGCGACGGTCGACCGGTTCCGTGGTGAGTTCGTCGAAACCCGCAAGCAGGCGGTTCTGGCGGTGACCCAGGCGGAGGCCAACCTCGCCTCGTTGCGGATCCGCATCTCCTACACCGAGATCAAAAGCCCCATGGACGGCATGGTCAGCCAGGTCACCGCCCAGGAAGGGGAGACGATCGTCGCCGGTCTTCAGGTCGCCAACCTGATCACCGTCCTCGACACTTCGCGGCTGGAGATGTGGGTCTACGTCGATGAGACCGATGTCGGTCAGGTGCACCCGGAGCAAGCCGTGGAATTCCGGGTCGATGCCTACCCGGGCAAAACCTTCCATGGGACCATCAAGACCATCTACCCGCAACCGGAGATTCGCGACAACATCGTTTATTACCAAGCCCTGGTCGCCATCGACGCGGAACAGGCGACCCAGTTGCGTCCGGAGATGACGACCCAGGTGCAGATCGTGGTCGCGCAGAAGGCGGACGTCCTCCTGGTTCCCAACTCAGCGCTCAAATGGGTCGACGAACAGCAGCTGATCTTCGTTCAGGAACCGGACGGCAGTACCAGGCGGGTACCCCCGCAGCTTGGTCTGGCCGGCCTGACTCACAGTGAGGTGACCGCCGGGCTCAAGGAAGGGGAGGAGGTGGCGACAGAGATTTCCCTCCCCGGGAAGGTTCCGGTCAAGGCCAAGCCATGAGTGCCGACTCGCCGCTGATTGCTCTGGAGGGGATCGTCCGCAACTACAAGCAGGGGGACCAGGAGATCGCCGTCCTCAGGGGGATCAGCCTGACCATCGACCCCGGCGAGTTCGTCGCCCTGCAGGGGCCATCGGGGTCCGGCAAGTCGACCTTGCTGCACATTCTTGGCCTTCTCGATCGCCCCAGCGCGGGCCGATACCGGCTGCAGGGGGAGGATGTCGCCGACCTCCCGGACGACCGCCTCAGCGAATTGCGTAACCGGGATCTGGGATTTCTCTTCCAGAGTTTTTATCTCGTCCCCTATGTTTCAGCGCTGGAGAACGTTATCCTCCCCGGTCTCTACGGACCGACCCCGGGGCGCCAATTGCGGCAGCGGGCCGAAGACCTTCTCGTCAAGGTCGGGCTCGGCGACCGCCTCAACTTCAAGCCGAACCAACTCTCCGGAGGCCAGCAGCAACGGGTGGCGCTGGCCCGCGCCCTGGTCAACGACCCTCGACTCCTCCTCGCCGACGAACCGACCGGCCAACTCGACTCAGCCACCAGCATCGAGATCCTGGAACTCCTCGATACCATCCATGCCGAGGGACGGACCATCATCCTTGTCACCCACGACGACGAGACGGCCGCCCGGGCGAAGCGGAGGATCGTCCTGCATGACGGCCGCATTACCGCTTCTTGAGACGCTGCGGATGCCGTGGCGTTTGTTGCGGATGGCGGTGGAGGCGCTGTGGGCCTACAAACTGCGCAGCGCCTTTGTCGTCTGCGGCATCGCCCTCGGCATCGCCTCGTTGACGATCATCGTCGCCGCCGTCGACGGCGCCGAGCGCAAGGCGCTGGAGATCGTCAAGTTCTTCGGCCCCGACACCGCCTTCGTCCTTGGCGGCGACTTTCGGAGCCGGGCCGTCGGCCAGCGCACCCTGACCCTCACCTGGGACGACGCCCGGGCCATCCGCCAGTCGCTCCCCGGCGCCTACCTGGTGGTGCCGATGCGCGCCAAGAGCGGCCTCACCCTCCATTACCTCGACAATCAGGAAGATCTGCCGATCGCCGTCGGGGCCACTGCCGGCTACGCCGAGGTCTGGAACTGGCCGCTGGTCGAGGGGCGCGACTTCTCCGACGAGGATGTGACGCGCGGCGCCAAGGTCTGCCTGATCGGCGATACTCCGGCCCGGAATCTCTTCGGCGACGCTTCACCGGTTGGACGAACCATCTTCGTCGGCCGTCTGCCGGTGCAAGTCATCGGCCGGCTCTCCTATCGCGGCCTCTCCGGGGGGGGCGGCTCCATCGACGACCGCATCATCCTGCCGATTTCCACCCTGACCCAGCGCTTCAATCTCGACCGCCGCTACTTTCGGGCGCTGCGCGTCAAATTCCGCGACCCGGAGAACATGGCCGCCAACGTGGCCGGGCTGCGAAGCCTCCTGCGTCACGAGCACAAGCTTGTCGACGGCGACAAGGATGATTTCTCGATTCTCACAGCCGATGAAATCCTCAAGTTCCTTTCGATGTTCAAGGGGGGTCTGGTAATCTTCCTCGGGGTCACAGCGCTGGTGGCGATCGTGGTCGGCGGCTTCGTCCTCGCCAACCTCTTCTATCTCAGCGTCAGCGAGCGGCGCAGTGAGATCGGCCTGAAGAAGGCCCTCGGCGCCAAAAGTCGGGCGATCCTCCTGCAGTTTCTGGTCGAGGCGGTCCTGCTGACCCTCCTCGGCGCCCTCCTCGGGATGGCGCTGGGGATGGCCATGGGCCAGCTACTGGCCCGCCTCGGCCTCCTGGAGATTCTTTTTTCCTGGAAGGTCTTCTTCATGAGTGTCGCCGCCGCGGTCGCCATCGGTCTTCTCTTCGGTCTCAAGCCCGCCCGTCAGGCCGCCGCCCTCGATCCGATCGAGGCGCTCAGGGGGTTGTAAAAGTGGGAGGAATGGGGCCGGGAAAGATAGCAATGGCATATTGACAACGGTATCAATTGATACCATAATTGGCCCGAGGCCAAAATTTCTGGCATTGCGGGCTGCTCGGTGGGGGGCATGAGCCGACCAAGCCTTAAAGAACTGACCGGAAAACTTCAAGCAGCCCTGCAATCGGCCCATGCCAACCACATTTTTCTGGTTGAACCAGGGGTCATCGTGGCGGACGCAATCGACCTGGGTTATTCGGTCCGGAATGATTTGCAGGTGGTTCTCCTCGGCCTTCTGAACACCACCGGACCGGAGCATTACGCCGGGGGTCACCCCCCAGGCAAGTCCTATGAAACCCGTATCCGCAACCTTGAACTTTGGGCATTTTCGGTAGATTGCTCGCCCCTCGAAACCCGCGTTTACTATAAATTCGCTTTACACGGCGAAGCTTTATATCTGGTGTCGCTTCATCGTTGTCGGAATCAGGGGGAGTAGGGGGAGGCCATGAATGATCAAAAAAAGTGCTTGGATTGCCCACAGTGTCGAAAACCGACCGCCGTGGTCGAGGTCGAAAATACGACCCGTTTCCGGGATGTCGAGATCACTTATGCCGCGCGGGTGCATTGCTGTACGGAGTGCGGCTTGGAGCTGGCCGACATCGATGAGGCGGGGGCTATGCAGGAGCGCATGGCCGATGCCTACCGGCAGGCTGTGGGCCTGCTGACGGGGGCCGAGATTCGGGAATTACGGCAAAAGAAAAGTCTGTCACAGCAGGCCCTTGCCGGCGAGTTGCAGATCGGAGTTGCCAGCATCAAACGTTGGGAGACCGGCGTCATTCAGAGTAAGGCCATGAACAACCTGCTGCGTACCCTTCTGGAGCATCGCCCCTGCGACGAGCACACCGGCCACCGCGAGTTTTCCATCGCGCGTATTCGGCTGGTACTCGATGCCTTTGAGGGGGAATTGGGCCGGCCGTTACTGAAAAAAGACGATCGGATGCTCTATGCCGCCAAGTATCTCTGGTACGCCGACATGGCGGCCTTTCGGGCTCTCGGCCGCAGCATGACCGGGGCAACGTATGCGGCCCTGCCGATGGGACCCCAGCTCAACAACTATCGCGATCTGGTGAATGCAATCTCCCAAGTCGATCCTTCCGTCGCCTCGCCCCTTTCAGGTGAGGAAAGGAAGCTTATCGCTGTCGTTGCCAAGATCTTCCCTCGCAATAAGGAGGTATTTGATGCCGCCCACCGGGAATCGATCTGGCAGGAACGGGCCACGGGCGCGATCATCCCTTTTACGGATGCGGAGGCGCTCACCGAGATGCCGAAAGCCAAGAAGCAGATCTGAAAAATTCGGGGAAGACCGAAACAGGGGGAGGGATATGTCGGATCGCAGCTTGCCCGGATTATCAATTTGCCGGAGTCGGCAACTTGATCGAGATCGGGAAGGGTGGAGTAAGGTCGGTCGACGACGATCACCTTTCCTGGTTTGCCTGCTCCCTGATTGCCCAGAACGGCGATCCGCGCAAGCCCGAAATCGCCAACGCTCAACAGTATTTTGCTATTCAGGCTCGCCGTCAGGAGATTTCAGATACCCTGGCCGCGGACATGGAACGGCTGGAGATTCGAAAACAGACATCGGAGGAGTTTAAGCTCTTTCCGGCGCGGCCCGAGAAGCCGGTGTGCAGGACCGCATGTTCGGGGTCTTTCACGATGCCGGCTACAAGGGGCTGTACAACGGTCTCGGCAACGTGGCGATCAAGCAGCGTAAAGGGCTTGCCAAGACAGAAAATCTTCTCGACCGGATGGACCGACCGAGCTCGCCGCCAATCAATTCCGCAAGAGAAAAGCTGGCTCGCGAAGCGATCACCAACCAGCAGCAGGCGATTGCCACCCACGAGACCGTCGGCCGGGAAGTACGCGAGGCGATCAAACGGATCGGCGGCACCATGCCGGAAATGATTCCCGCCGCCGAACCGATCAGCGTGGTGGAGAAACGGCTCAAAAGTACGCCGCCGGTTTTGGAGTTGGAAGAGAAGGACGCCAAGGGGCTCATCGGAGCGGACGAAAACTGACCATGCCGACCCTTGAATTCAAAGGGAAGCAGTTTATCTATTCCCACCACCTGAGCGTCCCCTTTCGGGAACTGAAGGTGGATGCCGATAAATCCCTTCCCGGTCCGGGGCAGAAGCCGGCGCTGGACGACAACCTGATCATCCACGGCGACAACCTGGAGGCGCTTAAGGCTCTGCTTCCCACCCCCGCCGGCAAGATCGACGGCATCTTCATCGATCCGTCCTACAACATCGGCCACGCGGGGTGGTGCAACAACGACAACGTCCGTTCGCCGCTGATGAGGAATTGGCTGAAGAAGGCGGCGAATTCGGTAACTAAGATGGATTTGGAGCAGGTTGACTTCGGCGCCGCCGCCCAAACAATGTCCTTCACGATGCTCATGGAAGATTCATGGGCACAGGATCTGCCGAAGCTCATTAAATCCTGATCGGCACCAGGGTTTTTCATCTCTCGAGATCGACCCATGTGGTTTTCCCTGAAAATGGCCCTCTCCGCCCTCAAGACCCACCGCCTGCGTACCGCGCTGGCGGTGGTCGGGGTTCTCCTTGGGGCGCTGGCCTTGACCGGGGTGCAGAATATCGCCAAGGCGATGTACGCCAAGGCCGAGGCCGAGACCGCCCGGCTCGGCACCAACCTCTTTCTGGCGCGCTCCGGGCAGGTGCACTTCGGCCGGGACGGGGGAGGCAGGGTCAGCAATGTTGCCACGACTTTCACCCTGCGCGACGCCGAGGCGTTGATCGGTTCCCTGCCGGCTGCGCGGCTCGGAGCGCCCTACACCCTGAAGACGATGGCGATGCGCTACCGCAATACCAAGGTGCCGACCCAGTTGGTCGCCACCGTTCCCGACTATGCGATCATCCGCAACCTGCAACTCGCCGCCGGCCGCTTCTTCACGCTAGAAGAGGAGGCGGAGCAGGCGCGGGTGGTGATCCTTGGCGACAAGATCGCCCGTCGTCTCTTCGACCGGCCGGAAGCGGCCCTCGGGGAGACGGTCCTGATGTTTCGCGCTCCGGTGCGGGTGATCGGCGTCCTGGCTCCCATGGGGGCCGACATCGTCGGCACCGACCAGGATGAGCAGGTCTTCGCCCCTCTCTCGACCTTCCTGCGCCGCTTCTCCAACCAGTACTGGATCTCCGGGGTCTACATTCGGCTGGCCGATCCCGGTGACGATGTCTCCAGCAAAGCCGCCGCGACGGCGATCCTGCGCGAACGCCACCTGATTGGTCCGGGGAAGCGGGAAGACTTCTCCGTGGTCACCGCCCGCGACTCCATCCAGGTGCAGGAACAAGCTCTGCAATTGGTGCAGACCCTCGGCTGGATCAGTTCCAGCATCTCTTTCGCCGTCGGCGGCCTGGGGATTCTTTCGATCATGGTCCTGCTGGTGCGCACCCGGCGCCTGGAGATCGGCATTCGCCGCGCGGTCGGTGCCCGGCGGCGCGACATCATTCGCCAGTTCATTCTGGAAGCGGGGTTGATGGCCGGGCTCGGGGGCTTTCTCGGGGTCATCGGGTCCGCAGGACTGGTCATGGTGGTGACCCGCCTTGGCGAGATGCCCCTCGTGCTCGACCCGCTGCTGATGGCCGGGACCTTCGTCGGCTCGGTTTTGCTGGGGCTCGCCGCCGGCGCCTACCCTGCCTGGCAGGCGGCGCATGTCGAGGTGCTGGAGGTCTTGCGCAGTGAGTAGCAGGGGGAGGTGAGAAGAGGGGAAGAGCGGCGGAACCAGGCGCGGGCCAGGGCGACGAAGACTGAGGAGATGTCGGCGCAGTTCCGCCGGGGGTGATCAGCAGGGCGCCGACGTCCCCCTGGTCGCAGCCGCGGGTGTTCGGATCGCGGTACATGTTGGTGCAGATCCAGTCGTAGATCGCCCGGGCCTTGCCGAGGACCGTGGTTTGTCCGAGAGGTCGACGGTCACGGTGACGGCACCGGAGTGGTCGGCTGCCCGTGCCAGCGGTGCCGCCAGCAAAAGGAGCAGGATCAGAATCAACCGTTGCTGGGAACCTCGACAAGGGGGGGTGTGTGAGCGGGCAGGTTAGCGGAGGAGGAGTCCGGAAAAAGCCAATCCGAAATTTTAATCGGTTGGCTGGCCGGCATAGAAATCGGCAATACTTTCCCGGCGCTGGGGCGCAGTCTTGACTTGGCGCGGGAATCGGTGAAACTTTTGTGCGGCAGCCAGTATCAAGCATGTCACGCAGGGCCGGGGGAGCGGTGACGTCACCGCCGGACAGATGAGGCTTTGTCCCATCTATCCGGCGCGGGAGGGAGCTTTGAATCGATCTGAACGAAGGTGGCCGGTGCTCCTGGCGATCGCCCTGCTGGCGGTCCTTCCCGGCTGTTTTCCAAAACCGGTGGCGCCGATTCCCGTTCTTTCCTATCCTAACCCCAACCCGGCTCCCCCCGGAGAACGCAAGCTGCTGATCTTTCTACGGGGCATCTGGGGCGGCCCGCAAATCTTCGAGGAGCATGGGCTGGTCCGGGAGGTGGTGGAGCGGCGCCTCCCCATGGATATGGTGGCCCCCGATACCCATTTCGGCTATTTCCAAGACGAATCCTTCGGCCGGCGGCTGGAGGAGGACGTCATCCGGCCGGCCCGGACCAGAGGCTATCGGGAGATCTGGATCGTCGGCACCTCTCTGGGGGGCTTGGGAGCCCTCATGTACCTGACGGAATATCCGCAGGGGGTCGACGGCGTCATCCTGATCAATCCTTTTCTCGGCTGGGACGGGGTCGTTGATGAAATCCGGGCCGCCGGCGGAATCTCCTCCTGGACGCCGGGACCGACCACGACGGTCGATTGGGAGCGATATCTGTGGGCCTGGATCAAGGGTTATGTGGCGAAGACCGACCCGACTCCCCCTCTCTATCTCGCCTTCGGAGCGGAGGATTACTTCGTCGACGGCGACCGGGAACTGGCCAAATCGCTCCCCCCGACCCAGATCCTGATCCTCCCCGGGGGGCATACCTACCAGGCCCTGCGCGACCTTTGGGCGGCGCAGCTCGACCGCCTCGACATCCGGCTGAGGCGCTGATGCTTCCTTGCCGGGAGGATTAACGGCGGCCGCCTTAATATTCGGGAATGACCCGGCTGCAACCGACGTTGACGAGCGGGGTTAAAGTGCGGTATTTAATGGCGAGCTTTTCAAGTTCGCGACCCTCGGAGGTTTCATGTCCCTGTCCCACTCCCGCCCCCCCGGCCGGGCGCCCCTGGTTCTCTTCCCGGCCCTGTTGGGTTTGCTCTTTTGTCTCTTCAGCGTCGGCGGTATCGAGCCCCTCTGTCTGACCGCCGGTTGCCATATCTACGCCGGGTACAGCCTCTTCGGCTTACCCTTCTATGCCCTCGGCGCCGCCGCCTTCGGGCTCATCTTCCTTTTGGCCCTCGGATCTTTTCGTTCCTCCGGTGCCCGGCGGCTCCTTTTTTGGGTCCTGTTGGCCGGGCTCCTCATCGATACCGGCTTCCTGATTTGGCAGGTCCTTTTCTGGTCCTGCCTGAGCTGTCTTTTGGTCGCCACCCTCTTCGGGCTGGCGGCGGCCGGGGCCATTCCCGGAGCCTCCCCGGCCGGCCGCCGGTTGCTGGTGACCTTTCTCGGTCTCTGGCTGGTGGCCTATGTCCCGGTCGTCGTGGCCACCGCCAAGGAAATACTCCTCCCTCCCTGGGCGCTCGTCGGCCCGGCCGATGCCGGGATTCGCGTCTACTTTTCTCCGACCTGCCCGGCCTGTTCCGAGACTGTCGGCAAGATCCTCGCCGATCCGGTGGTTGCCAAACTCACCGCCTTCTATCCGATTGCCAAGGATGAGGAGGACGGCCGCCGGCTGGCGGCCCTGCTGGCTCAGGGAGAAGTGGGTTTGACTGAGTTGCCGGAGCTCTTCAACACCGCTCGGCCGGAGACCGGTGCCCCGTCCTGGGGGTTGCGGGTGCAACTGGCACGGAACAAAATGGCGCTGGCCCGGATGGGTGTTGCCACCATTCCCCTGGTCCTCAGTTCCGACGTGATCGAAGTCAGCCCCCCTTCGACCGAAACCGGGAACATTCCCCCCTGGCTCCATCCTGATGCGGCGGAGTTGGCGCCGGGGCCGGGGTGCGGGGTGGAACAGCCCGAAGCTGCCTGCCAGTAACGACCCTTGAGGGCCTGGACCCGGGTAAGTCTATAATCGGAAGTTATAATATGACCCGCTCCATTTTGGAAAAACGCAACTCCACTCCCACGTCGAAAAGGTGATGTCGTATGCCCGGCCCCAAACAGCGCACCGATCAGGAGGTTCTCGACCTCCTGGACCAGCACCATATCCCCCCAACCCTGACCTTGGCTCAGGCCTACCAGGAGATTGAACAACAGACGGCCAAGCTCAAGGACTGGACCCCCGCGGGGGTCGTCCCTCCGCCCCAGAGCAAGATTGCCGAGGCCTTTACCCGGGCGACTGGTTTCACCAACTGGATTACCCTCCGGTATCTGCTGCGACGGCGTGACCAGATCCACAAGCGGCAGGCGCAGCAAGCTCAAGGCCCCGCCCCGGCTTCGACCCCGGTCGCCCCGGAGCTGCCCGCAATGACCCCGTCGCAGGAGCAGTTCCTCAAGAAGTTGAAGCGCCGCAAGATCACTCCCACCGCCATCGTTAAAGACGGCACCAGCCTGCTGGTGAGCTACGTGACGGAAGGGGGGGCTCCCACGACCTACCAGGTCGGTCCGAAAGGCCAGGAGCGCTATCTCGGTCTTCAGGATGGGCCGAAAGAGGGCGGCGCTTGAAGTGAAAGGCCGCCCCGGCGGCAGGCTAACCCTCTTTCCCGAACCCTTGGACCAAGGTTGAACCGACGTGAACAATTCCTGTGCCTGGTGCAAGCACGGCCAACCGACCAAGCCCAACGGCCAGAAGGTTTCCCCCGGCACTGTCTGGTGCGGCCAGCGCAGCATGCAGATGGGGAAGAACCGGCCGATGCCCTGTTTCCAGGCGATCGGTGTTCACAAGGTTCACCACTGTATCGACTGCAAGTGGGCGCGGATGGTCAAACACTCCGGCGAGACGCCGCAGCTCGGACACATCTGGTGTGAAAAGCGTCATGCGGAAATGAACAAACAGCGCTCCATGGAGTGCTTCGAGTAGGGCCGGATTTGGTCGATGACAGCCCCTCCCTGTTCCTGTAGTCTTTAAGAATAGTCCGCCTGTCGGGTTCATTGAAGGCAAGTCGCCACGGAGGAGAGCCTATGTATGCCATGGACAATGTCGGGAGAAATACCATTGCAATGGTTTTGGCCGGCGGCAAAGGGGAACGACTCAGCCCCCTGACCTTGCGCCGGGCCAAGCCCAGCGTTGCTTTTGGCGGGAAATACAAGATTATCGATTTCGTCCTCTCCAACCTTTTCAACTCGGGGATCAAGAAGGTCTATATCCTGACCCAATATCGGGCCTACTCGCTGAACAAGCATATCCGGGAATCCTGGGGGAAATGGACCGGCCTCGGTGAGTTCTATGTGGACATTTCTCCCGAGACGAGCAGCGAGAGCGAGGAATGGTTCAAAGGGACGGCCGATGCCATTCTGCAGTACCTCCGGTTCGTTGAATCGTCCGATGCGGATTACGTGGCGGTCTTTGGCGGCGATCACATCTACAAGATGGACGTGACCCAGATGATCAATTTCCACCGAATGAACCGGGCCGACATCACCATCGCCGCCTTGGAAGTGCCGGTGGAGGATGCCAGCCGTTTCGGGGTCTTTTCCGTCGACGAAGAAGCCCGGATCACCGGCTTTGCCGAAAAGCCCGGCGCTCCGGAACGAATTCCGGGGCGCGACACCTGTTTCGCGTCCATGGGCAATTACATCTTTCCCACCCGGAAGTTGATCGAAGTGCTTCTGGAGGGAAAGAAAATGCATGCGGATCTGGATTTCGGCAAGCACGTGATCCCGATGATGCTGGCGAATGGCGACCGGGTCTTCGCCTACAATTTCAACGACAACGTGATCCCCGGCATGAAGGCCGAGGAACGGGGCTACTGGCGGGATGTGGGGACCCTCGATTCCTACTACGAGGCGAACATGGACCTTGTCAACGTGTCGCCCCAACTGAATCTCTATAACTACAAGTGGCCGATTCTGACCAATCAGGGGAATCTGCCGCCGGCCAAGACGGTCTTCGACGAGGACGACCGTCGCGGCCAGAACATCGACTCCTATGTCTGCGCCGGCTGCATCACCAGCGGCAGTACCGTCCGCGGCTCCATCCTCGGTCCGCGCTGCAAGATCAACAGTTACAGTCTGATCGAAGACTCCATCCTCTTTGAAAATGTCACCGTCGGCCGCCATACCAAAATCCGCAAGGCGATCATCGACAAGAATGTGGTGATCCCGAACGGCACGCAGATCGGCTACGACCTTGAGTCGGACCTTCGCAACGGCTTCACGGTGACGGAGTCCGGAATTGTCGTGGTGCCGCGCAAGGACAAGTAAGCCGCGTCGCGCGGCAATTGGCTGGCGAAAGGACATCCCCCCGCTCTCCCTCCATATCGTCGTTTGACCGCCCACCGCTTCGGTCTGCGCCACTCCCGGCGGCCCTGCCGAAAGCTTGATTGAAAGGGATGACATGATTTTCCCCGGCCCCGGTGCGCCGAAGCAATTTTCCCTGGCGGACATGCATCGGCGCGCCCGGTTTTGGGGGTGGCTGCTGGCCCGCTTGCCAGGAGTGGCGGCCATTTTCCTGTCGGGGAGCCTTTCCCAGGAGCGGGCCACCCAGGACTCAGACATCGATTTCTTCATCGTCGCCTGGCCTGGGCGGATCTTCACCGCCCGGTTCGGGGTGCTGGTCGCTCTGCTGATCGGCAGGCGTCTGGCCCACGGCGAGCAGAATCACGCCCAAAAGATCTGTCCCAATCACTTTGTAACCACCGAGCATCTGGAATTCCGGGATAAAGTACCTTACCACGCCCATCTCATCGCCCATAAACGTCTGCTGGCCGGGGAACCGAAGGTGTGGGAGCGGTTCAAGGCGGCCAACCGGGAGTGGATCAGGAGCTACGGTTTCGACCTTCACGAAGAAGTCATGGAGGTTGAGGAACTGGAGGCAGGGCGACGGTCCCGCGCCGGTGATCTCCTGGAAGCGGCGGCAAGGGGGCTGCAGTTGCTGAAACATCGAAGGAGCCGGGTGCCCCTCTCCAAAGATTCAAGGGTCTGGCTGACCGACACCGAAATTCGCCTTCATCCCTACCCGCCCAAGCCCTTCGAGGTGGTCAGCCCTGACGCGAGGGGAAGGCAATGAGGCAGCGACTGGTCAACCTGTTGCCGGACTCCTGGTATTTGCGTCTGGCCTACCGGAGAGCCCATCGGCATTCTCTGAATCTGCGCCATCCCCGTACGTTTAATGAAAAAATCCAATGGTGCAAATTGTACTATCGAGATCCGCTCCTGACCAGGTTGACCGATAAGTACGAAGTCAGACAGCATGTCGTCGATCAGGGATTCCCCGGGATTTTGAACGAATTGTACGGTGTCTATGATTGGGTCGACGATATCGACTTTGCATCCCTCCCCAATAGTTTTGTCATAAAAGCCACCCACGGCAGCAACATGAATCTGATTTGCAGAAACAAGGGGAACCTGGAGTGGCAAACTTGCCGAACCTTGTTGAAGAAGTGGGCCCGGAAGAATTATTTTTTCCATGGCCGGGAATGGGCCTATAAAGATATCAAGCCGCGGTTTGTTTGTGAGAAATATCTTGAAAACCAAGAATTTCATGAATTGACCGATTTTAAATTCTACTGTTTCAATGGAAAACCGGAATTATTTTTCATATGTACCGACAGATTCAGCGATTCTGGGGTGAAGTACGAGGCCTTCGATCTGGATTGGAATAAGATCGATCTGCACAAAGGCAAACCGACCAGTCGGCTGGCAGTCCGAGAACCGGGGAATTTCCCGGAGATGAAAGTCATCGCCACCAGGCTGTGTCAGGGTTTTCCCTTCGTCAGGGTCGATTTGTATTCCGTAAATAACAGGACCATTTTTGGCGAGCTGACCTTTTATCCCGATTGCGGGATGATCCCCTTTACGCCGGATCAATATAACGATCGGTTCGGGGATTTATTGGTGTTGCCGGACAAAATGCCTTGAAAAGGGGCCTGGCGCCGAAGCCGGGAAGGAGAACTGATGCTCGCGCGTCGGTTGGAGGTTCAACCAAGGCCGGGAACCCTGATCCCGTCAGAGCTGGTTTCGCCGAATCTGGTCGCTCCGGTCATCTTCAAGGGGACCCTGGAGCAGGCTCATTTTATCTTGCCGGCCGGAGCTGACGCTGTGTCCTCTCTTCATCTGGATCTGGCGACGGAGGTTGCTGCCTGCCGGGCTCCCTGGGACGGCGCGAATGCCGGAGGGGAGGGCGCACCATGGAGTTACCCTTACGGGTTGTCGTCATCCGCCTGGTGGGGATATGGGCTCGCTCCCCACGGCTATCTCGATTTGGGCGGCGGCCACTGCCAAGTCGGGCTCAATTTCTGCCACCGGTTCCTGCACCTTGATCTGCGGGGAGGGACCGCGCAGCTGGTCGACCCGGAGGTCGGCGACGAATTCCTCTCGACCAGCAACTGGTTCGATCCGGAACGAGGGGAGATGTGGTTCGCTTCCTGGCCGGTGGAGGCGACGGTGCGGCGCCAATCTGAGCCGCAGGCCCCGGTGACGGTGACGATTTGGAAGCTTGGACTGGCCTCTTCCCGGCTGGACAGGATCTGGCAGGGGGATTTGGGAGATGCCCTGCACCAACTGGCGCTAAGCCCCGATCGCCGGTTTCTGGTTCTGGCCGAGTTGGGGCTTCGTCCGCAAGAGGCCATCCCCGTCCCCTCCCGGGAGGAGGCGGCGCCGGCCTGGCAACGGCTCCTGGACGGGGGCCTGATCCCCTCGCAAGTCCTTTTTCTTGATCTTCAGACCGGCCGAGAGTGGCGATTGCCGCTCCAGGCTGCGGCTCACGTCGAGTTCGACCCCGACGATGCCGGAATCTGCTACCTGTCCGAGCACAACATCGGCTTGGTCGGGACCAAGGTCGGTATCTTCGGGCCCGGGTCCATCCGGAAATTCCTGTATGGTCCCTCGGGGCCGGAACCCCTCGGGAGCTTTACCGCACCTGGGTTCTTCCGCATCACCACCCATCTTTTGTTCCGCTTCCGGGGCCGCACCCTGATCGGGGTGACTGGCTACCCCGATCTCATCTTCCTGATCGATGCGGCCAGTATGACCCTGTATCGGACTCTGCCCCTGCCGACCCCGGATCCGGTCGATCTCACCCGGGCTCCTCATCTTTGCCAGCGGGACAGTTACGGGATCGCCGTGACGGCCGACGGGGAAACCCTGCTGGTGGTGGGAAGCGGCTGGATCAGGGGCTTCGCCATCGCCTCGGGGCAGCTCCTCTTCACGCGAACGATTCCCGATTTCGCAGCAAATGCAGGCTTTACCGGGCACTTGGGCGCGGTCGATGTTTTCGTCAAGGCGACTCCATGACCGTTCGGGTCGTCCTTCGAGAAGCCGGTTTCGACCTCGAATTCCATACCCTGACCGACCTTGCCGGGGGGACGGCAGGAGTGCCCTTGGCCGACATCCTCGGTCGCGACGGTTTTCTGGTGCAGGAGCGACTCATTGTGCCGCCGCATTTGGTTGGTGAAGCCGACTTGGACGCCGCTTGGCACCTTGCACCCCAGGAATGCAATCCGGCTCTGTTGCTGGTCGGACATTCCGCGCTTCCGACCCAACGGACGGCGGTGGTGGTCCGTCCGAAACTTGGCGGGGCGAGGGTCGAGGCGCACCCGGAGGCCATGAAAATAATGGCTGATGGCGTACAGCTGCTCTTCAGCGCCCCGCTCTGCAGCGCCCCGGACCGGACCCCGCAAGCCCTTGCGGCGACCTTCCAGAAGATCGGTGCGATCCTGGCCGCCGGGGGGATGCCGGAATCGGCGTTGGCCCGCACCTGGCTTTTCATGAAGGATATTCTGGCGGATTACGGGCTGTTGAATGAAGCGCGGGACCGCTGTTTAGAGGGGTGGTTTTCCCAGGCCGGGCGGGTGGTCCCGGCCAGTACCGGAATTCAGGCCAGGATGGCCGGGCCGCAAGCGCTGTCCCTGGAATTTTGGGCCTTTTCCGGAACGGGGGTGACGACCAGAATGCTGCGCTCCCCCTTGCAGGATGAGGCGACGGCTTACGGAAAATGCTTCAGCCGCGCCGTGGCTGTCGAATTTCCGGCCAGCACTCTGGTTCTTGTCAGCGGGACCGCCTCCATCGACCAGGGTGGAGCCAGCCTCCATGAGGGTGACTTTGCAGGGCAGCTGACCCGTACCCTGGAGGTGATTGCGGCGCTGCTGCAGGGGGCGGGGGGCGATTTTTCTACGGTGGCCCAGGGAATCGTTTACCTCAAGCGGGCCGGCGACCTGGAGCTCTGTTTGCGCCTGCTTGCGGCCGCCGGGTTCCCTTGCGAACGGGTACTCTTCCAGGTCGAAACTCCGATCTGCAGGGACGAATTGTGGTGCGAAATCGAAGTGACGGCGGTTGTGGGGCGAAAAGGGTGACTCACCGCCGTGCTTCTCCCCCCTTAGCCAAACGCAGGTATTCGTGCAGGCGCCGGCCGCTGACGGCGAGCCGGACCCCCAGGGTCCGGGCGAGGAGGGCCGTTCCCAACTCCCGGCGCCGCCACAGCAGCCCAAGAAAATAGAGAGTGTCGCAGAGCTCCAGGAACGGGGCTTTGCAAAGGAGGAGAAAGGGCCGCGGGGAACTGCGCCAGGCGCCGCCGATCAGCCGCCGGTGCTTGTTGTCCAGCTCCGTCAGCGAGGCTCGGGCCGGATGCCGGACGGCGGCTTCGGGGGCGTAGCGGAGTTCGCAGCCGCGGGCAGCGGCCCGTTGCCCCCAGTCCCGGTCGCCTCCCGAGCGAAGGGTCTGGTTGAAGGGGCCGACCTCGGCGAAGGCCTCCTTGCGGACGAAAAGATTGGCGGTCACGCCGTAGCTCCGGGTGCGGAGGAAGGCTTCCTGGTTAAAGGCCACCAGGCTGTCGTAAAGCTCCCAGGGATTGGGGTCTGCACCCGGCCAAAAGAGGGTGACCCGGCCGCCGACGACGAGGTTTTTCGGGCCGCTCTCCAGCTCTTTGACCCCGGCCGCCACCCAGCCGGGAGCGGGAATGCAGTCGGCGTCGGTAAAGGCCAGAATCTCTCCCCGCGCTTCCCGCACCCCCCGGTTGCGCGCCGCGTAACTGCCGACCGTTCTTTCCTGGATTTTCCGGACCAGTGGGAAGGGGGCGAGGATCGGCGCGAGGTCTTCATCCGCTCCATTGTCGACGACAATGATCTCGAAGGCCTGGCGCGGCAAGCTCTGCCGCTCCAGCGCCTCCAGACAGAGGCTCAGAGGACCGGCCTGGTAGACCGGAATAATGACCGAAACGATGGGCAAGGTCATGATCGCTATCCTTCGTCCTGGCTTGGCCGCGGCGCTCCCCCGGTCGGCCGGCGGCGCCGGCCCCGGGTCTTTGACACTATGCCTCATCCCGGGTCCGATCGTCCAGAAGGGAGTGCGGCAGATCCGCGGCCCTTGCCTTTCCCGGCAACTCGGTAACAATTAAGAACCTGCCGCACTTACCTCAAGGAGCCACTCCATGGAGACCCTCGACGCCATCCGCACCCGGCGCAGCATCCGCAAATTTTCGTCCCGGCCGGTCGAGCCGGAGAAGCTGACCGCGATCCTCGAAGCCGTCCGCCAGGCCCCCTCCTGGGCCAACCTGCAGTGCTGGCGCTTTCTGGTCGTCACTGATCCGGTCCTCAAGAGCCGCATCAGCGAACTCTCCTTCGTCGAGGCCTACTTCGGTCCCAAAGGGTACAAGGTCAATCCCGCCCAGAGAGCACTCGCCGAGGCCCCGGTGGTGATCGTCGCCTGCGCCGACCCGACCCAGTCGGGGGAGTTGAGGGGCCAGGACTACTATCTGGCCGACCTCGGCATCGCCTGCGAGAATCTGATGCTCGCCGCCCACGACCAGGGGCTCGGCAGCGTTTTCGTCGGGGTCTTTGACGAGCAGAGCCTCGGGGAATTCCTGGACATCCCCCCGGAGATCCGCATCGTCGGTCTCTTTCCGGTCGGCTATCCGGAAGGGGAGCCGAAGACCGGCCCGCCGCGGCTGCCGTTGGACGAGCTCGTCTACTACGAGAAGTGGAAATCTTGACCATTCCGGCCCGCCCGGCGCCCTGCGGCGGTCATCAAGGAGAGTCATGATCTGGCATCAGCAAACCCCGGAGGAGGTCGTCGAGGAACTCGGGGCGTCCCTCCGGGGTTTTTCTCCGGCCGAGGCCGAAGCCCGCCTCCGGCAATACGGTCCCAATCAGCTGACGGAGAAGGCCCGGCCGGGGCCGCTGCGGATCTTTTTCGACCAGTTCCGGGACTTCATGATCCTGGTCCTGATCGCCGCCGCTGTCATCTCGGGGGTGATCGGCGACGTCACCGACACCATCGCTATTCTCGTCATCGTCGTTCTCAATGCCGTGATCGGCTTCGTCCAGGAATACCGGGCGGAACGGGCCATGGCCATGCTCCGGCAGCTCTCCGCCCCCTTCGCCCTAGTCCTGAGGGACGGCGCCCCCGTCACCCTCCCCGCCGTACAGCTCGTCCCCGGCGATATCGTCCTCCTCGAAGCCGGGCAGATCATCCCCGCCGATCTGCGCCTGCTCGAGGCGGCCGGTCTGCAGATCGAGGAAGCGACCCTGACCGGCGAGTCGCTGCCGGCCGAAAAGGTGATCGATCCCCTTCCCGACGGCGAACTGCCGGTCGGCGACCGCTGCAATATGGCCTACAAAGGGACGGTCGTCACCCGCGGGCGCGGCCTGGGGGTGACGGTGGCGACCGGCATGACGACGGAGTTGGGGAAGATCGCCACCCTGTTGCAGGACGAGGAGGAGGGGAAGACTCCCCTGCAAAAACGTCTCGCCGCCTTCGGCCGGAGGCTCGCCCTGGCGATCCTGGCGATCTGCGCGGTCATCTTCGGCGCCGGCCTGCTGCGCGGCGAAGAGCCGCTGCTGATGCTTCTCACCGCCATCTCCCTCGCCGTCGCCGCCATCCCCGAAGCCCTCCCCGCCGTGGTGACGATCTCCCTCGCGCTCGGCGCCAGGAAGATGGTCCGGCAGAACGCCCTGATCCGCAAGCTGCCGGCGGTGGAGACCCTCGGCTCGGTCACCTATATCTGCTCCGACAAGACCGGCACCCTGACACAGAACTGCATGACCGTCGAGGAGGTCTATGTCGGTGGCGAACTGCTGACGGGAGAGTCCTTGGCCGCGGCCCGCGGCCGGGAACTCTTCACGGCCCTGGCGGTGAGCAACGATGCGGTCCTGGAGAGTGAAGGGGCGGTCCGCGGCGATCCGACGGAAGTCGCCCTCCAGGTCCTCGCCCAGAAGAACGGTTTCGACCGACTGACCCTGGAGGAGGCCTTCCCTCGCGTCGCCGAACTCCCCTTCGATGCCGAACGGAAATGCATGACGACCTTCCACGCCCTGCCGGCGGGGGGCGACTGGGGCGATGGCTACGTCGCCTTCACCAAGGGGGCCTTCGACGTCCTGCTGGAGAAGACCACGGCGGTTTTGACCGACGCCGGTCCGAAGCCGGTCGGCGCGGCGGAGTTGCAGACCGTCAACGAGCGGATGTCGAGCGACGGCCTGCGGGTCCTCGGCATCGCCCTGCGCACCTGGAAGACGCTCCCCGACGAGCTGTCGCCGGAGTCGGTGGAGGCCGATCTCACCCTCCTGGGGATCGTCGGCATGCTCGACCCGGTGCGGGAGGAGGCCAAAGAGGCGGTCCGTCTCTGCCAAAGCGCCGGCATCGTGCCGGTGATGATCACCGGCGACCACCCCCTGACGGCCCGCAACATCGCTCTACGCCTCGGCATCCTCGAAGACGGCTCCGACGCGATCCTCACCGGCCGGGAGCTCGATGCCCTGTCGGACCAGGCCTTCGCCGCCCGGGTCGAGACGATCCGCGTCTACGCCCGGGTCGCGCCGGAGCAGAAGCTGAAGATCATCAAGGCCTTGCAGACAAATGGGGAGTTCGTCGCCATGACCGGCGACGGAGTCAACGACGCGCCGGCCCTGCGGCGGGCCGACATCGGCATCGCCATGGGGGTCACCGGCACCGACGTCGCCAAGGAAGCGGGCCACATGATCCTCCTCGACGACAACTTCGCCACCATCGTCAAGGCGGTGAAGGAGGGTCGCCGCATCTTCGACAACATCCGCAAATTCATCCGCTACACCATGACCAGCAATTCGGGGGAGATCTGGACGATCTTCCTCGCCCCCTTCCTCGGTCTCCCCATCCCCCTCCTGCCGATCCACATCCTCTGGATCAACCTCGTCACCGACGGCCTCCCCGGCCTCGCCCTGGCCGCCGAACCGGCCGACCGAGGGATCATGGAGCGCCCGCCGCGCCCCCCCCGGGAGAGCATCTTCGCTCACGGCCTCGGCATCCAGATCGTCTGGGTCGGTCTCCTCATGGGCGGTGTCACCCTCGCGGTCCAGGCCTGGTCGCTGAAGACCGGCCACGCCCACTGGCAGACCATGGTCTTCACCGTCCTCTGCCTGAGCCAGATGGGGAACGTCCTGGCGATCCGCTCCGAGCGGGACTCCCTCTTCTCCCAGGGCCTCTTCTCCAACCGGCCCCTCGCCGGCGCCTTCCTCCTCACTCTGGCCCTGCAACTGGCGACGATCTACGTGCCGGTCCTCAATCCGATCTTCAAGACCGAGCCCCTCTCCCTGACCGAGCTGGCACTGACCCTGGCGGCCTCTTCCCTGGTCTTTGTCGCGGTGGAGATCGAGAAGTTCTTCAGGCGGCGGCGGGGGTAAGGGACGGGGGATTTTGCGTTGACTTCGGCGGGGGGCATGTCTTAATTCGGACATTCTCATTTTTCTCGTAAGGAAATTTGGCTGATTTTGGTGAGTTGAGCGGGGTGGGTGGCATGGGTGAGACGTGTTTGATTTGGAGCCGTTGCGGTTGGCAGGGATGCTGACGGGGCGGTTTTTTAGGGGCACTGTCTAAATTGTGAAGAATGGAGAGTTGACCCCTTTGCCTTGACCCAACGGAACCGGAGGAGCCATGCACTATTCAGCCCTGATGACCGATCTTTATCAATTGACCATGCTGGCCGGCTACCTCGACCAGGAAATGCACGAAAAACCGGCCGGTTTCGACCTCTATTTCCGGCACAATCCCTTCAACGGCGGGTACGCGGTGTTTGCCGGCCTGGAACCGGCGTTGCGCTATCTGGAACAGCTGCGCTTCACCGCGGCGGATCTGGCCTATCTCAAGAGTCTGGGCATCTTCCGACCTCGCTTTTTCGAATATCTACGGGATTTTCGTTTCCGGGCCAAGGTCATCGCTCCGCCGGAGGGGACGGTGGTTTTCGCCAACGAACCCTTGTTGTCGGTCGAAGGTACCCTGGCCCAGGCACAACTGGTGGAGAGCGCGCTACTCAACCTGATTAATTTCCAGACCTTGATTGCCACCAAGGCCGCCCGCATTCAGCAGGCCGCTGGTGATGGGGTGGTGGTCGAGTTCGGCCTGCGCCGCGCCCAGGGCCCCGATGGTGGTCTCGGCGCGGCCCGCGCCGCCTTCGTCGGCGGGGTGCGCAGCACCAGCAACACCTGGGCCGGCCAGGTCTACGGAATCCCCACCAAGGGGACCCATGCCCACAGCTGGGTCATGGCCTTCGCGGATGAACTCCAGGCCTTCCGCGCCTATGCCGGGGTTTTCCCCGACGCCGCGATTTTGCTGGTGGATACCTATGACACCCTGAAGAGCGGAATTCCCAATGCCATCACGGTGGCCCGGGAACTGCGGGAACAGGGCCATGAGCTGCAGGGGGTGCGACTCGACTCGGGAGACCTGGCCTACCTGAGTCGGGAGGCCCGGCGGATGTTCGACGAGGCGGGTTTCCCGAAGGTCAAGATCGTCGCATCCAACGAACTGGACGAATATGTCATCAAGGCGATTCGCGACGATGGGGGGAAGGTCGACATCTACGGGGTCGGAACCAAACTGGTAACAGCCGGAGGGGAGGGGGGCGGCGCCCTCGGCGGGGTCTACAAGCTGGTGTGCTTCGATGGAGAGCCTCGTCTCAAGGTAACTGCGGATATCGCCAAGGCGACCCTGCCGGATCGCAAACGGCTGGTGCGCTTGCAGGACCAAGAGGGCGGCTATGTGCAGGATGTTATCTGCCGGGAAGGGGAAGAACTGAAGGGCGGCGACAGGGTCTACGATCCCACCAACCCCGCGCGGCATCGGGTGATCGCCCAGAACCTCCGCATCTGCGAAATCCGCAGCGAAGTGATGAACGGCGGTGAGATCCTCGCCCCCCTCTCCGGCTTGGAGGAGAGCGCCGATCGGAGCGCCGCGCAGTTGCGTCGCCTGCCCGAAGGTACCCTGCGGTTCTACAACCCCCATATCTACAAGGTCTCCATCAGCCCCGGTCTGTATGCCCTGCGGGAAAAACTGATGGCCCGCTATGAAACCTGAAGGTCGCCGGAAATATATTTGTTGCAGAAACCCGAGTTAGTCCCGGATGTCCGCTTCCATACTGCCGCCGGAACACCCGGAAGAATCGAGCAGCCTTATGAAGAGCGAGGGGAAGGACCGAGGACATTCTCCAACCTCCCTATGGCTGCCACAAAAGATTCCTCAGCAGCGGCCCGAAACCATTCCGGGCCGCTGCGGTTGTTAGCTACGCCTCTGGTTTTGCCGATTGTCCTAGAGGAAATAGTGCGGCGGGCTGAGTACGCCCATCAAGGCATTCATCTGGGGGGCGGAAAGCCCCTGCACGCCTTGCCGGACCGCCGCCCGGTTGGCAAGGCCCTGGGCGCTGATCGAAGCCAAGTCGGCCTGGGTCAGCGGCGGGGTGAGTCCGGCCACCGTCTGCATGTCGATCAGATGGACCAGCATCAGGTCGTACTGCAACTCCAGCATGCTCTTGTAGGGCCCGTCGGAGAGCTGAGTCCAGTCCGGGGCGGTCGGCACGTTCGCCGGATCGAGCTGGCTGGCCAGATTCGCGGTGTCGGGGGTGTAGGTCATGCCGGGAACGTTCGGCACGAGGTTGCTGCCCGCCACCATCATGATCGACCAGTTCTGCGAAGGGTCGCCGAGGGTGGTCTGCATCATGCCGAAGCCCATACCGCCGAGGGTCGAGCCGGTCATCATCCCTCCCCCCATCATGTTGCCCATACCGCCGGCCATGACCGAGAGCATGCTGTCGATCTGGGTGGAACTTGCGGTGGTGTTCGTATTGAAGGTGCCGAAGGCGTCCTGCATGGCCGTTTCCATGGTGTTTAGCGCCTGGTCGATGGCGGTTTGGTTCGGCAGGGTCGCCGGGTCCGAGAAGGCTTGCTGACCGAAATTCTGCCGCGCCGACACCATGGCATTCTGCAGGCTGGTCCTCGCCGTGGTGAAGGTCTGGGTCTGGGGCTGGGTTGCACCGACCACGGGCATGGCCGTGGCGTAGCGGCTCATCTGGGCCAGCAACTGGCGCTGCTGGGCACCGGCCCAATAGGTGCCATGCATGGCGGCGATTGCCCCGGTGGGGATGGTGCCAAGCGCCGGCGAGTTGTCGATGGCCTGGCCCGCCTGGTCGAAGGCGGCCGCCATCAGCGCCGGATCGATACCGGCGGTGTCGCCCGCCTGGAACATCGCCTCCATAAATTGGGCGCCCGCCCGGCCGTAAAGGCCGGCGGCGGTACCCGGGTCGGGCTGGTTCACGACGTTCCGGTTGTCGGCGGCAAAGGTGCGCATGGCAGCCACCATCCCGTTCTGGAAGGTGGTCATCTGCTCGGCGGTGACGCCGTTCTGAGTGAGGTAGTTGTGGAAGGTACCGGCTGCCGTGCCGGCCGCCGTGCCGAAGTTGCCGGCATCGTCGCTGCTGATGGCGCCGGTGGGAATCATGGTCAGGGGAAACATCGCCCCCAGCGTCTGGCTGCCGGCTGAAGCCGTCTGCATCGCCTGCAGGGCAGCCTGGGTCTGCCGGTAACTGACTTCATTGACCCCCATTTGCATCTGCTGGTCGGCCGTCGGGGCGGGAACCATGGTCTGCCGCACCACCTGCTGCTGACCGCCGACCGTGTCCATGATCTGCACCATCAGGAAAGGAGAGGTACCGGTATCGGGAATGTTGGTGAACTGAAAGTTGAGTCTGCCGTTGGCGTCGGTGGTGGCGTTCATCTGCTCTACCGCCGTCTGCTGGCCGGTGATCGACAGGGTGGAAAGTTGCACGGTGTAGGAATGATTGGCTGTCAGCGCCAGCACCGAGGTGGCGGAAATGGCGGTGAAGAGCAGCGCCAAGCCCAGGGCATGGATTCTTTTTTTCATTATATTGTTCTCCTTTGCGTTCGATTACTGGGCGCTACCGCTCAAGGTCGCTCCGCCGCCTGTGCTCGGAGTGCTCGAACTGCTGCCACCTCCACCGCACGCGAAAAGCATGGTGGTCAGCGCCAATGCGAACAGGACCGCCAGGGTCCTTCGTACCATCTTGTGTTTCATGGTTCACCTCGTATCTGTTGACAAGCTCTCGTTAAAAAAATAACGTGGAATTAAGCTCTTCTGTTAGATAATACCACTTAGGTGAAAGAGGCAGCACGATGGTTTACAAATATTTTCTTTGCCGGGATAGGGATAATAGGGGACCGTTCTAGAATGTCTTAATAAAATTAAACAGTTAAAGACATATTTTTAGCCGCATGTCTTGGCAAAGAATGGCGTAAAGACACGACCCCCTACTGATGATTCGGGAAATTCGTGAAGGATGGGGATTTAACCCTTGTTCCTGTTTCAGGGATATATCGAGTTTTACGATCGGCTGCGGGCTATGAGCAATTCAGGTGTTTTTGGTCTTATCTTGTTCGGGGTCTTTGGGATGTGTTGGCTCATTGCACCTCGCAGCCTCATCGCCGGCTACGCATGGTATCATAGCAAGGCATCATCGTCGCAGTTTCGACGGCCGCAGCTAACAGGCATTCGCATCGCCGGCTTAGCTTGGCTCGTCCTCGTAGTTGGTGTTGTGGCCTTTGGCCGCCAGTGAAAGTCTTATTTCATGATCAATCCAATCCGGCCCACCCCTCCCTTCCAGCCGACCGGCCACTCGCTGCGCTCGCGGTTGTCGGCGGAAGCTTGACATTTGCCCAGGAAAGATCCGGAGGCACCCCAGGAGGGCTCACGAATGTTGGTGGTTGGCGTCGTAGGCAGCCCAAGACGGGACATGAATACGGACACTCTTGTTCAGCGCATGCTGGATGGTTGTCATGATTCCGGAGCCGAAGTTTTGAAAGTATACTTAAGCGACCTCAACATACAGCCCTGTCAAGCATGTAAGCTGCAAGACGGCGCCGGTTGCGTCTATAACGACGACATGGATAGACTTTACGATCTATTTGAGGCGGCCGACGGCCTCGTTCTTGGCACGCCGGTTTACTACAACACGGTGTCAAGTCAGATTAAATTGATGATTGACCGGTCATATTGCCTGGCCAAACTTGTCATCCTGCCGTCTGGCGAGCGGGTTTACCAGAGCGCATTGAAAAGAAAGAAAAAAGGAATTGTTGTGTCGGTCGGAGGCAGCGGCACCAATCCGGAATGCGTCTTGCCGGTCTTTCACATTTGGTCGACGGAAGTGAATCTTGTGATCACAGACTCTCTTCTAGCGACT
>JBBQBQ010000008.1:0-28322 GCA_038317685.1 Desulfuromonadales bacterium | reverse complement strand
GACCTTGTTGGTGAGGACCAGCGGCGCATCCGCGGCCCGTGCGACGACCTCCCCGGCCGGAGTGCGGTCATGGATTTCCAGGTCGCCGAGGGCGGCCAGCGGCCCCCAGTCGAGGTCGCCGGGGTTGAGGGCATAGCCGTCGAGAACCACGATCTTCATATCAAGCACCTCGTGCGGATGGGTTGGTTTGGTCCGGTTCAGGCCCACAGCCTAACCGCTCTCTCGCCCAAGCTCAAGGCTTTTTCCGGGACGAGCGCGGCCCGAGTGGTGCCCACTCGGAAAGCGGCCGGAATCCTGGATGGTTGTCGGTCGGCGAGGAGCCAGATGACGATTGACAAGGTTGCCGGGACCAGAGTAGAAGGAAGCACGGGGCCGATAACCGAAGCCCCCATAACCGGGCGGGAGGTTTGATCATGCTGGAATCGTTCCTGCGCTACAAGCCTCGCTCAAAGCTTATGAATTGGTTGCGTCCCCTGCGTCGCGACCTGGAACGCGCCCCCTATTCCGTCATCTCGGTCGCTCCGCCCATCTTCTACGTCCCTTACTCGATCGATGATCAACTGGTCCCGATGTCTTATCTGGACCGGTTGTACCAATACCTGCAGCACCACCGGACCACCTTCCTCATGGGTTGGTGCTGGCAGATCGAGGAACCGAAAAAAATCCAGGCCTTTGCCAGGGCCCAGCAGACCCACCGCCAACGCTATCCCGGACACCGGTTTATCCATCTGTGCAATACCACCCGGCAATTCCAGAACTTCCGGGATCAGGGCCTGGAGGCGATTTTCTGCAGCCACAATTGCCTCGTCGACGAATCGATCTTTCGGCCCCTGCCGGAGGTTTCCAAGCAATTCGATGCCGTCTATGATGCCCGCTTCATCCTGCACAAGCGCCACGCCCTGGCCGCCCAGGTGCCCCGCCTGGCCCTGATCTACGCTACGGACCCGCACATCGATTCACCGGAAGCGATCCGGGACGTCAAACACCTGCTGGCCCATGCCCATTTTGCCAATCACCCCGCCGGCGGCGACTACCGGGCACTCTCCGCCACCGAGGTCAATCGCTGTCTGAACCAAAGCCGGGTCGGACTCTGCCTGTCCGCGGTGGAGGGGGCCATGTACGCCAGCATCCAGTACCTGCTGGCCGGCCTGCCGGTCGTCACGACCCACAGCGAAGGCGGCCGCGACGTCATGTTCGATGAAAACTTCGTGCATTTCGCGGAAGCCACCCCGGAGTCGGTCGCCGCGGCGGTCGATCGACTGAGCCGGGAGGCCCCCCCGCCGGAATTCATCCGGGCAAGAACCCTGGAGAAGATTCTGATTCATCGCCGGCGACTGATCGAACTGGTACAGAAGATCTATGACGAGGAGGGGGTTGCGCGAAATTTCCAGGCCGAATGGCCGGAACTGTTTTTCAACAAACTCTATTCCGCGAAGCAAAGTCACCAGGAAACGATCAACCTGTTCGAGCAGTCCCGATAAGTGCGGGGAGGAGCCCCAAACGAAGGGAATCCTCTCTTTTACCCCTCATCCAGAAAGAGATCGGTGAGCAGCGGCGTCCCCGGCTGCACAGCGTAACGCTCCAGGTCATCGATCCCCGCTTCGGCCAACACCTTCTCATCGATGAAGAAGTTCCCGGTGCAGCTCCGGCTGTTACGGACCAGGATGGCGTGGGCGGCATCGGCCAGAATCTCCGGGGTGCGGCAGGCCGTCGTCGGCACGCGACCGCCGAGCATTGCCAGGGCCGCGGTGGCGATGACGGTGCGCGGCCAGAGGGCGTTGACCGCCACCCCGGCGCTCCGCAGCTCCTCGGCCATGCCGAGGACGCACATGCTCATGCCGTACTTGCTGATGGTGTAGGCGACGTGGTCCCGAAACCAGCGCGGGTCCAGGTTGAGGGGGGGCGAGAGGGTCAGGATATGGGGGTTGGCGGCCTTTTTCAGGTGCGGCAGGCAGGCCTGGGAGCAGGCGAAGGTGCCCCGCACGTTGACGCCGACCATCAGGTCGAAGCGTTTCAGCGGGGTTGCGGCGGTGCCGGCCAGATAGATGGCGCTGGCGTTGTTGACCAGGATGTCGATGCCGCCGAAGCGTTCGACCGCCTGGGCTACAGTGGAGGCGATCTGCGCCTCGTCGCGGATGTCGGTCGGAATCGCCAGGGCCCGGCCGCCGGCCGCCTCGACCTCCTCGGCGGCGCTGTAGATCGTCCCCGGCAGCTGGTCGCGGGAGCGCACGCTCTTGGCGGCGATGACGATATTGGCGCCGTCGGCGGCGGCGCGCAGGGCGATGGCCTTGCCGATGCCGCGGCTGGCGCCGGTGATGAACAACGTCTTGCCTTGCAGGTCGGGCATGGTCGGCTCCCTTGACGGCGACGGGTTGATGGGGAAAGTATAGCATGCCGACCCAAGCTTGGGCCGGCTCCGCCTGCGGCCCCTTCCCTCTTGCAATTTCCCCCTCCCTTTGTCACTGTATAAATCCCGGCCCGAGCGCCTTTTCCTGCTACGGAGACTCCATGTCCGACCAGCCCCAGCGCCTCTTCCTCATCGACGGCTCCTCCTACATCTACCGGGCCTACTTCGCCATTCGCCATCTCTCCAACAGCAAGGGGCAGGCGACCAACGCGGTCTACGGTTTCGTCAACATGCTCCTCAAGGTCATGCGCGAGCAGCAGCCTGACCACCTTGCGGTGATCTTCGACGCCAGGGGGCCGACCTTCCGCAAGGAGCTCTACCCCGACTACAAGGCCAACCGCGCCCAGATGCCCGAGGACATGGTGCCGCAGATCCCGATCATCAAGGAGGTGGTGCGGGCCTTCAACCTGCCGGCGATCGAGCTGGCCGGCTTCGAGGCCGACGACATCATCGCCACCCTGGCCAAGCACTTCGCGGCGGAAGGGCTGGCGGTGACGGTCGTTACCGGCGACAAGGACCTGATGCAGGTCGTCACGGAACGGATCCGCCTCCTCGATACCATGAAGGATCAGGTCTCCGGCCTCGAAGAGGTCGCGATGCGCTTCGGCGGCACCCCCGACAAGGTCATCGAAGTCCAGGCCCTCTCCGGCGACACTTCCGACAACGTTCCCGGCGTCCCCGGGGTCGGCGAGAAGACCGCCGTCAAGCTGATCCAGGAGTTCGGCAGCGTCGAGAACCTGCTCGCCAACCTGCACCAGGTCAAGGGGAAGCTGCAGGAGAAGCTGCGGGAGAACGCCGACCTGGCCCGCCTCTCGAAACAGCTGGTGACGCTCCGCGACGACGTGCCTTTGCACCTCGACTACGGCGCCTTCGCCCTCTCCCCCCCCGATTATGCGGCCCTCACCATCCTCTTCAAGGAGCTGGAGTTTCACAAACTCCTCCAGGAATTCTCCAGCGACGAGCGGGCCAGCGGCGAGGGCTACCGCTGCGTCCTCGACGAAGCGGAGCTGGAAGGCATGATCGCGGCCTTGAGCAATGCCGCCCGCTTCGCCTTCGACACCGAGACGACCGGGCTCGATCCGACCCGCGCCGACCTGGTCGGTCTCTCCTTCGCCGTCACCCCGGGTCAAGGATGGTATCTCCCCTTGCGCCACCACTACCTCGGCGCCCCGGCCCAGCTCGGCCAGGCCCGGGTTCTGGAGCGCCTGCGGCCGCTGCTGGAAGGCCCCGATCACCCCAAGATCGCCCAGAACGGCAAGTACGATCTGCTGGTCCTGCGCCGCGCCGGGGTCGAGGTCCAGGGACTCGCCTTCGACACCATGCTCGCTTCTTACCTCGCCAACCCCGCCGCCAAATCCCACGGCATGGACAGCCTGGCGGCGGAACTTCTCGGCTACAAAACCATCTCCTTCGCCGAGGTGACCGGCAAGGAGAAGGATTTCACTCAGGTCGAGGTCGAGCGGGCCACGGTCTACGCCGCCGAGGACGCCGACATCACCCTGCGCCTTGCTGAAAAGCTCGTACCGCTCCTCAAACAAACGCAGCAGGAGAGCCTTTTCAACGACGTCGAAATGCCCCTGCTGGAGGTCCTGGCCGATATGGAATGGCGCGGGATCCGCATCCATTCGGAATTTCTCGGCAGCCTCTCCCGGGAGATGGAAGGCAAGCTCGGCCTGCTGGAGACCCAGATTCACGGCCTCGCCGGCGGGCCCTTCAACATCGGTTCCCCCAAGCAGCTCGGCGAAATCCTCTTCGAACGCCTCAAGCTGACTCGTGGCCGCAAGACCAAGACCGGCTGGTCGACGGACAGCGAGGTCCTGCAGAACCTCGCCGCGGAGCAGCCGATCGCGGCCCGCATCCTCGAATACCGCTCCCTGGCCAAGCTCAAGAACACTTACTGCGACGCCCTGCCGAAACTCGTCAATCCCGAGACCGGCCGCCTCCACACCTCCTTCAACCAGGCGGTGACGGCCACCGGCCGCCTCTCCTCCAGTGATCCGAACCTGCAGAACATCCCGATCCGCACTGAGGAGGGGGGACGCATCCGCGAAGCCTTCATCCCGGCCGAGGGCAATCTGCTCCTTTCCGCCGACTATTCGCAGATCGAACTGCGGCTCCTCGCCCACCTCGCCGACGAGCAGGCACTCAAGGCCGCCTTCGCCACCGGCGACGACATCCACCGCCGCACCGCCAGCGAAATCTTCGGGGTCTTCCCGGAGCTGGTCACCCCCGAGCAGCGCCGCGCGGCCAAAACCATCAACTTCGGGGTCATCTACGGCATGGGCGCCTTCAGCCTCGGCAAGGATCTCGGCATTCCGAGCAAGGACGCGCAGCGCTTCATCGACCGCTACTTCGAGCGCTACTCGGGGATTCGGGCCTTCATGGAGAGCAAAAAGCACGAAGCCCGGGAGAAGCTCTACGTCACGACCGTCCTCGGACGACGCTGCGCCGTCCCCGAGATCCACAGCCCCAACGGCTCGATCCGTGGCTACGCCGAGCGCAACGCCATCAACTACCCGCTGCAGGGCTCGGCCGCCGACCTCATCAAGCTGGCGATGGTCAACATCCACCGCCGCCTGACCCGGGAAGGCCGGCACGCCATGATGGTCCTGCAGGTCCACGACGAACTGGTCTTCGACGTCCCGGAAGGAGAGATCGAGGCGATCAAGGCCCTGGTGAAGGATGAGATGGAGGGGGCGCTGGCCCTCAGCGTGCCGCTGGTCGTCGATGTCGGGATCGGCAGCAACTGGCGCCAGGCGCACTAATGCTGTTCGATCGGGAGGATTAAACCGTGGGCAATGCCATCCCGCCGCTGCTGCGCGGCAGCCTCGCCATCATCCTGCATTTTTTGAACTCCGCCTTCTGGTGCCCCCTGATCTACCTGCTGGCCCTGATCCGGCTGCTGCTGCCGGTGGCGGCCTGGCGGGCCGGCTGCGCCCGGGGGGCGATCCGCCTCGCCGAAGGCTGGATCCGCGGCACCGTCGACCTGACGACCCTGCTCGGCCGCATCGACTGGGACCTGCAGGGGCTGGAAGGGCTGCGGCGCGACCGATGGTATCTGGTCGTTGCCAACCATCAGTCCTGGGTCGACCTGATCGTACTCCTCAAGGTCGTCGACCGCCGCCTCCCCTTCCCCAAGGTCTTCGCCAAGCGCCAGATGCTTTGGCTGCCGCTGATCGGGCTGGCCCTCCTGGCCCTCGACTTCCCGATCATGCGCCGCTACAGCAAGGCGCAGCTGGAGCGGCATCCGGAGCTGCGCGGCCGCGACCTGGAGGTGACCCGCCGCGCCTGCCGGGCCTGCCGGGTGACGCCGGTGCTGATCGTCAACTTCCTCGAAGGGACCCGCTGCACTCCGGCCAAGCAGGCCCGTCAGGAATCCCCCTTCCGCCATCTGCTGCGCCCCAAGGCCGGCGGGGTGGCCTTCGCTCTGAACGGCATGGAGGGAACCCTCACCACGGCCCTCGATCTGACCCTCGCCTACCCTGCCGGCATCCCCACCTTCTGGGATTACCTTTGCGGGCGGGTCGGTCCGGTCAAGGTCCGCCTCCAGCAACGGCCGATCCCGACCGCGGTTCAGCAGGGGGACTATCTGAGCGATCCGGTCTACCGGGCAGCGGTCCAGTCCTGGGTTGACGATTTGTGGCGGGAAAAGGACGCCCTTCTCGATACCCTCCTTCCCGACCTGCCCTGAGGAGACGCCCGTGAACCAGCTGGAAGGGGTCATCAAATTCGCCCTGGAGTTCACCCCGGCGCCGCCGCTCCCCGAGACGGAGTTGCGGGAACTCGGCGCCTGGCGGCAGATCCTGTGGCTCCTCGGCCTGACCGGGCGCGATCCGCAGCGCTACCACGGCCTCGGCTACGGCAACGTCAGCCGCCGCCTCCCCGCCAACCAAGCAGCCCCGGCCGCCCGCCCCTTCGTGATCAGCGGCACCCAGACCGGAGGGCTCCCCTGGCTCGGCCCCGAACATTACGCGGTGGTCCAAAGCTGCGACCCGCAAGCAAACCGGGTCACGGCGGAAGGTCCCCTCCCTCCGTCCTCGGAAGCCCTCACCCACGGGGTCCTCTACGCCCTCGATCCGGACCATGCCTGCGTCCTGCACGTCCACACCCCGCTCCTCTGGCGAAACGCCGCCGTCCTCGGCCTCCCTGCGACCGACTCGGCCGCCGCCTACGGCACCCCGGAAATCTCGGCGGAAGTCGCCCGCCTCCACGCCGACCCGGCCGCGCGCGCCGGCGGCCTCATGGCCATGGGCGGCCACCAGGACGGCCTGGTCGCCTTCGGCCCCACCGTCGAAACGGCGGGAACGACTCTGGTGCAGTGGCTGGGCCGGGCCCTCGCGCTGCCGTAAATTTTCGGTGCGGCCAAAGCCGGCGATTGTCTCCCTGGCGGAAACGTGCTTAAATGAGGCCAAATTAATTTCCACAAGGGAGTTTTGCCATGCTGAGAGAGATCGGATTCATCGGGTTGGGTACCGTCGGCAAACACATGGCCCTCAACCTGCTCAAGGGAAACTACAACCTCACCGTCTACGACCGCCATCCGAAAGAGGTGGTCGAGCTCCTCAAGGCCGGCGCCCAGGCCGCGCCGACCCCCCTGGCCGCCGCCAAGGGGCGCGACTTGGTGATCGTCGTCCTCCCCGAGATCGAAGAGCGCGAGGCGGCCCTCGGCGGAGAGTGCGGGTTTCTGGCCGGCATCGACCCGGGAACGATTCTCGTCGACATGGGGACCCACTCTCTCGAGGCGACCAGGGAACTGGCCGCCCTCGCCGAACAGCACGGCCTGCTCTTCCTCGATGCCCCGGTCTGGGGGACCCGGGAACACGCCGCCAACGGCCTGCTGACGATTCTGGTCGGCGGCGACCCCGGTCTGGTCAGCCGTTGCCGGGAAGCTTTCAGCTGGTTCGGCCTCAACATCATCCAGGTCGGCGAGGTCGGCGACGCCACCCGCATGAAGTTCATCGTCAACCTGGTGCAGGGGGAGCTGATGGAGACCCTGGCCGAAGGGCTGGTCTTCGGGGAAAAGCTCGGTTTCAAGGCTGAAAAGATTCTCGAAGTCCTCGAATCGGGCGGCGTCGCCTCGCCCCTTTTCAACGCCAAGGGGCGCTCCATCGCCCGCGGCGACTTCTCCCGCAACCTGGCCCTCAAATATGTTCGCGAAGGGCTGCAGGCGGTGCAGAAGGTCGCCAGGGAGCACCGCCTCGACCTCCCCGGGGTGGCCGCCACCCTGCAGGTCTTCGACCAGGCCGTCGCCGACGGCCACGGCGAGGAGGATTTTTCGGCGATCGTCAAGGTCCTGCGCAAATAGCGACGGACCAGCGGCTCGGAACCGATTAAAAAACCGGGGGCGCCATGGTGGCGCCCCCGGTTTTTTTGGGTGTTGTCGAAAGATTTTTCTCTTTTTGACCTGCATCATGTTTCTTTTTTGGCCGGCCGGCTATCCTTCAGTCACCATCAACAAGGGAGCGAGCCATGAACCTGAAAAACGCTGTGGGCAACCGGGCCATCAAGGACGTTATCACCGACCATCCAGCCATCGGGGCCATCCTGGAACGCCATGAGATCGGCTGCGTCACCTGCGGGGTCGGCATCTGCCTCCTCAAGGACGTGGTGGCAATCCACGCCCTCGGCGCCAAAATCGAGGCGCAGATCGAGGCAGAGATCAACGCCTATCTGGTGCAAGCCGCCTGAATGCCCGGAAGGTTTGAACCGTCACCCGTGACCCAGCCACCGACCTAAACAAGGAGCATCACCATGAGCAATCTCGCCTGCGGCTGTCCTGGTTCCCAGGTCCGAACCATCGAAAAGAAAGCCCCTGAAACCGCCACCCCCAACGGCCGGCTGGAATCCGAACTGCGCCAATGGCCGACCCAGCTCCACCTGGTGCCGCCGACCGCGCCCTGGCTGCAGAACGCCCATCTGCTGATCGCCGCCGACTGTGCCCCCTTCGCCTACGCCGAGTACCACCGCGACTTCATCAAGGGCAAGGTCCTGGTCAACGCCTGTCCGAAACTCGACGACACCAGCAACTACGTCGACAAACTGGCCGCCATCATCCGCCAGAACGACCTCAAATCGGTCACCGTCACGATCATGGAAGTCCCCTGCTGCCGCGGCCTGGCGATGATGGCCCAGCAGGCGATCGCCGCTTCGGGGAAGGACGTCCCCCTCGAGATCGCCGTCATCGGCGTCGACGGAGAGAGAAGGAGCTGATCATGAAAACCGACGTAACGGCCGTGATGGTCGAGGAGCACCGCCTGATCCTGAGGATGATCGCCTTGGTCGAGGCCAATACCCGAATGCTGGAAGAGGGAAAATTCCGCGACTGGCAATTCTACCTCGACGCCGTCGACTTCATCCGCAACTACGCCGACCGCTTCCACCATGCCAAGGAGGAGGAGGTCCTCTTCAAAGCCCTGGTGATGAACGGCATGCCGGAGCAGAACTCGCCGGTGGCGGCGATGCTGATGGCCCACGACCAGGGACGGGGCTTGGTCCGCGGCCTGGAAGAGGCCGCGCTCAAGGCCCTGGCCGGCGTCCCCGGGCAAATCCCGAAGCTGTCCGAGAACGCCCGGGGCTACGCGATGCTGCTGCGCGATCACATCGACAAGGAAGACCACATCCTCTACCCCCTGGCCGAGCGGGTCCTCCCCGAGGCGATGCGGCCCCCGATGGCCGCGGCCTATGCCGCCGCCGCGGCGTCGACGCCGGGGCTGGAAGAACAATACCGCCAGATGGTGGAGGGGTACGAGGCGCGCCTGGCGGCCTGAGCGCCTTGGGAAGAAGACATTTCAACGGACGATTTATCCGCAGATGACGCAGATGAATTCAGATGAAGACTAAACTCGATTAATGGTTCTGCTTCGGTTCTCATCTGCGGGCCATAAGAGGTTTTGAGCAACAACCTTTTCCAGAAAAACCGCACAGCCCCCGGAAGCTTCCGGGGGCTGTCGACGTTCAGGGGGCCGGCGCCGGCCGGACCCGGCCGAGGGAGCAGCCGATCCCCACCACGCAGAAGCCACAAAAGACCAGGAGCGCGGTGTGCATGCTCAGCAGAAAGGCCGGTTGGGTGGCCGCGGTGACCGGTTCACCCCCCATCAGCATCGAGAAGATGATGGTGATGACCGCCATGCTCGTCATCATGCCGAGGGTGCGCATGGTCGACGCCAGCCCGGAGGCAATCCCCAGATAGCGGGGGGGGACGCTGCCCATGATGACGCTGGTGTTGGGGGAAGAGAAGAGGGCGAAACCGAAACCGAGGCAGACCAGGATGGCGAGGATCTGACCGAGGGGCGAAGCGGCGTCGACGAATGCTGCCAAACCCAGCCCCAGAGCGCAGAGGGTCATCCCCGCCGTTGCCACCCAGGATGCCGACCAGCGGTCGGAGAGGCGACCGCAGAGGGGGGAGAAAAGGGTTTGGGTCACCGGCTGGACGATCAGAACCAGACCGGCCTGATGGGGGCTCAGCCCCTTGACGTACTGCAGATAGAGGCTCATGAAGAAGGTCAAGCCGAAGGTGGCAGCGTAGTTGAAGAGGGACGCGATATTGCTGAGGGCGAAGGTCCGGTTGCCGGTGAGGAGGCCGACGTTGAGGATCGGATAGGCGAGGCCGGCCTCGTAGCGCAGGAAGATCGCGACACCGATGGTCCCGGCGCCGAGGAGGAGCCACCCCCAGAGGTCTCGGTCGAGGTGGGCGGCGCCGACGATGAGGCAGAGGATCGCTCCGGCGTAGATCAGGCTGCCGCGCCAGTCGAAGGGCTCCCCCTTGGCCTCGGCCCAGTCGCCCCGCAGCTTCCGGACGGTGACGACGAAGGTGAAGAGTCCCAGGGGGACCGCGAGATAAAAGATCGACCGCCACCCCCAGGCACTGACCAGGACCCCTCCGATCAGAGGCCCGCAGGAGATCCCGGCATAGACGCTGGCGATGGTAATTCCCAAGGCCTTGCCGCGCTCTTCGCGAGGGAAGACCGAAACGATGATCGCCAGACTGGTCGCCATTACCATCGCCCCGCCCATTCCCTGGAGGAAGCGCAGGGCAATCAGCGATTCGATCGACCAGGCCTGGGAGAGGAGACCGCCGGCCAGGGTGAAGACGGCGACACCGCTCTGGAAGACCCGCCGCCGCCCGTGGATATCGCCGAGGCGTCCCATGGCGAGCAGGAAGATCGAGGCCGACAGGACGTAAGTCGTCTCCACCAGACCGAGCTGGCGGGCGCTGGCGGCGAAGTCCCGGCCGATGGCCGGCAGCGCCACGCCGACCGCCGACATCATGAAGGGCATCAGGAACAGGACGGTGCAGACCACCAGCAGGGTGGCCGTGCGGGAGATGGGGGGAGTCGATGCCAATGGTGGCGTAGTCGTCATGCGACAAGATCCTGGAGGGGGTCGATGCTCAAGGAAGTTTTTGATCCGGCCCGGGTTGGTGGCGACGGACCCCCCGCCGCCGGTTTGACAACCCGATAACCGGTGGCTAGACTCCGGACAGCAGCAACTTTTCTGTGGTATCAGATCAACCCCAAGGACTGGAGGACCTGAGCTATGGACGTCGGGCGCATCAAAGGAATCTTGCTGAATCCCAAGGCGGAATGGCCGGTCATCGCCGGCGAAAGGTCATCGGTCGCGGAACTCTATCTCGGCTATATCGTCATCCTGGCGGCCATCGGCCCCATCGCCTCGATTATCGGCATGTCCATAGTCGGCATGAGCTTGCCGATAGTCGGCTCTTACCGATTGCCGATCACCACGGCAATCTCCTCCGCCCTGGTGACCTACGTTCTGACCCTGGTGGGGGTCTACCTGCTGGCCCTGATCATCGACGCCCTGGCACCGACCTTCGGCGGGGAGAAGAATATCCACCAAGCCCTGAAAGTGGCAACCTATTCCAGCATCCCCGGCTGGCTGGTCGGTATTTTCCTGATCATCCCGGCCCTGGGGGCACTCGGCATCCTCGGCCTCTACGGACTCTACCTCCTCTTCCTCGGTCTGCCGCTCCTCATGAAGTCACCTCAGGAGAAATCCATGGGATACACCCTGACAGTGATCGTCGCAGCCCTTGTCATCTTCGCGGTCATCGGCATGGTATCGCGAGGATTCATCACCTATCCCGCCCCCGGAATGCATGGCTGATCGCTCGCGGCGGCAGCGGCCGGCGTCTTTCGCCCCTGCCGCCGAGTTCCTGTCCTTCGGGCCGCTCCCGCTGAAGGAATCGGCCCTTTTCAAAACTATTTTTCGAGGCGCAGGTCGTCGTACCAGGCCCGCGTCGTCTCGCCGGTGTTGTCGGTGTCGGTCATGATGGCGATGGCGCCGACCGCGGGCGGTTCCTCACCGAAGATCTTCCGGTAATCATCGAGGACGTTGCGCCGCTCCTCGACCCACTCCCCGGCCCGGGCCGGGCCGCTCTCGACTGCGACCATCCGCGCGTTGCCGATGAAGGGGTTGGGGATGACCTCCCCTTGCGGAAGCTTGTTGGCCCAGATGTAGTTGATGCTTTTGGTCTTGGGGAAGAACCAGTGCGGGAAGACCACGTAGACCCGGGCGGCGTAGTCGTCACCAGCCTTGGTGTGTGCATCCCCCTTGGCCAGGACCTGGTCGATCTTCCAGCGCCAGGCCAGGACCGGCCAGTTTTTGAGGTCATAGTCGATCTTGTAGATCAGCCCGGAAGCGGCCGCGCGGCTGTCGGCCTGCAGGACGTGCCCGTCCCCTTCGGCCACCACCCGGTATTCGGTGTGCCCCTGGAAGGACTTCTCCTCCCAGCCGGGCGCCAGACCATTTTCGAAGGCGTCGATCGACCTCACCCCCGGTTCCGCCCAGGCGGTAGCGGCCAGCAACCCAAGACTCACTATCAGGAGACCAGTCTTCATCAGCGCCCTCTCCCCTCGACTCGAAAGCAAAACCTCTGATCAGCTCCACAAATCCCGCGGCTTGCGGCTCTCTCCCTCATTTATGACCAGGATCGCACTGCGGCCGTCGAGGGGACACCTGGTTTCGCAGATCCCGCAGCCGATGCAGCGCTCCTTGACCACCCGGGGCAGCTTCAGGCGCTTCGGCTCGCTGCCGAAGAGGACCTCCCGCTGGTCAAAGACGATCGCCTTCTCCCCGGTCGGACAGTGTTCCTCGCAGACCAGGCATTCCTCCCCCCGGGCATAAGGGAGGCAGCGGTTTTTATCGAAGACCGCGATGCCGATGACCGTCTTGCGCTTCTTCTCAAGGGGCAGGCGGACGATGGCGCCGGTCGGGCAGACCTGTCCGCAGAGGGTGCAGTTGTACTCACAGTAGCCGAGCCGCGGCACCAGCAGGGGTGTCCACAGCCCGACCGCACCGGCCTCCAGCAGCGCCGGATGGAGGGCGCCGCCGATGCAGACCTTCAGACACTCTCCGCAACGGACGCAGCGCCGTAAAAACTCGCCTTCCGCCACCGCCCCGGGGGGACGCAGCAGGCCCGGATTGAGTTTATCCCGCGCCGGCGCCACTCGCGCCACCGGCCCCAGCAGCGCCCCGCAGGCCAGGGACGTCAAAAGCCCGCGCCGCGTCAGGTCGATCCGGGTTCGCTCCGGTGGATGACCGAAGGAAAAGTCCGCCCGCTGCTGCGGACAATAGGCCTCGCAATCGCCGCAGACCAGGCAATCTTCCGGGTGCTGGCCGGCTTCGGCGACCGCACCACCGCGGCAGGCCGTGGCGCAGACCCGGCAATCGCTGCAGAGGCCGGAAGGGGTGCGCTGCAGCAGCGCGCGGCGACTGCACACGCCAAGCAGGGCGCCGAGCGGGCAAAGGTTTTTGCACCAGAAGCGGCGTTCGATCTTTTCCAGCAGCACAATCCCGATAAAGACCGCGCAGGTGAAGAGCGCCAGGGTGTAGACCGGCGGCCGATAGGCCAGAAGATGGTCGCGAACGAACGGATAGGCGGCATCGAGGGACGGCGAGAGGACCGGCAGGGGATGCTGGTAGAAGGTCTCGAAGATGTCGTTGCCGACGACGTTGACCGCCGGGTAAAACGCCAGCGTCAGGGAGCGCAGAAAGATGGCGAGGGGATCAAACAGCCCCAGCAGCTGCACCCCGCAAAAGGCGGCCGCAGCGAGCATCGCCAGCAGGTAATACTTGATCCGGCGCCAGCCGGGACCAGCTATCGCGCGACCGCGCCCGACCAGCCGCCCGCAGCCGTCGAGGGTGGTGCCGAGGGGGCAGAGCCAGCCGCAGAAAAAGCGTCCCAAAACGACTGTCAGCGCCACCAGCAGCAGCGCCGGCCAAAGAAGGGCCCAGCCGAAGGCGCCGGGGGCGAAGGCGGCGGCAAGGGCCGCCAGTGGATCGAGACGGAACAGGAGTCCGACCGGGTAGGCCAGTTCGTCGCGACCGCGGTACTCGGTCTGCAGGAAGAGCCACAGCACCGTGCCGAGGGCGATGATTTGGACCAGGAGGCGCAGTTTATGGAGGGGGAAGAAGCGTTTCACTCTCGCTCCGCAGCGGGGAGGGGACGTCCGGTCGGCCAGCGTCGTCAGACCCGCTTGACCCGGCCGAGATCCATCACGCCGAGCCCCCGGCGGGCGCCGGCGACGATGGACGCGATCTGCTCCGGCTGGTGGCCCAGGAGCGTGGCGGCGAAGGCGTCGGCGGCGACGATGTCCGGAGATGCGACCAGGGTGTCGAGGATCTTGACGTCCTCTAGGCGCCCCCCTTGCGGGCCGTTGGCGATCAACACCCGGGTGGCGTCGACAATCGTCAGGTCGGAGCAGATAACCGAGTTGATATCGACCAGCGCCTCGGCGAGGTTGCGGTGCAGCACCCCGCGGTTGCCGCCGATGACCCCCATCAGATTCTTCATGCCGGCGGTGACGGTGGAAACCGAGTGGTGCTTGGCGATCGGCAGGTTGATGAGGCGGTCGGCGTCCAGGGCCGGCTTGTAGAAGGACCAGCGGGTCAGCTCCACACCGCGCTGGATGTCAAGCTCAACAAAGGCCCGGCGGTCGATCTGCTCGATGACCGCCCGATTCGAGCCGAGCGACTCCACCGCCGCCTGGATGCCGCTCTGCACATAGCAGCGGCGCGGATCGTTGCAGGGACGGTCGAAGACCGTCACCCGTTTCGCCCCGGCTTCGAGGCAGAGTTCGATGACGGTGCGCACCACCAGCGGGTGGGTGTTGGCGGCCAGTTCCACGGTACGGTCCCAGCCGATGTTCGGCTTGACCACCACCGTTTCGCCGGATTTGACGAAGCGTCCCATGCCGCCGAGGGCCTCAAGGGTCGCCCGCACCAGGGCCGGAATTTCCTTGCCGGTGCGCACCGCCAACTCCGGCACCGGTGCAGCAGCCCAGGACGGACCGGATCGCAGCGTCAGGATCGGCACCGCCCCCCAGACGACCGCCGCCAGGGCGGCCCGCAGGGTCTCGCGAAGGAAGTCACGGCGGTCCATGGGTCAGCTCAGCCGCTGGTTCTTGAAAAAACCGCGGGCCGCGTCCGGACCGGCCGGCCCGGACGCGGTCGGGACCAGGCTCACTATCAGAAACCGGGAGGAGCTCGGTCTTTTCATTTGGGCACTCCTTGCGGCCGATTCCAGACAGCACTGGCGGCCGGGGCGAGGGCACGCCGCTGCCTCAATGGATGTTCCCGGCTTCCGCCCCGGCCGGCGGAGTCCCGAGGGGGTTCGGGCCATAGGCCTCCTCGTAGCGCCGCAGGTTCTCCTGCAGGGCACCGATCAACCGCTTGATGTGCCTGGGGGAGGTGATGATCCGGGCCCGCACCTTGGCCTTGGGCGCTTGCGGCTGGAGGAAGAGAAAATCGATGGTGAACTCGGCGTCCGAGTGATTGACCATCGCCAGGTTGGCGTAAACCCCCTGGGCAACGTCCTCGTCGAGTTGGACTTCGAGCTTGATCTCCTGGTCTTTTTGCTGGCTCATACCGGGCAGACTCCTGGTTCGGTTCAAGGTGGCTGGTTGCTCGAAACAGCGGCCGTCGTCGGCCGATGACCCGCTAAGTATAGGCGAAGACCTTAAACTCCGCTACTCCTTTGCCGGGGCCATCGGCGCCCGGTTCGACACCTGAAGGCTGTCCATTCAGGGCTATCGGGTGGGTCCGGGTCGATGCGACCGGCTATTTCGCGACCGGGTTCGGGATGATCGGCTGAACCGGGGACGGTTCGATGATCTCCAGGGTCTGTCCGGTATGAACGCCGCTCAGTCTGACCTCGATGCCGCTCGGGAAGACCGCGATGACGTCGTAAGTCCTGGCGGCAGAGAGACCGAAATGGGCCAGATTCGGTTCCTGGGCGCAAAATCCTGTGGCACTGCGCGTTTCGCGCAGGGCCAGAAGCTTGTCCCTCCCCGATTCATAGATCTTGACCTTGGAGCCGTAGGCGTCGCGGTTCGAAACGGTGCCGATCAGCTTGATCTTGAGCCAGTTCCGGTCGTTCTGCAGGTTCTTGAAGAGCCGGCTGGGGGACCCGTATTTGACGACGAAAAGGTCGAGATCCCCGTCGTTGTCGATGTCGGCGAAAGCGGTCCCTTCGGTCGATGACCCCTCGCATTTGAGGATCGGCATCTGGTCCGCAACGTTGGTGAATCTGCCTTTTCCGTCGTTGAGATAGATCTGATTGGCGAGCTTGCAATCCCCCTTGTAGAGGTCGAGGTCGCCGTCGTTGTCGACGTCACCGAAGCTCGGTCCCTTGCCCCAGCCGTCATAGGGTAGCCTGACCTGATGGCTCGCCTTGACGAAACTGCCGTTCCCCTGGTTCAGATACAGCTGGTTGCCGCCGATGTAGTTGGAGACGAAGAGATCCTGATCGCCGTCGTTGTCGACGTCGCCGAAGGCGGCGCCGAGGCCCCATTTGGGATCGTCCACACCGGCCGCCCTGGCCCTTTCGGTGAAGGTGCCGTTGCGGTTGTTGATATACAGCTTGTTCGGCTCGCCTTCCGGGAAGCGGCCATTGACGACGTAGAGATCAGGGAAGTTGTCGTTGTTGACATCGGCCCAGACCCCCATCCAGCTCCAGGAGACGTCACCGACCCCGGCGACATCGGTGACGTCGCTGAAGGTCCCGTCGCCGTTGTTGCGATAAAGGATATTCTCGGCGCCGACTCCGTAGTTGGCGCAATAAAGGTCAATCCAGCCGTCATTGTCGTAATCGGCCCAGGAGGCTCCATAGGTGAACGCCGTGAGGCCGACGCCGGCCTTGGCGGTGACATCGGTGAAGGTGTTGTCGCCGTTGTTGCGAAACAGCCGATTGGCTTCGATGACCGTCTGGCCGCCTTTGGCCAGGTAGAGGTCGACGAAACCATCGTTGTCGAAGTCACCAAAAGCACTCCCCTGGATGAAACCGGCGGCCGCGTCCCCGAGGCCCGCCTTGGCAGTGATCTCCTCGAACCTGCCGTCCCCCTGATTCAGGAAAAGCTTGCTGTAGCCACCCTTGTTGGACAAAAAAAGATCCACCAGACCGTCATTATTGATGTCGGCGAAAGCGACTCCTTTACCAAGTCCGTCGTCCCCCACCCCGGCGGGGATCGGAATATCGACGAATTCGACTGCAAAAACGGGACCCGCCAACAGCACCAAAACAGCCGCCGCCAGCAGGAAACCGACCGTTCCTTTGTTCATTCTTCCTCCCACTTTCACCGCTACCGCAAGTCCCGGAACTGGTCCGGTCCATCATCCAAGGCCCGAAGCCTGCTCTTAAATTCTGCAACGGCCATGCCGTCTTGACCGCCGGGAGCACCCGCTTATACTTGGCGGACAGGGACGGCCAAACCAGCCGACCGTTTGCCGTAACCGTCGACCCATCTCCCAGAGGTCTCCATGGACGCCTTCATCCTCGCCCTCGATCAGGGAACCACCGGTACCACCGCCCTCCTCATCGACCATGCCCTGGCGGTCCGGGCCCGGGCCACCGTCGACTTCCCCCAGTATTTTCCCCGGCCCGGCTGGGTTGAACACGACCCGGAGGAAATCTGGTTTTCGGTGCAGCAGGCGATTCGCCGGGTCCTTGAGGCCAGCGGCATCGCCCCCGGCCGCATCGCCGCTCTCGGCATCACCAATCAGCGGGAAACGACCCTTCTCTGGGAACGGCGGGGGGGCCGCCCGGTCAAGCCGGCGATCGTCTGGCAGTGCCGGCGCAGCGCCGAAATCTGCCGGAAGCTGCGGGAAGAGGGCCATGAACCGCTGGTGCGGCAGCGCACCGGGCTGGTCCTCGACCCCTACTTCTCCGCCACCAAGCTCACCTGGCTACTGAACGACGATCAGAATCTGCGCCGCCGGGCCGTCGCCGGCGAACTGGCCTTCGGCACCATCGACAGCTTTCTGGTCTGGCGCCTGACCGGCGGAGCCCGCCACGTCAGCGACGCCAGCAACGCCTCCCGCACCCTCCTGATGGACCTTGCGCGGGTCGCCTGGGACCCCGAAATGCTGGAGCTCTTCGGTGTTCCGGCGCAGTTGCTGCCCGAAATCGTCCCCTCCTCGGCGGTCTACGGTCAAACCCGCGGACTTGACTTTCTCCCCGATGGCATTCCCATCTCCGGAATGGCCGGCGACCAGCAGGCGGCCCTCTTCGGCCAGACCTGCTTCAGCCCCGGAGAGGCCAAATGCACCTACGGCACCGGCGCCTTTTTGCTGGAGAATATCGGACCGCAGCCGGTCGCCAGCGACCACGGCCTGCTGACGACCGTCGCCTGGCAGCTCGGCGGAAAAACGACCTACGCCCTCGAAGGGAGCGCCTTCATCGCCGGCGCCGCGGTCCAGTGGCTCCGCGACGGTCTCGGCCTCGTCCCCGCTGCCGCCGACATCGAGGCCCTGGCGGCGTCGGTCCCCGACAGCGGCGGAGTCGTCTTCGTCCCGGCCCTGACCGGTCTCGGTGCTCCCCACTGGCGGAGCGAGGCGCGCGGTCTGATCAGCGGCATCACCCGCGGCACCAGCGCCGCCCACCTGGCCCGCGCCACCCTCGAAGGGATCGCCCTGCAAATCTTCGATCTGGCCGGGGCCATGAACGAGGACCGCGGCCAGCCCCTCAAAACCCTCAAAGTCGACGGCGGAGCGGCCGCCAACAACCTGCTCATGCAACTTCAGGCCGACCTTCTCGGCGTGCCGGTGGTGCGGCCGAAGCTGCTGGAGACGACCGCCCTGGGGGCGGCGCTGCTGGCGGGGCTGGCGGTCGGGTTCTGGACCGGCTGCGACGAGTTGCAGGGAAGCTGGCAGGAGGACCGGCGGTTCACACCGCGAATAGCCACCGGGGAGCGCACTGAGCTGCTGGCCCGCTGGCGGGAAGCCGTGGGGAAAGCTTGAGGCCGTTCGGCGTTACAGATCGTTCAACAGCCGGTAAATCTTCTGCTCCAACTCCCAGACCGCAACCCCCTGGTCCTCGGCACCGGCTTCCTCGTGGAGCATCCGGGCGCGGTCGAGTTGACCGTGGGCCTTCAGGAGGATCGGAGTCAACTCCGCTTCGAGGCGGATGCGGGGAATCTCGCCGACCGTCTCAGCCAGCTCCCCGAGGGTCAGCAGGGCCTTCTCCACATGTTGGGCCTCTTTGCCGACTTCGTTCTCAGAACTCCGGCTCTCTTCCAGAAAAGCCCGCACGGCCAGCACGATCTCGCGGTAGCGTTCGGATGTGCTCATATCCATTGACCCCCTGCTCCGGATTTGCCGGATGGCTGTTGGTGAGGCGCCTATGGTAGGCCAGGAGCGCCGCTGAACTCAACCAAAATCATGGCGGCGGGCCGGTGGACAGGGCAACTTTGCGCTGGATTTCGACCCTCCCCTGCCGTACCGTAGAGGCGGCCCTCCCCAAGGGCGAACCCCTCTTCCGGAAAGCACCCGATGCTCCGACCCTCCTCAATCCCGACCGTTTCGGCCTTGCTGCTGACCGCCTGTTTGGTCTGGGCTCCGCTCCCGGCGAGCGCCGCTCCGGTCGTCCCCGAGTACACCATCGGGGATCTCTACGCCGCCGCCCGGACCTTCAAGGAGATCCGCTTCGGCAAGACCTTCAACGACCACGCGATCATCAAATCCTCCCCCTACCAGCTCGACCGGGAGCAGGTCCGCTACTTCTTCTTTCACGAAGTCTACGGTCCCAGGATCGCCCAGGTCCTGAAAGAAGATGATCTGGTCGACTTCAAGGGACTCGACCGCTTCCTGCGGTCCAACCTGGGCCGACTTCACCACGCCTCCTTCTACAGCGAAGGGTTCATCCTGTTGCAACTGGAGAACCCCACGGCGGTGGTCATCGTACCGGTCAGCCTGGTGACGGTGCAAAGGAGTGAACGGGAGGTCAGGGCCTACCTGAAGGTGCCACAATAGAGAAACCGGGAGATTAACCAGCCGGGGGATCGGCCCGCGCTCGAAGCTATTGGGCCTCCGTCGGCGGCAGGCGCTGGTATAACAAGGTCAACATCTGTCCGAAAGCGGCGGTTCGCTCCGGTGCAGGAGTCTTCAGGATGCCGCGCTCCTGAAGGGTGGCAATCAGCTTGAAGGGAGCCACGCGGTTATCCCCGACGATCTCCACATGCCCGGCCTTGACCACGACATTCGTCGCAACGGTCCCTGCATTGACCAGCGGCAGATGCTGCTCTTCCAGGCTGAAGACATAATCACTTTGCGCACAGTTGCCGTCGGCGTTGACCCGCCGGCAGGAACCGGATTCCTCGGTGTTGATCTTGAGGTGCTCTTTCACCTGCCCCAAAAGATCCCCAGGCTGGCGGATAAAGTCTGACGCGCCGGTGATCTCGTACCATTTGTCACCGGCGGCAAGCTTGCAGATCGGCACCGTGAGACCCAGGCTGAAAATCGTCGCCAGGGTTGAGCCGCAATGACTGGCAGCCTCGATCCCCGCGAAGGGGGCCGAGATCGTGACCAGTTCCAGCTCGGCGCCGAGCGCCTGAAAGGGTTGAGGCCGTTCGGCAACCAGCGCCTTGCGGGCAATCAAACCGCCCTGGCTGTGGCCGATGACCGTCAGGTCCTTCCTCTGCAGATGACCAGCCAGTTCTTCGAGGGCCGTTGCCAGTTGCGCAGAGCTGACCATCAGGCTGTCGCGGTCGTTGTAGCTAAAGCAGACCGCCTGCTGGCCGGAAAAGGCGAAGACCTCAGCCAGGGCCCGGAAGCGGCCCGCCGAGCCGAGGCAGCCATGAACCAGAACCATCACCGGTTGTTGCGAATTCAAGTGGAGAGCATGGTCGGGGCTGTCGGTGCAGGGTCCCAGTCCGGGGATCGTCACACTCAGGTCAGGGGGAGGCATTCTGCTTTGATCGATGGGACGAAGCTCGGGTTCCCGGATCGGGGCGCTACATCCCGCCGTCATCACCAGTAAGACTGAAAGTATCAACAGAGATTTCATGGCTCCATCCTTTCGCCCGGCATCCCCCCAGCCTCCTCCAGCTATAAAATTGACACAAGCGGCCTGATTTACTATATTTCTGCCACGCCAGAATCATCAAAACAAATCAGCAGGATGTCTGCTTCTGCCGTCAGGAGTCCACGGGGTGGGAAAAATGGCGCCTGAAAACCGCGGCTGTGCCTTCTTTAATTTCGGGGCCTCCCGAGTGATTCAGCTGTTTGTGGCACTCCATTCCCTTCGGCAAGTTTATCGGGGGCCGGTCAGCCTCTTCCTCATCCGGGGCGAGCCGCATCAGGAACGGCTCGGCGCCCAGCTTAAGGAGGCCTTCGATATTTCAATTGCCTGGATTGATCCTCCGCAATTAACCACAAAATCCAACATCAAGCAAATTATCCTGCAGCTGAGTCCTTACCGCACGACTTTAGGATTCGATTCCGATCTGTTATTCGTCAAGTCGATTGATCCACTCTGGGAGCCATTGGAAGAAAATGGGACGCTGTTCACGCGGTTCTTCCCGGATCCCTACGGCATCGATGGCAGTGCCGAACATCCGGGATTTGCCCCCAGAGTTGAACACCTCAACAGCGTCAGACATCTCTTAAGTGACGATGAGTACCGGCAGACGATCAAGCAGCTGCTGGTGGACGAAATCGACGTCAATGTCGGGGTGATCGGTCACGTCAAAGGCAAGGGCGACGCGTTTTTGCAGGACTGGACCAGACGAATCGAACAGGGCCCCCCCCTAATATTACTTGATGAGATGCTGGCAGTTGCCCTTCTTCACCGGTATCCCCACTTTTTGGCGGATGAACGGTGGAACTGTCCGGCGGATGATTTTTTCAGAAGAACCAATATCAGGGATGCCGCCATTATTCACTATTTTGCTGATGGCCTTCGCCTCCCCTTCGGAAATTTCGTTTTGGGGAGAGCGGGCTACAATACCTGGGCGAGCGTTAAATGGTTCGATCACTTCAACAGCATCCGCTCCGAGTACCCCTTGGACGAGTGGTGCAGGTTCGACCAGGTCCTGGGAGGAAGTCCGGCCCGCAAAGTGAAGTCCTTTGCAGTCGGTACACTCTTGTCAACCGGACTTGGGCAGCGGCTGAGAAGGTCCTTCAAGCGCTAACCCCCGCCGCCGCCTTAAAAACGATAAAGCCGCAATGGCCCCCCGGTCCCCGCCGGGACCCCTGGGACTGGACAAAAACCTTGACTTTCCGCCGCCGCTGCTGGTAGCGTCTGCCCACAATCGAGAGCAGCCCTAGGGGAGTGTTTCACTGAGAGTCCGCCCCGGCGGACGACCCTTCGAACCTGATCCGGATCATACCGGCGTAGGGAAGCGGCGCAGCAACCGGACACTGGTCCGGGAAGGCCGCTTTTCGCGGCCTTTGGTGTCTTTACCGATGCGTATTCTGGTCAACGAACAACCCCGAGACATCCCCGCCGCCACCACCCTGAGTGAGCTGACCCGGCAGTGCAAGCCCGGCGCCGACCTGACAATCCTCAACGGCTTCCCCGTCGACGGCAACCGGACCCTGATCGAGAACGACCAGGTGGTGCTGATCCGCCGCGGCGAGCAGCCGGCGCCGGAGGAACTCGAAGCGCTCCTCGTCGCCCGCCATACCCCCGGCGTCCACGCTCGGATCAAGGGGGCGACGGTCGGCATCGCCGGCGTCGGCGGCCTCGGCTCGGCAATCGCCGTCGCCCTGGCGCGCCTCGGCATCGGGAGCTTGGTCGTCGCCGACTTCGACCTCGTCGAACCGTCCAATCTCAACCGCCAGCAGTATTTCATCGACCAGATCGGCCTCCCCAAGGTGGCGGCTCTTCAGGAAAACCTGGCGCGGATCAACCCCTACGTGGCGGTCTCGGTCTTCCACGGCCGGTTGACCCGGGAGAACATCCCGAACCTCTTCGGGAACGTCAACGTCATGGTCGAAGCCTTCGACCGCGCCGACCAGAAAGCCCTTTTGGTGGAGACCTTTCTCGGTCACCGTCCCGACACCCCCCTGGTCGCCGCCTCGGGGCTGGCCGGCTACGGACCGGCCAACACCGTCGTCACCCGCCGGGTGGCCCGCAACTTCTACCTGGTCGGCGACGGCGCCTCCGCCGCCTGTCCCGGCGAAGGGCTGATGGCGCCGCGGGTCGGCGTCGCCGCCCACCACCAGGCCAACGCTGTGCTGCGCCTCCTCCTCGGCGAGGAGCCGGCCTGACCGAAAGAGCTCGCCATGCACATCACCGCCAACGGTAAAACACTGCAGATCGAAGCCGGCACCACCCTGCAGGCTCTTCTCGCAACCCTCAAAATGGACGGCTCGCGGGTCGCGGTTGAGCGCAACCGGGGCATCGTCCCCCGAGACGCCTTCGCCACCATTCTCCTGGCTGAGGGGGATGTCCTGGAAATCGTGCAGTTCGTCGGCGGGGGTTGAACCACCTCAGCCAGAAAGGTTTAAACATCCATGGATAAACTGGTCATCGCCGGGCGGGAATTTTCCTCCCGCCTGCTGGTCGGCACCGGCAAGTTCGCCTCCAACGCCCTGATGGTCGCAGCGCTGAACAACGCGGGGTGCGAGATCGTCACCGTGGCGCTGCGCCGGGTCGATATTGACAACCCCAAAGACAGCCTGCTGGCACAGATCGACCCGAAAAAGTATCTCCTTCTCCCCAACACCAGCGGTGCCCGCGACGCCGAGGAGGCGGTGCGCCTGGCGCGGCTGGCGCGGGCCGCTGGCTGCGAACCGTGGGTCAAGCTGGAGGTCACCCCCGACCCCTACTACCTCCTCCCCGACCCCATCGAGACCCTCAAAGCGGCGCAGATTCTCGTCAAGGAGGGCTTCGTGGTCCTCCCCTACATCAACGCCGACCCGGTCCTGGCCCGCCACCTTCAGGAAGCCGGGACCGCGACCATCATGCCCCTCGGGGCGCCGATCGGCACCAATCGGGGGGTCAAGACCCGCGACCTGATTGCCATCATCATCGAGCAGGCGAGCGTGCCGGTCATCGTCGATGCCGGTCTCGGCGCCCCCAGCCATGCCGCCGAGGCCATGGAGATGGGCGCCGACGCGGTCCTCGTCAACACCGCCCTGGCCGTCGCCCGCAACCCGGGACGGATGGCCGCCGCCTTCCGGATGGGGGTGCTGGCCGGCCGCGAAGCCTACCTCGCCGGCCTCGGCGAGGAGCGGCAAAGAGCCGAGGCATCGAGCCCGCTGACCGGGTTTTTGCGGAACTAGCACCCGCCTTTCATAACTCCCATGATTCCCATGCCTCCCATTCATCCCATGGGATTTATGGGACCTCTGGGACCTATGGGACTTATGACAACCATGAGCTTTTCCGATATCCTCAGCCGGTACGACCCCGCGCAAGTCCAGGAGCAGATCGAGGCCAAAACCGCCGCCGAGGTCGAGCGGGCTCTGGCCGCGGAGAAGCTGCAGCCGGCCGACCTCATGGCCCTTCTCTCCCCCGCGGCGGAAGGCTACCTCGAGCCGCTGGCGCAGCGCGCCCACCGCATCACAGTGCAGCGTTTCGGCCGCACCATCCTCCTTTACGCCCCCCTCTACCTTTCCAACGAATGCAGCAACGGCTGCCTTTACTGCGGTTTCAACGCCGGCAATCAGGTCCCCCGCAGAACCCTCACCCTCGATGAGATCGAGAGCGAGGCGCGGGTCATCCACGAGCGCGGCTTCCGCCACCTCCTGATCGTCACCGGGGAGTTGCCGCGGGCTGTCGACAACAACTTTCTGGCCGCCGCGGTGCGCCGGCTTCGGCCCCTCTTCTCCGCCATCTCCATCGAGGTCTACCCCTTGGAGGAAGCCGGTTATCGGCAGATGATCGGCGCCGGGGTCGACGGTCTGACCATCTACCAGGAGACCTACGACCGGGAACTCTATGCCGCGATGCACCCCTACGGCAAAAAACGCGATTTCGACTGGCGCCTCGCCGCCCCGGAACGCGGCGGCGGCGCAGGCCTGCGCCGCATCGGCATCGGGGCGCTGCTCGGCCTTGGCCCCTTCCGCAGCGAGGCCTTCTTCGTCGGCCTCCACGGCCAGTACCTGACCCGTCGCTACTGGCGCTCCCAGCTGTCGGTCTCCTTCCCGCGCATGCGCCCGGCGGAAGGAGGCTTCAACCCTCTCCATCCGGTCTCCGATCGAGCCTTTGTGCAGCTGATCTGCGTCCTGCGCCTGCTCCTCCCCGACGCCGGACTGATCCTCTCCACCCGGGAGAGTGCCGTCCTGCGCGACCACCTCCTCCCCTTGGGGATCACCCAGATGAGCGCCGGTTCCTGCACCGCCCCTGGCGGCTATGCGCTCGACGGGGAGTCGACCCGGCAGTTCAACATCGACGACGACCGTTCTCCCGCCGAGGTCTGCGCCATGATCCGCCGCCGAGGCTACGAGGCGGTCTGGAAGGACTGGGACAGCGCCTTTCTTGAGGATGCGGGGTGAAAGTCAACTTTTCCCTCTACCTGATCACCGACCGTCGCCAGGTCCCCGGGGGCGGCCTGGTCGCCGCTGTTGACCGCGCCCTGGCGGCAGGGGTGCGGGCCGTGCAGCTGCGGGAAAAGGATCTCCCCGATGAGGAATTCCTCCCCCTCGCCGCAGAGTTGCGGAACCTGACCGCCCGCCGCGGAGCGAAGCTGCTGATCAATGGCCGCAGCCACCTGGCCCTGGCGGTCGGTGCCGACGGCGTTCACCTCGGCGGAGGCGGCCCGTCGCCGGCGGAGGTGCGTCGCACGCTGGGCCCAAAGGCCCTCATCGGTCTCTCCACCCATAGCGTCGGCGAGGTCGCGGCGGCAAGCCGCGCCGGGGCCGACTTCGTCACTTTCGGACCGGTCTGGTTCACCACCTCCAAGGCCTCCTACGGAGCGCCGCTGGGGATTGAGGAACTGCGGGCTGCCTGCGCCGCAGCCGACCTGCCGGTCTTCGCCCTGGGCGGGCTGACGGCGGATCGCTGTCCGCAGCTCCTTTCCGCCGGCGCCGCCGGGGGCGGCTGTATCGGCGCCATCCTCGCCGCCTCCAATCCCGGCCGCGCCGCTGCCGCCCTGCTGCGGCAACTCGCCCCGCCCTTTAAGGGCTGAGCCAGCCCCCCCTCTTGCGCGCAATCGGTGACTTCCCGTACAATTCTGTCATTGTCTCCCGGCACGGACCCTTCCGGACCGATTTCTGACAAAGGATCTCCCCTTGGCACTCAACTTCGACGAACTGGAAAAAGGCTTCACCGAAACCGAAGCGCTGGCCGAGGCCAAGCGCTGCCTGCAGTGCAAAAACCCCGCCTGTGTCAAAGGCTGCCCCATCGAGAACCGCATCCCCGAGATCATCGCGGCCATCGCCGCAGGCGATTATCACACGGCCATCGACATCATCAATGCCAACAGCAACCTGGCGATCATCTGTGCCCGGGTCTGCCCCCACAACGACCAGTGCGAGGGAGCTTGCGTCCTCGGTATCAAGGGGACCGCCATCCGCATCAGCAAACTGGAACGCTTCCTCGCCGAGCAGGAGATGGTCCTGGCCCTCAACCGCCTCCAGGGAAAGGTGGCAGTGATCGGCTCCGGTCCGGCCGGGCTGTCGGTGGCGGCGATCCTCGCCAAGCAGAATTACCGCGTCACCCTCTTCGAGGCCCACCACAAGGCCGGCGGGGTGCTGCGTTACGGCATCCCCGAATACCGCCTCCCCAATGAGGTCGTCGACAAACAGATCGAGATCATCCGCAACCTCGGGGTCCGTCTTGAGACCGGAGTGATCATCGGGGAGGATCTGACCCTCGACCAGCTTTTCGCCATGGGCTACCAGGCGATCTTCATCGGCACCGGCACCGGCCTGGCCAAGACCCTTGGCGTCGAGGGGGAACAGCTGACCGGGGCGATGCAGGCGATTTATTTCCTGGAGACGGTGAATCTGGTGATGGAGGGGAGCCTGCCGGAAACCAGCCTGCCGGTGGCAGGGGGGGACCGGGTAGTGGTGGTCGGCGCCGGCAATGTCGCCGTCGACGCCGCCCGCACCGCCCTGCGCCTCGGCGCCGCGGAGGTGCGGGTCGTCGATATCGTTCCGGAGAAGGAGCGGCGGGCAAGCGACAAGGAATACCAGGAGGGACTGCACGAAGGGGTGGTCTTCGAATTTGAAACCAGCGCGGTGCGAATCCTCGGCGAAGGGAAGGTGAGCGGGGTGGTGCTGCAGGACTTCGCCCGGAAGCCGAGCGGCCGGGAGAGCGTCATCGTGTCGGTGGCGGGGACCGAGAGGTCTCTGGCCTGCGACAAGGTGATCATCGCCATCGGTCAGAAACCCTTCGCCCGCATCGTCTCGACGACCACCGGCATCAAAACCAACGACAAGGGCTACGTCATGACCGAGACCGCCCCCTACTACGGCATGACGAGCCGGGAAGGGGTCTTCGCCGCCGGCGACGTCGTCCACGAACCGAAGACCGTCATCCTCGCCATGCGCGAGGGGCGCCGGGTCGCCGAAGCCATCGATGCCTGGCTGGTGGGGCAGAACCGGAAGCGCTAGTCGCACCCTCTCCCAGAACGCCCCCGATTCTCACCCGATCCGAATCGTTTTGTAGAGAAAATTCTTGAAGCGGTAGAAGGTCTTCTGCTCCTCCGGGTCGGCGGCCTTCGGGTCGCAGGCCCGCAGCAGCTGGGCGATCTTCGGCATGGAGGTGGCGCCGGCGGTGCGGGCCTGCTCGATGACCGCCGCCACCACGTCCCGGGAGATGCGGCTTTCGCTGTAGGGTTGGTAGAGGCCGCTCCAGAAGTCGACCTCGCCGCGGCCGATGGAGGCAAAAATCTCCCCCGCCAGCTGACCCCGCAGTTGCTCCGCCGTCCCGGCCTCCGGCACTTCGACATGGGCCAGCCCGCCGAGCACCCGGCGGATGTCCTCCTCGCCGAGCACCCGCCCCTTGCGGAAGAAGAGGGCCCGCACCAGGATCGAGCGCAGCTCCCGGATGTTGCCGGAATAGTGGTGGGCGGCGAGGAGGGCCTGGGCACCGCGGGTGATCGCCGGCGCGGCGTCTTCCCCCTCGTCAGGGCGCTTGTAAACCTTCCAGAGCTTGCCGAGGAAGTGCACGGCGAGGTCGGGAATATCCTCGCGCCGCTCGTTGAGGGAGGGGACCTCCATGGTCAGTTCGCAGAGCCGGTGGTAGAGGTCCTCGCGGAAGGTCCCGGCGCGGATCAGTTTGCGAAGATCCTTGTTGGTGGCGGCGACCAGGAGGACCCGGGCGTAGCGGGTGAGGTTCTCCCCGAGCCGGACGAAGCCACCGTTGTCGAGGAAGCGCAGTAGCTGCACCTGGGTTTTCGGATCGGCGTCGCCGATCTCGTCGAGGAAGACCACCCCGCCGTGAGCCTCTTCGAGAATCCCCCGGCGGTCGGTGTGGGCGCCGGTGAAGGCACCGCGCTTGTGGCCGAAGAGTTCCGAGTAGGTCAGTTCGCCGCTATAGGCGGCGATGTTGCACTTTTGCACCGGCAGCTGGGCGCGGGGATTGATCTGTGCCTGGTACATTTCGTTGAGGCGCGAATAGATGTTGTTGAAGACGAACTCCTTGCCGCTGCCGGTGGCGCCGGTGACCAGGAGGGACGGCAGGCCAAGGGTCGCCTCGGCCTGATCGCGCTGGGTCCACATGGCGATG
>JBBQBQ010000007.1:0-29633 GCA_038317685.1 Desulfuromonadales bacterium | reverse complement strand
CCGGGACGACTTCTGCGGCCCGGGCGACCCCTCCCGCAGCCCCCAGGGACAACAGGAGGAGAAGGACCAGGAGAATGCGGATAAAAAACCGCCGCCCAACGGTTGTCGGTGCGACGGAACAGATTGAAGCTGGTGGTAATGCACTCCCCATCCCCATCGGTGCGGCCTTTCCTCTCTGTTTGGGCTCCTGGCATTGAACCGAGTCAGACCCCGGCTGTCAACGCAAATCTGCGCGGGGCCATCAACCGGCGGCACAGGGAAATCGCTCTCCATAGTTTATCGGTTTGAAGGACGCGCCGGTTCGGTGGTATGCTGGCCTCATGAGCGATACTCTTCATCCTTTTGCGCGCCTCACCCCCGGCTTCATCATGGACGCCGTCGAAAGCCAGGGGTATCGCTGCGACTGCCGCACCCTGGCGCTCAACAGCTACGAGAACCGCGTCTATCAGGTGGGGGTGGAGGATGGGGCGCCGCTCATCGCCAAGTTCTACCGCCCGGGGCGCTGGAGCGAGGCGCAGCTCCTTGAGGAGCACAGCTTCTGCCTGGAGCTGGCCGAGCATGAGCTGCCGGTGGTGGCGCCGCTTGGCAACGCCGCCGGGGAGACCCTTCATCTTTTCCATGGCTTCCGGTTCGCGCTCTATCCCCGTCAGGGAGGGCATGCCCCGGAGTTCGATCACGGCGACCACCTCCTGATTATGGGTCGGCTCCTCGGCCGCCTCCACGCCATCGGCGCCACCCGCCCCTTTGCCCACCGGCCGCGCCTCGACCCGCAAACCTTCGGCTGGGAGAGCGTGACGCGGGTCGGCGAGGAGTTCATCCCTCCCGAATACCGGTCCAATTACCAGGCGTTGACCAAGGACCTGGTGACAGGGATCGAAGGAATCTTTGCAGCGGTCGCGCCGGACTTTGTTCGCGTCCACGGTGACTGCCACGCCGGCAACATCCTGTGGCGCAACGAAGCCCCCCATCTGGTCGATCTCGACGACGCCCGCCTGGCGCCGGCGGTCCAGGACCTGTGGCTGATGCTCTCCGGCGACCGCCAGCGGCAGTGCGCCCAGCTCGACCGGATTCTGGAGGGATACGGGGAGTTCTTCGACTTCCACTCCCGCGAGCTGCGCCTGATCGAAGCGCTGCGCTCCCTGCGCCTGCTCCACTACTGCGCCTGGCTCGCCAAGCGCTGGCACGACCCCGCTTTCCCGGCCAACTTCCCCTGGTTCAACACCCCCCGCTACTGGGACCAGCACATCCTGGAAATCCGTGAGCAGTTGGCGGCTCTCAACGAACCGCCGCTGGAGATGCCCTGAGCGAAAGATCAAGCCACAAAGAAGGGCGACCCGCAGGTCGCCCTTCTCTTTTCAAGTCGCAGCAAAGATCTCTTCACCCCGCCCCAAGCCGGGGGAAAGCCGCGACTAGTTCCGGGAGCTCGGCCAGGGGGGTGGCCTCCCGCACCGCCTCCGTCAGCGGTGCGGCGAGGCTCGAATCGCCGAGCAAGGCGGCTCCGACGATCCGTCCGTCGCGAATGACCAGACCCCGATAGGTGCCGCCGTCCCGCTCCTCCACCAGCCGGTAACTGGCGTCAGGGAGGGCCAGGGCGCCGATACTGAAGAGATCGACATCAAGGACCTTGAGCCGCGTGGTCGGCGGCAGACCGGAAAAATCGGCGGTCCCGCCGACCGCATTGAGACCGGCGATCATCCCCTGGGCGTAGCTGGCGGGCCAGATGCCGTAGAGGAGGCCGCGGTGCTCGGCGATGTCCCCGGCGGCGAGGATCGCCGGATCGGAGGTCGTCATCCGGTCGTCGACCAGGATTCCGGTGTCGACCTTGAGACCGGCCTGGCGAGCCAGGTAGCTGTTCGGTCGCACCCCCGCCGAGACGACCACCAGTTCGGCCGGCAGCTCGCTGCCGTCCTCCAGCCGCACCCCCCGCACCTGTTCGTCGCCGGAGAGTTCGCGAATCTCCACCCCGCAGCGGACCCCGATCCCCCGCCCCTCGATGAGCTCCTGCAACAGTTCCCCTCCTTGCCGCGGCAGCTGCCGGGGTAGCAGCCAGGGCTGCCCTTCCAGGACCGTCACCTGTCCCCCTCGCTTCTGGAGCGCGCCGGCCGTTTCGAGGCCGAGGAGCCCCCCGCCGAGGCAGACGCAGCGCCGCCCCGGGGCGAGCCGTCCCTCGATGGCACAGGCGTCGTCGAGAGTGCGCAGCACCCCGACCCCGTCGCGAGTGACGCCGGCGATGGGGGGTACGAAGGGGTGGGACCCTCCGGCGAGGATCAGGCGGTCGTACAAAAGCCAAGTCCCGTCGCGCAGCCCGACCCGTCGGGCCTCGCGGTCGATGCTCATCACCTCGCCCGCCTGCCAGTCGATGCGCCGCTCGCGGTACCAGCCTTCCGGCTGCATGATCAATTCATCGGCTGACACTTCTCCGGCCAGGTAGCGGGTCAGGTTGAGCCGGTAGTAGGGGAGGCTCCTCTCCCGCGAGACCAGGACGATGGCGACGTCCGGAGCGGCCTTGCGGGCCTCCTCGGCTGCGGTCACCCCGGCCACCCCGGCGCCGACGATCACCAGTCGCTTCACGTCACTGGCAAAGGTCGCCGGCGTCGCCGTCCCGCTCGGCTCAAAGAGGTGGGCCGGGGCGCCGCAGACCGGGCAGTTTTCGGGGGGCTCGCTCCCCGGGTTGAGATGATCGCAGATGGTACAGCGCCAGACGGAGGCGTGAAGGTCCGGCGGCCGGGCGGCGACGATGACCAGCGGCCCGAAGCAATCCCGGTCGGCGCCGCAGACCGGACAGGAACGCGGCGGTTCAGCGCCGGAGTGGACATAGCCGCAAACGTCACATTTCCAAGTATCGGTCACAAGCGTTCCTCCGCAGGGGAAGGGTGAGCGGATTCAAAATCAATTGGTCAGCAGATAGTTCACCAAGGCCGATCAAAAAAGCCCAGATGCCAGGCGCCTGAAATCCTGCGAAATAAGGCGTACCGGAAGGTATGTCGTTGACGCAGGCTGAAGGCAACGCCCCAGATGGACGTTTTTCATCGGCCGCCGGATCAAGCGAGAGGGTCTTCGCCGGCCGCCCACCCCTCCAACACCCGATCATGAAACTGAAAATGCTCGCCGGGATGTTCGGTGAGGATGACGTAAATATTCTGCGGCGGCAGCCGGAACGATTCCTGGAGCTCCTGGATGAAAGCCAGCGACAGGGCCCGCTTCTGCTCGCTGCTGCGCCCGGAGCGGATATCGGCGTTGACGAAGGCGAGGCCGTCAGCCGGATCGGTGGCGCGGCCGAAGGAGAGATCGCGCAGCCCCAGACAGCGCAGGGTGACGGCGATATGGTCAGTGCCGGTGTCCATAATCCGGGCGAAGTGTCCCTTGATGCGGGCCGTGAAGGCAAACTTGTCGGTCTCGGCGACGGGAAAGTTCACCTCGAACTGGAGATGGGGCATGGCGCTAGTCCTCCCTGTCGGTGATGTAGTCGGGAGGGAGGTCGCACCCCGCGGGGATCTGGAAGGGCACCGGATAGCGGATCCCGGCTTTATGGGTGGCGGCCAGCCCCTCGGCGGTCCGCGCCAGCCAGCCGGCCGGGATACCGACGATCAGTTCGTGGTCCTGGGTCATAGCGAAACGCCGATCGCCCATGCAGGGGATTTCGATGGTCGGCTCGCCGCTCACCGCCACCTGGGCGACGCCGCGGGCGCAGACTCCCGCATCGCCGGAACTGCGCATGACGAACTCACCCCCCTCCCGGTAAAGGAAGGCCTGGACGAAGCGCATCGCCTGAGCGGTATTGCAATAGATCACGACCAGCTCCGGGGTCAGCCCCGCCACCGGCCGTGCCAGGGGATAGGTCAGCACCCCGACGACCCCGCCCGGAACCCTCGGCATCGCCTGCTGCATGGCCGCCGCGGCCGGCCGGTCCTGCTGATAGACACCGACGTTGACGGCGCCGTCGAGAACCCGCTGCGGGGTCTCGATCAGACCGGCGCAAGCGGCGCCGAGGACACAGTGGCTGGTCTCCTTGTCGACCCAGGTCGACCAGCCATAGAGACGGCTATAGGCGATCTGCTGGCAGATCGTCAAGCGCTGGCCGCGCAAGCGGATCTTGCTCCCCGCGACCTGCGCCGCTTCCCGCACCAGATTGACACCGACCGGCTGGCCGGCCGGATTGACCGTCTCCTTGACGGTAGCCAGAAAAGCTTCCATGGGTGGACCTCCTTGAGGGAATGACCGGCCAAGTCCGGGACAGGAGCCCGTCCCTCCGGCTTTCGCCTAAGCTTAGCAGAAAGTTGCCGGGCCGGAAGGGGGCAACCCCGCGAGCCCGGCTGCGGCGGCCAAAAAACCCGCCGCGCCTTGACCAATCGGACCCGATGGGGTATGGTCGCCCATTAACGGCGGCGCCCGCCAGGGCGTTCCGACCTTAATCCGCATCCGAGGCGTTCTTTTCGTGCCGCCCGGCACGGTTCCATTGACGCCTCGATCTCCCCGGGCAGCACCGGGTGTCGGGAATCCCCCGCCATTACGGTCGCGGGTTGTCCAGCCTCTTCACAATCGATGTATCCCATCGGGCACGCCGTCGCGTGCAACACCCCTCTAGCGTTCCACGGATGCCTTCCATCCGACGGCCTGTCCTTATTTTCCCCCGAGGTCCCCTACCCCCAGCGGCGAGTCCGGTGGACGTCTGTTGCCGGCATCCGCCCGGGAAGGGCGCCCCCATTCCCGCCGCCAGCTTCAGGAGCCTGATATGCCCATCTACTCGCAGAACCAGCAGCAGCTGGCCGAAGCCATCGATTCCCCCGCCGTCACCCTCACCCACTGGAAGGGCTGGCGCTGGCAGCTCAAGCACGCCATCCGGGAGATCGAAACCGTCGAGGAGATCCTCGGCATCAGGTTCCCCGAGACGGAGAAACGAAAGCTCCGGCTCACCCTGAAGCGTTTCCCCCTGTCGATCACCCCTTATTACCTGTCGCTGGTCGATGTCAATGACATCCACAACGATCCGGTCTTCCGGCAGGCCTTCCCGTCCCCGCGCGAACTGGAGGTCGAAGCGCATGACCTGGCCGATCCACTGGCCGAGGAAAAAGACAGCCCGGTGCCGGGGGTCACCCACCGCTATCCCGACCGGGTCCTGCTGCAGGTCAGCAACGTCTGTTCCATGTACTGCCGGCACTGCACCCGCAAACGCAAAGTCGGCGACGTCGAATCGATCCCCGGCCGGGCCGAACTGTTGGCCGGCATCGATTACATCCGCAACACCCCGGTGGTCCGCGACGTCCTCCTCTCCGGCGGCGACCCGCTGATGCTCCCGGATGCCCACCTCGACTGGCTGCTCACCGAATTGCAGAAGATCCCTCACGTCCAGGTGATTCGCATCGGCACGCGGATGCCGGTCGTCCTCCCCTACCGCATCACTCCGGAGTTGGTGGCGATGCTCAAAACCCACCAACCCCTGTGGCTCAACACCCACTTCAACCATCCCCGCGAGATCACCACCTCATCGCGGGAAGCGCTACGCCGCCTGGCCGACGCGGGGATCCCTCTCGGCAACCAGTCGGTCCTCCTCGCCGGCGTCAATGACTGCCCGCGCATCATGAAATCGCTGGTCCACAAGCTGGTGGAGAACCGGGTGCGCCCTTACTACCTTTACCAGTGCGACCTGGCCGAGGGGCTCTCCCACTTCCGGACCCCGGTCGGCAAGGGGATCGAAATCATGGAGAGCCTGCGGGGCCACACCAGCGGCTTCGCCGTACCGACCTACGTAATCGATGCTCCGGGGGGCGGCGGGAAGATTCCGCTCAGCCCCAACTACCTGATCTCGCAATCGACCAACAAGGTGGTGCTGCGCAACTACGAAGGAGTTCTCACCACCTACCAGGAGCCGCACCGCTACGAATCGATCTTCTGCGACCGCAATTGCGACGGCTGCCGGCTCCAGCTCAAGCTCGACGCGGCCGAGGAATGCCAGTCCACCGGTATCGAAATGCTGCTCGCCGACTTCGACCGGACCATTTCCCTGACCCCCGAAAAAAACCATCGCATGGAGCGCCGCAATGATGACTGATCGCATCGAAACCTTTGGAAGTTCGACCATTCAGCACGGCAAGCACAGCGACCGCATCTACCTGATGAAGCTGGCCGGCCAGGACCTGCCGGGGCTCCTCCCCTACCTCGAAGACCTGGCCGTGGAGCAGGGCTATTCGAAAATCTTCGCCAAGGTTCCCGGCGACCGTCAGGAGCCCTTCCGCCGCCGCGGCTATCACCCCGAAGCGACGGTGCCGGATTTTTACCGGGGGGAGCTCGACGTCCACTTCATGGGGAAATACTTTTCCTCCGAACGGCGCAGGGAACCGAAGCCCCGGCAGGTGGCGGAGGTCCTGCAGCGCTCCGACGATAAACGCGCCGAGCCGGAGGCGCAGCTCCTGCCGGCCGGCTACCTCTGGCGCCAGCTGACCCCGGACGACGCCGAGGCGATGGCCGCCGTTTACCGCATCGTCTTCGCCACCTACCCCTTCCCGATCCACGACCCGGCCTACCTGCGCTCCACCATGGCCGGCCACATCCGCTATCAGGGCATCCTGAAAGGCACCCGACTGGTCGCCATCGCCTCGGCGGAACTCGATCGGCCCGGAGGCAATGCGGAGATGACCGACTTCGCCACCCTCCCCGAGGAGCGCGGCCACGGGCTGGCCAACGTCCTGCTGGCCCGGCTGGAGCAGGCCGCCGCCCGGGAGGGGATCATCACCGCCTTCACCATCGCCCGGGCCTATTCCTTCGGCATGAACATCACCTTCGCCAAGAGCGGTTACACCTTCGGCGGCACCCTGACCCGCAACACCCAGATTGCCGGCGAGCTGGAGAGCATGAACGTCTGGTACAAGCGGCTTACGGAGTCCCCCCCATGCTGAATCACGCCTTCGTCAGTTCGGTCCTGCTGCTGCTGATGCTTCTCAATCCCTTCCTGCTGATCATCTACCTGATCGACCTGATCGAAGACCTCGACACCCGGGAATTCCGGCGGGTCCTGATCCGCGCCGGAATGATCAGCGGCTGCGTCTTCGCCGTCTTCGCCCTCCTCGGCGACTTCATCTTCGATGACCTGCTCCAGGCCCGCTTCGCATCCTTCCAGATCTTCGGCGGGATCATATTCCTCCTCATCGGCATCCAGTTCGTCTTCACCGGTCCCGAGGCGCTACGCAAGATCCGCGGTGCTCCGGAGCACATCGCCGGCTCCATCGCCATGCCGATCATGATCGGCCCCGCCACGGTCAGCGCCAGCATCCTCATCGGCAGCCGGGTTTCGGCCGGATTGGCGGTCATCGGCATCTTCGGGGCGGTGGCGCTCACCGTGGCGACCATCCTCGTGCTCAAACGGCTCCACGACTTCGTCCGGCCGCGCAACGGCAAGCTGATCGAACGCTACATCGAGGTCATGGGACGAATTACCGCCCTGGTGGTGGGAACCTTTTCCATCGAGATGATCATGCAGGGGGTAGGGAGTTGGCTGGCCTACCTGGGGAGCGTCGCGAAATGACCGTCAAGAGCGGTGCGCCGCTCAGTCGAAGAGGGCGTCGAGGGCCGGAAAGTCGAAGCGGTATTCCGCCAGCTGCCGTACCAGGTCGATCTTCTCCGTATCCTCGGCGGTCAGCTTGGAGACGTCTTCGGTGATGAGGCTGTGGAGTTCGGCGGTGGTGTGGCTCTGGGTGCGAAGGTAGGGGATATTGCTGCGGTCGAGAATCTGCTGGGTGATCTTGTTGATGGGGATGATGCCGGGGATGACGAGGCCGACGATCCGCGAGCGGTATTCCGGGAACTGGTAAAGATTGGCGAGGGTCACCAGCAGTTCGTCGCGGCTGCTGGTGACAATCAGCAGCGAATCGGGCTTGAGAAGTTCGGCGACACGCTGGGTGGAGGCGGCGCCGATCTGGATATGGTGAATGATCCGCTTCGCCTCCCGGCGGTTGCCATGCAGGGGGAGATCGAGGATCTTGCTGATCCGGCGCAAGGTCGGGTTGGCGAGGACCGGCTGGTAATTGAAGCCGCCGAGGACCTGGAAGGGCGCCCCGGCGAAGGCCCGGCGCAGGTAGTCGAGAGTGACGTCGCGTTTCTCGGCGATCAGTTTGTTGGGAAGGATCGCCCGTACTGAAACCCCTTCTTTCTCGAAGAGAGCAACATCGAGGGCGACGGCATCGATGACATTCCCCACCCCGCCGCCGGTCACCAGCAGGACCGGCGCCTCCAGCATGCGGGCGATACGGGCATTGGAAAGGCCGACCACCGCCCCCACCCCGGGGTGCCCCGAACCCTCGATGATCAAAAGGTCGCAGCGCTTTTCGAGTTCGGCACAGGAGTGCAGCACCCGCTCCCGGAAGGACTCCGGATCAAGGAGGCCGTCGATCACCCGCTTGGTCATCCCTGGCGGCAGGACGACCGGCGACATGTAGCGCAGATCCTTTTCCAGGCCGAAGACCTAGGCCATCAGCACCGCATCCTTGTCGACCTCCAGCCCCCTCAAAAAGGCCGGTTTGGGGCCGAGGGGCTTGATGAAACCGACCCGCTGGTACTTTTTCCGAGCCAGATGGAGGAGGGAGAGGCAGACGGTGGTCTTGCCGCAGTTCTGGCCGTTGGCGGCAATGAAGATTTTTCGTGCCATCTGAATAGGTGTCCCCTGGGCTCAATGGTTTGAGGGTGGGCGAGGCCCGGTTGCAAGCTTAGCAGATAAGTTCGGCGGGCGTCGGCCCGGGCGGTTCCGGCAGTCCGGCCTACGCTTCCAGAATCCTTTCGGCCGGTCCCTCCTCGCGCCCTTCTTCGCACGCCTGAAGTTTCTGGAAGTCGATGATCTCCTCCAGCGGCCGATGATGCTCCGCGGCCCAGGCCGAAGGGGTACAGAAGCCGTGTTCCCGGTCCCTGCCGACCGTTCCCGCACAGTAGCGACATGCCTTCAGCGGCTCTTCGGACGAAAAAAACCCTTCCAGCGCGGCGCCGAATTCAGGTCCCGAACCGAGTCGGAGACCATCCTCCTCGGCCGCATGGGTCGCGGCACACCCCGGGATTCGCGGGACGTAGCCACCTTGGGGACATTTGTAGAGATAGCCGTCATGGATGACGTGGCAGCCCCAGAGGTTGGCGATCTTGCAGGCCCGGAAGACCCGGCCGACCAGAGCGTCGTCGGCCGTCCCGAGGCTCGCGAAGGTCATGCGGAACCGTTCGTAGCGATAGACCCTCACCTCGGTCTGAAACTCGCCGGCCCGTTTCCGGAACGCCGCCAGCCCCTCGGTCGTCAGGCCGCCACCGGGATAACGGGAAATTTCGATCAGGTTCAACGCGTCCAGAGTCTCGTCACTGATTCGGTCGAGAAGGATGCCGTTGGTGACCAGGGAGATATACCGGGAGACTTTGGTCTTCCGGAGATTGGCGATGATCGCGGGGAGTTCGGGATGGAGCAGGGGTTCGCCGCCGAGGAGGGTGATGGTCCGGCAGCGGTACACCGGGAAAAGCTTGCGAAAATCCTCCAATATCTGCCGGGGGTCGGCAAACCTTCGGGGTAATACGGGCGAGGCATGATTGCAATCCAGACAGGTGAGATTGCAGTGATCGACCGGGTAGACCTGGCAGCTGTAGGGAGGGCGAAAGGTGCCGCGGACCATGCGTACCTCCCGGCCCAAACCGATGCGCCGGGCCGGCAGATATCCGGAGATCCAGGAATAGCGATGGCAGAGGTTGTCAAACCTCTTTTGCCAACGGAACATGAAACGGTCCTTCCTCGTCAGCTTTTCGCTTCAAGCGCCTGCGATTTTGGTTACAATGGTGGCCATGATCCGTCTGATTGTCAATGCCGATGACCTCGGCTGCGGTTCCAAACGGGACCAGGGAATTTTCCGCGCCGTCACGGCCGGCATCGTCTCCAGTGCCTCCCTCCTGGCGAATGGTGATGATTTCGCCGTGGCGGCGCGGGAAGCCCGGGCCTCCGGACTGCCGGTCGGCGTCCATCTCAACCTTTCCGAGGGACGCTCCCTCTCCGGGGTCATCCCCGGCCTTACCGGCGCCGGCGGCACCTTCCCCGGCAAGGCCGGGCTGCGCCGGAGATTATTGGCCGGCTGGCAGGCGGAAGGTGCGGTGCTGAGGGAATTCGCGGCACAGATCGCGCGGGTGCGGGAGACGGGGCTGGAGCCCGACCACCTCGACAGCCACCAGCACTGCCTCCTCTTCCCGGCCCTCACCGAGCTGACCGTAGCCGCGGCCCGCGCCGCCGGCATCCGGGCCATTCGCCTCCCCTCCCCGGCCGAACCGGCCGCCGCCGACCCGCCGGGCGCCCTCGGCCGGGACCTCGCCCTTTATCGCCGACTGGCCCTCCCGGCCGCGCGGACCCTGAGGGCGGCACGGCTTTTTACCCCCGACGGTCTCTGGGGGATGCCAGCCCTCGGGCGCCTCGACGAACCACGCCTCGCCGACCTGCTCCGGCAGCTCCCCCCAGGCACCTGGGAGTTGATGGTCCATCCCGGTTTCGCCGACCCGGCCCGACCCTTCTCCGGACCGGCCCGGGAGATCGAACTGGCGGCCCTGACCGCCCCGTCGATCGCGCGCCTGGTGGCGGCGCGGGAGATTCACCTCAGCAGCTTCGGAGCCTGTGCATGCGCCTGCTGATTATCGTCCCCGGTCAGGACCGGGCCACCGGCAACCACGTCACCGCCGAGCGGCTGGCCCGCCAGCTGGCGGCGCGCGGCCATCAGGCCATGGTGGGAACGACGGACCTCGCCGGCACCGACCTTTCGGCCCTGATTCGCGGCGCCGACCCGGACCGGCTCCTGCTCCTCCACGCCTACCGCAGCGGCCGCCCGTGGCTGGAAGCCTGCGGCGGCGTCCCGCCGGCGCTGGTCCTGCTGACCGGCACCGACCTCCACGGCGGCCTCCCCGACCCGGTGCAGGGACCGGTCATCGACGCGGTGCTGCTCAAGGCCAAAGCCGTCCTCATCCAGAACCCCCTGGCCGCGGCCACACTGCGCAACGACCGCCCCGACCTCGCCGACCGGCTCCACTATCTGCCGCCCGGGGTCGAACTGGGGAGCACCCCCTGGCCGTTGCGGGGAACGCTCGGCATCGGCCCGGAGGTCCCCCTCCTGCTCTGTCCGGCGGGGATCCGGCCGGTCAAGGGGGTGCTGGAGCTCCTCCTGCTTTGCAATCCCCTGGCTCAGGAAGGTCGGAACTTCCGCCTCGCCTTCTGCGGCCCTGTCCTCGATGAAGACTATGGAGCACGCTTCCGGGCGGCCCTGGCCGAACGCCCCTGGGCCGTCCACCTCGGTGTCATCCCGCCGGACGCCATGGGCTCGGCTCTGGCCGAGGCCGACCTGGTCCTCAACAACTCCTTCACCGAAGGACTCTCCAACGCCCTGGCCGAAGCCGCCGTCCTCGGCCGGCCGATCCTGGCCCGCGACATCCCCGGCAACGCCGCGGTCGTCGCGCCCGGGGTCAACGGCCTCCTGTACCGCGATGCCGACGGCTTTTACGCCGCCGCGACCCTCCTCCTCGGCTCTCCCTCGGCCCGCGCCGCCCTCTCCCGTCCCGACCCGGAGCGCTTTTCTCCGGCCCGCGAAGCCGCCGTCCTGGAGTCCATCCTGCAGGCCTCCCTGGTCTGACCGTCTCAGCCGAAGATCCGATTCTCCTGCTCCAGGACGCGGATAAAGGTGGTGCGCTTGGAGAGTTCCCGCAGCGCCCCGGCGCCGACGTAAGTGCAGGCCGAACGGAGGCCCCCCAGAACATCCTTGATCGATTCCTCGATCGGTCCCCGGTAGGGGACCTCCACCGTCTTCCCTTCGGAAGATCGGTATTCGGCCACCCCCCCGGTATGTTTCTCCATCGCCGTCGAGCTGCTCATGCCGTAAAAAAGTTTGAAGGTCTGGCCCCCCCGTTCGATGACCAGACCGCCGCTTTCATCGTGCCCGGCCAGCATCCCGCCGAGCATGACGAAGTCGGCGCCGGCGCCGAACGCCTTGGCGACATCGCCGGGGCAGACGCAGCCGCCGTCGGAGATGATCCGCCCGCCGAGACCGTGGGCGGCGTCGGCGCATTCGATGACCGCCGAGAGCTGGGGGTAGCCGACCCCGGTCTTGAGGCGAGTCGTGCAGACCGAGCCGGGACCGATTCCGACCTTGACGATGTCCGCTCCGGAGAGAAGGAGTTCCTCGACCATCTCACCGGTAACGACGTTGCCGGCGACGATGGTCGTGTCGGGAAAGGCGTCGCGCACCTTGCGGACGAACTCGACAAAGGCCTCGGCATAACCGTTGGCGACGTCGATGCAGATGAATTCGAGCTGGGGATGGCTGCTCATGATCTCCTGCAGCCGCTGGTAGTCGGCCTCGGCGGTCCCGGTGCTGACCATCACCCGCTGGCCGATGCCGGCGTCCCGGCCGGACAAAAAGGCGGCCCAGGCGGCGACCGGATAATGCTTGTGGATGGCGGTCACCAGATCAAAGCGCGCCAGGACCGCCGCCGCCTCAAAGGTGCCGACGGTATCCATGTTGGCGGCGATGATCGGCACCCCGCTCCATTGCCGGCGGCTGTGGAGGAAGGTGAAGGTCCGCTCCAGATTGACCGCGGCCCGGCTGGCCAGGGTGGAGCGCTTGGGGCGGATCAAAACATCCTTGAAGCCCAGCTTGAGATCGGTTTCGACGCGCATGGGGAAAGTCCTTTCAAGGGGAGGTGACGAGCACAGGAAGTTTAGCAGGGAAGTCCGCCGGCACCAGGGATGGGCCGGCAGCGGGAATCAAGGCCGGGCCCAGGTGCAAACCAGCGCCCGACTGCTAGACTGGAATGCAATTGTTTGCCCTCCCGGCGTTCGGGGTGGGCATCTGTCATAGGTTTTTGCCGCGGGAGCTCTTATTCATGTTTCTTGACCAGTCATCCCCCCAGCAAATCCTGGAACTTCTGACCAAAACCATCGAGATCATTCCGGCCGGAATCCTGGTCGTCGATCGCGGGGGGCGGATTGTCTTCGCCAACCCCCGGGCCGAGGAGGTTCTCGGTCTGCAAGGAGAAGCACTCCGGGGCCGGAGCTATAACGCCCCCGAATGGCGCATCACCGACGAAGAGGGCCGGCTCATCCCTGATGCAGCCCTCCCCTTCCAGTTGATCCGGGAGACCGGAAAGCCCCTCGACGAATTCCATCTGTCCATCGAGTGGCCGGACGGCCGCCGGGTTTTCCTGTCCATTAACGGCGCCCCCCTTTGCGATGCTGACGGGGAAGTCACCCAGGTGGTCTTCGCCATCGAGGAGATCACCGAGCACCGCAAGCTGCAGGAAACCGAACGCCTGCTGGGCGCCATCGTCCAGGCTTCGGGCGACGCCATCCTCTGTCTCGACCGGAACGGGACCATCCTCAGCTGGAACCGGGCGGCGGAGCAGATCTACGGTTATGCCGCCGCCGAGGCGGTCGGACACCCCATCGCCCTGCTACTGCCGCCGGATCGCTCCGGAGAATACCGGGAGCTGATGACGCGCCTGGACCGGGGGGGGCCGGCTGAACATTTTGAATCCGAACGGGTGCGCCGGGACGGCCGACGGATCACGGTCTCCCTGTCCGCCTCCCCCCTCAAGGACCAGGCCGGCGACATCATCGGGCTTTCGATCACCTCCCGTGATATCACCGACCGCCTCCGGAGCGAAGAGGAGTTGCGCAAGCTCTCCTCCGCCATCGAGCAGAGTCCGGTCTCCATCCTCATTACCGATGCCCAAGGGCGGATCGAGTTCGTCAACCCCAAGTTCACCCAGATGACCGGTTACCGTGCCGACGAGGCCCAAGGGGAAAATCCCCGCATCCTCAAATCGGGGCACACCTCTGACGAAGAGTATCGGCGCCTGTGGGCGACCATCTCCGGCGGCCAGGTCTGGCAAGGAGAACTCCTGAATCGCAAAAAGGACGGGGATCTCTTCTGGGAGAAGGCGACGATCGCTCCGGTGAGGAGCGGGAGGGGAGAGATTACCCACTTCATTGCCATCAAGGAGGACATCACCGACCGGAAAAAGCTGGAGGATCAGCTTCGTCATTCCCAGAAGATGGAAGCGGTCGGCCTGCTGGCGGGTGGAATCGCCCATGACTTCAACAACATCCTGACCGCCATCATCGGCTACTCCACCCTCCTCGACATGAAAATGCCGGCCGGCGACCCTCTGCGCCTCAACGTCACCCAGATCATCGTCTCTGCCAACCGCGCCGCCGAACTGACCCACAGTCTGCTCGCCTTCAGCCGCAAACAGGTCATTCACCTGGAACCGCTCGATCTGAACCAGGCAGTCCGCCAGACCGAAACCTTCCTGCAGAGACTCCTCCCCGAGGATATCGAACTGCAGCTTCACCTCGTCCCGGAACCGCTGACCTGCCAGACCGACCGGGGACAGCTCGAACAGGTGCTGATGAATCTCGCAAGCAACTCCCGGGACGCCATGCCCCAAGGGGGGAGGATCGTGATCGAGACCGGGAGGATCGTCATCGATAGTGAATTCATCCTTTCCCACGGGTACGGCGAACTTGGGGATTATGCCCTGATCAGTTTTTCCGATACCGGGATCGGAATGGATGAGACAACCCGGCCCCAGATCTTCGAGCCCTTTTTCACGACCAAGGAGGTGGGGAAGGGGACCGGCCTGGGCTTGGCCATGGTCTACGGGATGGTCAAGCAGCATGGCGGATACATCACCGTCGACAGCGAACCGGGCCGGGGAACGACCTTCAGAATCTATCTCCCCCTGGTCCTTGATCCGGCAGCCCGGGAGGTCCCGGACCTGGGCGAAGAGCCGGCATTCGCCGGCGGCACTGAAACGATCCTGGTGGCGGACGACGATGCCGTCCTGCGCAACCTGGCCGAGGAGGTCCTGATTCAGTTCGGCTATACTGTCCTCACTGCCGCCGACGGGGAGGAGGCCCTGGACCGTTTCCGGGAGAACCTCGAGCGGATCGATCTGGCCATCCTCGACGTGGTGATGCCGAAGCGCAACGGCCGAGAGGTCTTCGACACCATCCGGCTCCTCCGGCCGCAGCTCCCGGTCCTCTTCATCAGCGGCTATACCGACGAAGTCATCCATCGCCACGGGGTCATCGGCCCAACCCAGGAATTTATCCAAAAACCGATGAGCCCGCTGGTACTGTTGAAAAAGGTGCGGGAGGTTCTCGACCGATGAACGCCAAGCTCGGAGTACTGGTTGCCAGTGACGCCGCCCCACGCTTTGGCGTCGCCCCCTGGTCTGCCGCCCTGGCGGGCACCGCCGGGCTTTACCTGGTCAGCATCCTCAATTATCTCCTCTTCCACACCCTGGCCGAACTCTTCAGCATCCTCGTCGCCTTCGGCATCTTCGTCCTCGCCTGGCAGACCCGGCGCTTCCTCACCAACGGTTATCTCCTGTTTCTCGGCATCGCCTACCTCTTCGTCGGCGCCATCGACCTCGTCCACACCCTGGCCTACCGAGGGATGGGGATCTTCCCCGCCGCCGGAGACAACCTGCCGACCCAGCTCTGGATCGCGGCCCGCTACCTGGAGAGCGTCTCCCTTCTCGCCGCCGCCCTCCTTTTCGGGAGGCGCCTGAATCACCGGCTGACCCTGGCCGGCTACGGGCTGGTCACGGCCATCCTCTTCTGGACAATCAGCCGCCCCGGCCTCTTCCCCGACTGCTTTGTCGCCGGAGCCGGCCTCACCCCCTTCAAGATCGGCAGCGAATACCTCATCTGTCTGCTCCTCGCCGGGGGGCTTTACCTCCTCTGGCGCCGGCGCGGGGAGTTCACCCCCGAAGTTTTCCAGTTGCTGGTCGGATCGATCCTCCTGACGATCGTTTCGGAACTGGCCTTCACCTTCTACACAAACGTCTACGGCCTCTCCAACCTGGTCGGCCACATTTTCAAAATCGCCTCCTTCTACCTCATCTACCGGGCGATCATCGAGACCGGCCTGGTCCGCCCCTATGAGCTCATCTTTCGCAGTCTGAAGCAGAGCGAGGCGGCCCTGGCGACCGTCAACACCAGCCTCGAAGCGCGGGTCACGGAGCGTACCGCGGAACTCACCCGAACCAACGCGCTGTTGCAGGATGAGGTGGAGGAGCACCGGCGAACGGCCGTCGACCTGTGCCGCGCCGAGGAGAAATACCGGGACATCTTCGACCATGCCGTGGAAGGGATCCAGCAGACCACCCCGGATGGCCGTCTGCTGATCGCCAACCCAGCTCTGGCCGCCATCCTCGGCTATTCGTCGCCCGAGACGCTGCTCGCCGCCATCGATGACATCGGGAATCAGGTCTATGCCGATCCGGAAGATCGTCAACGCTTTTTGGCCCTGATCCATGCCAATTCCATCGCTCCCGGCTTCGAGACCCGCTTCCGGCGCCGGGACGGGGAATTGATCTGGGTCTCCCTCAATACCCGCATCGTCCGCGACGAATCGGGAGCGATCCGCTACTACGAAGGGACCGTCGCCGACATTACCGAGCGCAAGCGCCTAGAGGAGCAACTCCGGCAGGCGCAGAAGATGGAGACCGTCGGCACCCTCACCGGCGGGATCGCCCATGACTTCAACAATGTCCTCTCGGCGATCATCGGTTTCGGCAGCCTCCTGGAGATGAAACTGGATAAGGCTGACCCCCTTTACGGCAACGTCACCCAGATCCTCGCCGCGGCCGACCGGGCCGCCAATCTGACCCGGTCTCTACTGGTCTTCAGCCGCAAACAACCGATGGAAATGCACCCCGTCGATCTGAACGGCATCCTCCAGGGGATGGAAAAGATGCTGCGACGCCTCCTCCCGGAGCTGATTATCCTGGAATTTGACTTGAAGGACGAAGCCCTGACGATTCGGGCCGATTCGGGTCAGATCGAGCAGGTCCTTCTCAACCTGGTCACCAACGCCCGCGACGCCCTCCCCAAGGGCGGAAGGGTGACCATTAAGGCGCTCCGGGTGGAGATCGACCAGGCCTTCCGCCAGGCCCACGGCTTCGGACAGGTGGGGCCTCACGTTCTGCTGAGTTGCATCGACAACGGCCAGGGGATGGACGAGAAGGTCAGACAGCATATCTTCGAACCGTTCTTCACCACCAAGGAAGTCGGCAAGGGGACCGGGCTGGGGCTGGCGGTCTGCCACGGCATCGTCGAGCAGCATCAGGGGCACATCAACTGCTACTCGGAACCGGGGGGCGGCACAACCTTCCGCATCTACCTCCCCCTGGTCGAGGCGGCTCCGGCAGCTGGGGCAACGGCGGACGCCGAAGTCGTGCCGGGAGGAACGGAGACGATCCTGGTCGCCGAGGACGAGGAGACGGTGCGACGGCTGACGACCACCATCCTTGAAGAAGCCGGTTATCGGGTCTTGGCGGCCGCCGACGGCTGCGAGGCAGTCGCCCGTTGCCGCGAGGAGGGCAGGGAGATCGACCTCTGCCTCTTCGATCTGGTCATGCCCCGGAAGGGAGGCTGGGAAGCCTTTCAGGAGGTCCGGACCCTCCTCCCCGGCCTGAAAATCCTCTTTACCAGCGGCTACCAGCCGGAAGGTGAGCAGAAAGAGGCCCTGCTCGGTTCCGGGGCCGGCTTTATCGCCAAGCCGGTCTTTCCCAAGGACCTCTTGAAGAAGGTGAGGGAATTGTTGGACCAAGGACCAACGCCCCCACCGGAAAGGCGACCGCATGGATAACCGGCAGGATTTCTTCCATCAGCTCCTCGACAACCTCTACGACGGGGTCTACTTCGTCGATCGTGACCGGAACATCACCTACTGGAACAAGGGTGCGGAGCGCCTGAGCGGGTATCCGACCCGGGAAGTCGTGAGGAAGAGCTGCAGGGACAACCTGCTGGTCCACATGGACGGCAACGGCAAGCTCCTCTGTCTCGACGGCTGCCTGACAGCGACGATGGCCGACGGCGGGGGATAGACGGCCATGGGGAGTTCGACGGGGGCCGAACCCGAGCGGGTTCTTCAACCCTTGAGGCAACGGGCCAGGATTTGATCGAGGCGGTTGGCGAAAACCTGGCGGTCCCGCGGCCCCAGGGGGGGCGGTCCGCCGGTTTCCATGCCGCTGCCGCGCATTTCATCGAGGAGGTTGCGCACCGTCAAGCGTTCGCGGATGTTGTCCGGAGTCAAGAGTTCACCCCGGGGATCGAGGGCCTGACCGCCCTTGGCGATGACCGCGGCGGCCAAGGGAATGTCCGCGGTAATGACCAGATCCCCTGCCTCCAACTGGCGGACAATCTCGCCGTCGGCCACATCGAACCCCGCCGCCACCTGCAGCGATCGCACATTGGCGGCGGGAGGAGTCCGCAGCGGCTGGTTGGCGACCAGGGTCAAGGCCACCCCGGTCCGGGCGGCAGCCCGAAACAGGATCTCCTTGATGATCCTGGGGCAGGCGTCCGCATCGACCCAGATCTGCATGAGTGACTCTCCCGACATAAATTCAATTTAAAAGAATTAGCTTGCTTTCTGTGCGGGGCTGGTGTTATGGTCGCACAACTCAAGCAAGTTTGTGTCATTTTTTTGTTGCCAGATCATCAACAAAAGCACACAGGCCGTTTTGGTCCGTGTGTTTTTTTATGGGAACGAAAATCTTCATGACACAACCAACACCAGCCCCCACCGGGGGTCAAAGGAGCAACAGAAATGGCTGAAGGTAAAGTTAAATGGTTCAATGATGCCAAGGGTTTCGGTTTTATCGAGCAGGACAATGGACCTGATGTATTCGTCCATTTTTCCGAAATCAAGGGCGAAGGCTTCAAATCTCTGGCCGAAGGCGATCGCGTTGCTTTCGATGTGACGCAGGGCCAAAAAGGTCCCCAGTCGGTCAACGTGCGGAAAATCTAAGTTACACTTTTTCCTATACGTTCTGCAAAAAAGCCCCGCGGGAAACCGCGGGGCTTTTTTGCGTTCGGGTGTTTTGTCGGCGGATTATCTGGGGACGAAGCCGGGCAGGATCCGAATGCCTCGAACCCGATCCAGAAAGGCATCCTCGCGCACATCGGAACGCTCTTCCCCGGGGTGTAGACTGGTGACAACCAGGCGCCCGATCAGCGCCCTCCCTTCCCTGCCCGTAGCGTCGGAGGTGCGCACCCCCCAGAGGTTGTGCAGCAGCAGCGGCTCCCCGCTGGTCCGATCGGCGCCGAGGTAGAGGCCGATATGCCCCTTCAGCCAGACCAGGGTATAGAAGGGGATTCCGTCCGCCAGGATCAAGGCGCGCTTTTCTCCGGCGCTCAAGCCTGACAGGTCGCGCAGGGCGTTGCCGGAGTGGGCCTGGGCTGCTGAATTGCGCGGCAACCAGAGCCCGAAGGGGGTGAAGAGGTCGCGCAGGGTGGCGGAACAGTCGCGATCTTCAAAGAGTCCTCCCCAGCCGTAGGGTTGACCGAGCAGACCGTTGCCGATCGCCGCCAGCCCGGCGGGGTTGAGCGGCAACGGCTTGAGCGCGGCGTCATTCGCCGGGGCCAGGGCCTCCCGGAGCACCGCTTCCCCGCCCTGGTCCCGCAGCGGCACCAGCAGCCGGCACCTCCCCTCGCCGCACTCGGTGACCGGAAAGATTGCCCCGAGGTGGGTCTGCAGCAGGGGATTCCCGGCTCCATCGCGCAGCGTGACTTCGTCCCTCAACAGGGCGGCGTAGTGCCCGTTCTGGTAGGTGGCACGAAATCCGGTCTCGGCCCAGGCGACGGCATCCGCCGGCAGCCAACCGCCGGCGAAACCGCTTTCGGCGAGGAGCCAGACGCCATCGGCGGAGCGGTGAGTGACGAGGAGCGGGGTCCCGGCCCAAACGGCTGAATTCTGGAAGTAATCGAAGGGGAACCCTTCCCCGGGGCGGGCCGGGTTGAGAAAGAAGGGGCGCGCGGTCGGAAAGACCCGGAACGACACATTGCGAACGGTGATGGCGGGACGCGCCAGGCTCGGGTAGCTCTCCATCTGCTGGGCGGCGACCAGGCGGTTCCAGCGCTCCGGCTGCCAGGGGAGGAGATTCTCGGCGAAGCCCGCCTTGGCGTTGTAGCCCCGCACCCCCCAGAAGACTTCCGCCGCCGGTCCGGGAACCGAATCCGGCTGCCAGGGCGCGAAGAAGTGCCGGTCGAAGTCGGCATTCAGCTCGGCCTGCCGCTCCGGGGCGACCAACGGCGCCTGGGCCGTGTCGGGCCGCAGATAGACGCTCAGATCCTGGGGATAGCGTTCCAGGTCGGAGATTCCAGGGCGCGGAGCCACGCAGCCGGCGGCCAGGGCGGAGACGAGGAGGAGCGACAGCAGCAGAAGTAACGGCCGGTATTTCGATAGGGACGGCAGATCGCGGATCATGGCGGAACCTGTCGGCATGAGGGTGAGCGAGAGAGCTTAGGGCCCCAGTATACCCCCCGGAGGATCCCTTGAAGAAATAAAGGTTTGAGTGGAAACCACATCAGCGGTACAATTCCCCTGCTCGATGATCTGATTTCCCCACCATTACATACGATTCCGACAGGGGTAATATCATCCAATCCAGGAGACATTAATGAAAAAACGTGAGCTGTTTATCGCCGGGCTGATTCGAACTCTGATCCTGATCCTCCTCTTCGCAGCACCAGCCATGGCCGAGGGAATCTCCATCGTCGGCACCGGCGACGGGGTCAAGGTCCTTAAGGCCCTGGGAACGGTTTTCGAAAAGGGGCACCCCGGGGTTAACATCGAAATCCCCGATAGTATCGGTTCAAGCGGTGGGATCAAGGCCGTCGGCGAAGGGACCGCTCTTCTCGGACGGGTCGCCCGCCCCATCAAGGCGAAGGAGCAGGACTACGGGCTCGGCCATCGCCCCTTCGCCAGGGTCCCGGTCGTCTTTTTCGTCAATCCCATAATCGGTATCCAGGGCTTGACGGCCCGCGAGGTCTGCGCCATCTACTCCGGGAAGATCACCAATTGGAAAGAGGTCGGCGGGAAGGACCTGCCGATCGTCGTGGTGCGCCGTGAGGATACCGATAGTTCTCTCGAAGTGTTGCGCAAAAGTTTCCCCGGCTTCAAGGACCTCGTCCTGACCGGCAAGGCGACTCTGGCGGAAAAGACACCGCTGATGTTCGAAATCGTCGAAACCCAACCGGCGGCCATCGGCTTCGGGCCCCACGACGTGGCAAAGAACGCCAAGGTGAGGATGCTTGCCATCGACGGGCGCCTGCCGACCTTCCCTGGTTACCCGAGCGTCAACATTCTGGCCCTGATTTACAAGGACGGGAAGTTGTCGGGAAATGCCAAAGCCTTCGTCGACTTCGCCACCTCCCCCGCCGCCGCACCGATCATCGCCGCCGCCGGCGGGGTGCCGTTGACCCACTGACGGCGCTGCCGCGTCAAAGAACCGCAGAACCTTCAGGGGTGGCCGTCGTGCCACCCCTGATTTTTTGGGCTACTCCTCGGGCATCGCCGGCAGGACCAACGGCTGCTTCTGCAGACGCTTGTAGTAGAAATTCTGGCCGTAGAGAACCGCCACCGGATTGTGCCCGGTGACGCGGTCCTTGACGACCAGGGTGGTGACCGGGGCGGTGGAGTACTTGGCGAAGAGCATGTCGTGTCCGACACAAAGGCCGACGATGATATTCATGTCGGTCCCCGCCTGGTTGAGAAGCTGGGCCTGGGCGATGGGATTGCAGGCGGGCTCGAAGGTGCCGGGGCGAATCTTGTGCTCCTCGCCGATACCGAGGGCGAGCTTGTCAATGCTGCCGGCCTTGCAGCAGACCGAAAGGGGTTCGAAGCCCTGGGCGGTCAGGATCTCGGCGAGACGGTTGCTCTCCTCCAGCAGACCGATACAGGTCCCGATGCCGATCTTCTTCCAGCCCATCAGCTTGGCCAAAGCCAGAGTATCCTCAACCCGGGTCCAACGGGCATTGACGGCGCTGGAGCCGGGGATCGGCTGGTAGCAGAGCCCCTCGACGACGGCCGCCACCCGGGCCAGCCGGGCGTCCTGGTCGTCGCCGGAATAACGAGCGAACGCCTCGGAGATGATCTGCTCTTCCCGCCCGGACGGGCAGTAGCCGGGCCGGGCCGGGCCGCTGCCGGGGGCGCTCCAGCAGTTGGTGCCGCCCTGCTTCTGGAAAACGGAGTTGCATTTGACGCAGGACAAAGGGGGATTTTCAGACATGGTCATGCTCCTGGGAGAGGGGGGATTCCTGGATCAGGACGAAGGGTTGGACGATCACCATCTGAAACCGGCGCAGCGGCGCGGCTTCGCCGGCTTCGATCTGCTCCCGGGTCGGCTGCCCGAGGAGGCCGGCGGCGAGCCAGGCAGCGACCGCGGCGCTGTCATCGGCGGCGATGCGGGCGGCAACCCCTGTCAGTTCGAGCTCGGGCGAAACCAGGATCAGGGCGCCGCGCTCCAGGTGCGGACGCAGCCAGAGCCATTCGACCTCTTCTATGGCCCCGGCGGGAGCGGGGAAATCGGGCATGGGTCTCTTCCTCGGGGTTGGGATTCCGGCGGGCGCACCGCGCCTTTTTTCGGTGCTGTTTATTCTGCGAAGGTTGGCCGCTAAGTGCAAGGAGAATCGGGGGCGTCGAGGGCCGCAAACAAGCGGGCGATATCGTTTTCATCGTTGTAGAAATGAGGGGCCAGGCGGATGCGGCCGTTGCGCAGGGCAGCGCTGACCTGGCGGGCGGCGAGGGTCCGCAGGCAGGCGGCGGCGTCCCCCGGCGGAGCGAAGCAGAGGATCCCGGAACGCTCCCCGTCCGCCAGCGATGTCGTCACCGTCAACCCCCGTTCCCTCAACCCTGCCGCCAGCAGGTCGACCAGCCCGAAGACCCGTTCCCGGATCGTCTCGATCCCCACTCCCAGCAGCAGCTCGATGGCCTGTCCCAGGGCGAAGATCGCGCCGTAATTCGGTGTTCCCGGCTCAAAGCGGGCGGCGTCGCTGCGGAGTTCGAAATGGAGTCGGAAGTCCTCGGGACCGACCACACTCTTCCAGCCAACCAGTGGCGTAGTCAGGTCGACCGGCAGATCAGCGGCGACGTAAAGGAGGCCGATCCCCAAAGGGCCACAGAGCCACTTGTGCCCCCCGGCCGCGAGGAGCTGAACGCCGGCCGCCCGGACCTCAAGAGGCAGGACCCCGAGGCTCTGGATGGCGTCGACGGCGAAGACCACCCCCCGTTCCCGGCAAAGGGCGCCGATGGCGGGCAGATCGGCGGCGAAGCCGGACGCGTAATCGACACTGCTCAGCGCCAGCAGCCGGACCTCCGGGGAGAGGGCGGCGGCGATCATGCCGGTGGTCAGACGCCCCGCCTGGCGTTCCACGTAACGAACCGCCACCCCGCGCCGCGCCAGATGCTGCCAGGGGTAGACGTTGGCGGGGAAATCCGGGATCGGCACCAGGACCGCGTCTCCCGGGCGCCAGGGGAAGGCTTCCGCGATCAATCCCAACCCGCTGGAGGTGTTGCCTGTGAAGGCGATCTCCTCCGGTGCGGCGCCGATCAGGGCGGCGGCGGAGCGCCGGGCCGCGGCCAACCGCTGCTGCCAAAGGGGGTAGCCTGCGCCTGCATCTTCAGCACACTCGCGGGCGAAGTCCGCCAGAGCGGCGGCGGACGGCGCGGAGAGGGGAGCAATGCCGGCGTGGTTGAGAAAGCTCCGACGGCGGACGATGGGGAAGAGTTCCCGGTAGGCGGCGAGGTCCATGGGCCTCCTGGCGGCGCAGTCGGTTATTGGTCGGCGGCGGCCTGACGATCGTGGAGAAGTCGCCAGCGCCGCGCCACGAGGATCCCGGCCAGGAGCGCCTCGGCCCCCGCCGCGGCCAGGATCAGCGCCGGCGGCAGGTCGGCCCAGGGCCAGCAGAGGCTGGTCGCCAGGCGTTGACCAAGGGAGGAGAGGATGGCCGGGATGACCCCGTAGAGAAGGGCCAGATCGAGGACCGCAAGCAGGTCGGCCCGCTTCGGATTGCGCCCGAGGTTAAGAAACAGGATCAGCCCCAGATCGCGCAGCAGGAAGAGACAGGTGGCGAGAATGGCTGCACCGCCATATCCGCCCGGCCAACCGAAGGGGGCTTGCGGGGGCCAGAGGACGGCCAGCAGCAGCCCGCTGACAAAGACCAGCGGCAGGGTGGCGAGCCAGAGCGGCGTCGCCTGCAGGGCCGTCAGCCAGCGCCGGCCCCGCCAGGCCAGCAGGAGGCGGCGCAGGGCGACCGGATCCTTGCGCTCACTGAAGGCCATGGCATAGGTGAGGAGCAGGGCCGAAACGAAGGCGGCCAGCAGCCGGGGAGAGGCTCCCCCGGCGACGGGCGTCAGGCCGGCGGCGTAGATCATCACGAACAGGACGAAGTTCACCCAGACCAGGGGGAGGCTCTTCAGCTGCAGTTCGGCCCGCAGCAGCCGGTAGCAGCCGGTCAGCGCCCAGCCCAGGAAGACCAGGGCCGAGAGGAGGACGAAATCGGAAACCGGCACGGTCCAGCCATACCAGGCGACCGGCCGGGAGGAACCGAAGCTCGGGGCGAGGAGGGGCAGGCCGACGCCGATCCCCAGCACCAGAAAAGCCGCCCCCTGGGAGCGCCGGAACCGGCGGTCCTTGCGGATCGCCTGGAGACTGGCGAGGAGCCCCGTGGTCTGAGCAAGGAGCCCCGCGGCGGCGAGAAGGAGGATTCTGGGCAGCAGCTCGGCCGCCGGCTCGGGGCTGGCCAGAGTCAGAACCGCAAGACAGAGGAGGGCCCCATACCAGGGGTAAGCGGTCGCGCCGAAAAGCTTCCCCCAGGTCATCGACCAGGGGCCGATGACCGACATCCGCTGGCCGTCCCAGGTGTGGTCGCGCAGCTCGCTGACGACCGCCTCACTCGCCTGCCGGGTCCCCCAGAGGATCGTCAGGAGGACGAAGAGGAAGATCGCCAGGCTCGCCACCTTGGAGCCGAAGACCCGCCCATCGAAAAGGTAGGCGAGGAGAAACAGCCCGGCGAGGACCAGCGGCATCCCGACCAGTCGGTGGGGAGTCAGTTCCAGCCAGAGGTTGCGACGCAGTTCGGGGTTGCCGGTCACGGGGAGATCCTTTCCGGCGGGGCGCCGCGCAGGGAATCGAGATAGGCGTGCTGCAGATTGCGCGGTTCCTCGCCGAAGGCGCAGAGGGGCAGCCCCCGCTGCAGCAGTTCCTGCAGAAGTCGCTGACGGGCCGCCGGATCGGCGGCGCAGCGGACGGTGGCGAACCGCCCATCGACCTGGACCTCGGTCAGCCCCGGCACTCCGGCCAGGACCGACTCCCAGGAACAGACCGCTTCCGTCAGCTCCAGGCGCAGCCGCAGGCTGCCGCCGTGACCGGGGCGCAGCGCCTGCTGCAGGTGGAGACGCCCGTCGCGCAGGACCAGCAGGTCGGTGGCGTAAGCTTCCAGCTCCGCCAGGATGTGGGAGGAGACCACCAGGGTCATGCCGTCGGCCCGCAGCGCCAGAAACAGGTCGGCCAACGCCTGGCGCGCCTCCGGATCAAGCCCTGACGCCGGTTCGTCCAGGAGCAGGAACTGCGGCTGGTGGACGATGGCCTGGGCGATGGCGAGGCGCTGGCGGAGCCCCCGGGAAAGGGTCCCGGCGCGACTCTCCAGTCGTCCCCCGAGGCCGAGCCGCGCGGCGGCCCGGACCGCAGCGGCGCTCTGCTCCGCATCCGGGAGGCCATGGGCGGCGGCGGCATGGGTCAGGCACTGGCGCACGCTCAGCTCGTCGTAGAGGCCGAAGCTGTCCGACAGGTAGCCGAGACGCCGATGGCAGGCACGGGGATCGGCGAGGATATCGGCCCCGGCAACGCGAATGGTGCCGGCCACCGGCTCCTCCAGCGCTGCCAGACAGCGCAGCAGAGTCGTCTTGCCGGCGCCGTTCGGCCCGACCAGGGCGGTGATGCTCTGCTCCGGAATCCGGAAGGAGACCCGGTCGAGCGCCCTGGTCTCCGGATAGTCGAACGTCAAATCCTGGACATCGATCATGGAATCCTCCGCGGCGGGGGCTCCCGCCATCGGCACACTGTGTAGCATATCCCCGACCGTTCAGCCACCCCTTTCAGCGTACGCCCGGTTCAGGAAAAATCCTTGCCGACTTTCCGGTCCGAGGGTATAAAGGGACGTCCCCATCGCCCCGCACGAGGCCCCGTCACCCCCCCCATGAACCGCGTCGGCATTCTTTACGTCATTCTCATCGTCCTCGCCTACGGCGTCGCCTGGCGCCGGGACCGGGAGAAAACCCGTCTCAGCCTGGCGGCCGCCGGCCGCTCCTTGCGAAGCATGGTGCCGATACTGGCGGCAATCTTCGCCCTGGTCGGGCTCTTCGAGGTCTTCCTGCCGCCGGCCCTGATCGAACGCTGGCTCGGCGCCGCCTCCGGGACCACCGCCCTGCTCGCCGGGGGCCTCCTCGGCGCCGTTGCCATCGGCCCCCCGGCCGCCGCCTTTCCCCTGGCCGGCACGCTCCTGCAGTCCGGTGCCTGGCCCCCGGCGGTGGCGGCCTTCATCGTCTCCTGGCTGCTGGTCGGGATTGTCACCCTCCCCTTCGAGGCTTCGGTCTTCGGGGTCCGCTTCGCCCTGGTCCGCAACAGTCTCTGCCTCGCTGCCGCCCTTGCCATCGGCCTGCTCATCGGAGTCGTGCTGTGACCCCCGCCGCGCAGCGCCGCCGCATCCCCTGGCTGCCGCTGACCGTCGCCGGCCTCTACGCCTGGGCTTTCGCCGCGGCCCCGGAGCGAGCCTGGCAGGCGCTCCTGGTCGGCGCCCGGATCTTCGCCTCGGTCGGACTGATCATCGTCGCCGTCTTCGGTTTGGCCGGGCTGATCCAGGTCTGGCTCGACCGGGAGCGGGTGACGCGCCTCCTCGGCCGCGAAGGGGGAATCCGCGCCCTGCTCCTCGCCGCCCTCTTCGGCACCCTGCTGATCGGTCCCTCCTACGTGATCTTCCCCCTCCTCAAGACGGTCCGGGAGCAGGGGGCGCGCTGGGCGGTCCTCGGTATCGTCCTCGCCGCCTGGGCCGTGAAGATCCCGATGATCCCCCTGGAGATGGAGTTCCTCGGCTGGCGCTTCTCCCTGTCCCGCTCCCTGCTGACCCTGGCCTTCGCCTTCCCCATCGGCCTCCTCCTCGAAGCCGCCCTGGAATTCCGGCGCAAAGGCTGAGGCTCGAGTCCGGCCTTCCCCTTCCGCACCTCCCGGACGGCAGGGCCCGATCAGGGGTCCTCCGGATATATCTCGACCCGCTCCTTCCCCCGTCCGACATTGTTCCTCTTGAGTCGAATCAGGCCGATCTCGCCGGTCCGCCGCAGATGCGTGCCGCCACAGGGGACGCGGGAGAATCCGTCGACCTGCCAATAGCGGCGCTGGTGCGGCTCGTCCTCAAAGGCACTCCGGATCTCGAGGTCGGAGGCGATGATCGCGTTGGCCGCGGCGGCGATCTGCGGCAGGAGCGGAGCGATACTCTCCGGCCAGGCGAAGTCGATGCGAGCTTTTTCGGAGGCGATGTGAGCCCCGACTTTTTCGACCGCGGGAAGCGCCCGGTAAACCAGCTCAAGGACCAGTTCCGCCGCAAAATGAAGACGCATCAGGCGGTAGCGGCGCGCCCAGTCGATGGCTATCTCCACGCTTTGTCCCAGCACCAGGCCGTGACCGTCCGGCAGGGTGTAGACGATCTCCAGCCCCTCCTTGTGCGCGTCGAGCACCGGATGGCCGCCGATCGTCCCCCGGTCGCTTTCCTGCCCGCCCGAAAAGGCGAAGAAGATGGTCGATTCCAGGGTGACCTGGTTGCCGGTGACGGAACGGACGCAGGTCTGATGACGGGCTAGATAGGGATCGACCCAGAAGTGTTTTATGGCCATGGCGAGGTCTACAGGGTGCCGTCCCGGGAGATCAGATTCGACTCCCTGAGAATCGACAACTTTAGGAAAATGGTTTGTAAGGTTCTTGTTTTATAAACTAATTTGTAAAACGTTCCCTATGTCACCTTTCTCCCGACCACCAAAAAATGCTTTTGTAAGTCATTATAAATAATGACATCATTAAACCCTGCTTTTACCATTTGTTCCTTAACGTGTTCGGGCAAACATCTGATTTCTTTAGGAGGCCCTTCAGTCATATCTTTCTTTTTCCAATCAACCACAAAAATTTCTCCATCAGGTTTTAAGATTCGATACGCTTCTTTAACTGACAAATATTGGTTTTCTAATTCATGATGCAGGTTGATCATAAACACCAAGTCTGCAATTTCATCATCAAGTGGTACAGTATGTTCTCCGGTTTTTACAGGAATAATATTTGGATACTTCGTAGACACATTGTCTTTTATCCAAGTGATCATTACTTCGGATAAGTCACAAGCATATAATGTTGAATTTTCAAACTTCTGAAGAAACGCAACACTAAAAAAGGCTGTTCCAGCCCCTATTTCAACAAATACGCCGGGTTTTTTTATGTGCAGTTTTTCCAAAACATAATCAGGAGGGATATCTATCAATCTTTGGGGATCATTCAATTTCTGCAATTTTTTGGGATCAAATTTTTTTTCATTCACAGGAAGGCCTTTCATAGATTTAACACAGCAGCTAAGACCACACCGGGTTCAATGGTGTTGCCCTTGATTGGTATTCAGTCCATTCACTCAATAGCTTACAAACTTACCAGCGCCCCTTCAGACCATCCCTGGACCGCATTTTCACGAACCTGAAAGATGTTGCCCTCTCGATCATAAGCATTACAGACCTTGAACCCAGGCCTCGGCCACTGCTCAGTCAATACTTCGCCTCCCAGACTTGCCGCAATAGAGCGGGCCGACTCAATGTTGCGGACTGTGAAGAATAGCCTTAATGGCGTTTGGCGAGGCACTGGAGGTGTTGGCAGTTGGACCGTGGGTGCGATTTGTGGCGGAAATTCATGAATGAGTATCTGGATGTCAGGCGACTCAATCACGATCCGCTCTACTGACGAGCTTAATCTCACCATTTGCAGAACCTGCTCATAGAACGCGGCCACTTGTTCAATATTGGTCGCGTAAAGAAGAGCGCCAGCACGAGCAGGACCAGGCATGAGCCCTCCTTTCTTAGGCTGAGAACACAGAGAGCGAGGACCTTGGGCATCGTCTGCTAAGCAACGGTTGCGCGGACGGCCAGAGCCCTAGCGGTCAACCAGATCGACCCGTTCGCGGCGGTCGGGATACGCTCTCGCATGCGGTTACGCAGGCGTGCTCTCGCGGACTCATCGAGCGACAAAACGTAGGCGGGGGCCGGCCCCTGGCCGCCGAGGAAGGGCTGCCAGTAATCGTCGAAATTTGTGAATGGCGTTGGTATGTCGATCGTTTTCACCCCAACACGTTTCAGCCCAGCCTCGGCGAAGAGCTTCTCGAGCGCCTCCGGGCGGCACAGCGGAAAACGGACCCCTTCGTCCATCTTCGCGGCGCCCGGGTCGAGTTCGACCGCCGCGTCCCAGAAGAACCGCATGAGTTCCATCTTTCCTGCGTAATCCCAGACGTATGCTGCAATCGTCCCGCCCTTGCCCGTCACCCGCGTCATCTCGGCGAGTGCGGCGCGCTGATCCGGAACGAAGTTCAGGACCAGTCCAGAGACCGCCACATCTATTGTCGCGTCACCGAACGGGATCGCCGTCGCGCTGCCTTGGTGAAGCGCCGCCCGCCCGGCGAGATTTTCCCCGGCGGTCTTGAGAAATCCCTCCGACGGCTCAACTCCGGCGACCGTGGCGGGTGAACACCCGTCCACGATCGCCGCGCACAGCGCCCC
>JBBQBQ010000006.1:0-29689 GCA_038317685.1 Desulfuromonadales bacterium | reverse complement strand
GCTTGAGGAGAAGCTGATCGAGCATCAACGGGAGGTGGCGGAACGGGAGAAGTTACAGTTGCAGTTGAGCCAATCCCAGAAGATGGAGTCGATCGGGCAGCTGGCGGGGGGGGTCGCTCACGATTTCAACAACATGCTGGGGGTGATCCTCGGTCACGCCGAGTTGGCCCTGATGAAGCTGACCCCGAACCTGCCGCTTTTCGACCGCCTGCAGGAGATCCGCAAGGCCGCCGAGCGGTCCGCCGATCTGACCCGGCAGCTCCTGGCCTTTGCCCGGCAGCAGCCGATCACGCCCCAGGTCCTCGACCTCAACGAAACCGTGGAAAGCATGCTCAAGATGCTGCGGCGGCTCATCGGCGAAAACATCGACCTCGCCTGGCTCCCCGGTGCAAGCCTGTGGCCGATCCGCATGGACCCCGGACAGATCAACCAACTGCTGGCCAACCTCTGCGTCAACGCCAAGGACGCCCTCCCCGCCGGCGGCGAGGTGACCATCGAGACCCGCAACACCCTTTGCGAGGGCCCCATCGGCAGCATCCAGGACGAATGCCCTCCTGGTGACTATGTCCTGTTGACCATCCGCGACAACGGCGCCGGGATGGACTCCGCGATCCAGGCCCGGATCTTCGAGCCGTTTTTCACCACCAAGGAGTTGGGAAAAGGGACCGGGCTGGGACTGGCGACGGTCTACGGCATCGTCAAACAGAACCACGGCGCCATCAGCGTCGCCAGCGAGCCCGGGCAGGGGACGACCTTCGGGATTTACTTCCTCCGCTGCACCAGCCCGATCGAGCAGCCCGGGGCGAGCGTCCCGGAGCTCCCGGTCAGCTCCGGCAACGAGACCATCCTGCTGGTGGAGGATCAGCCGGAGCTGCTGGAGATGAGCCGGATGATGCTGGAGAGTCTCGGCTATCGGGTGCTGGCGGCGGTCACCCCGGCCGAGTCCATGACCCTGGCCAGGGAGCACCCCGGCACTATCGATCTGCTGATGACCGACGTCGTCATGCCGGGGATGGACGGCCAGGCCCTGTCCCGACACCTGCAGGACCTTGACTCGAAACTCAAGGTCCTGTTCATGTCCGGCTATACGGCCGACGTCATTTCCCAAAACGGGGTGCTCGACAACGGTCTGCACTTCATTCAGAAGCCGTTTTCGATCAGGGATCTGGCTGGGAAACTCCGGGACGTGCTGAACCAAGGCGGAAAACAGGCTGGTTGTTAACCAGCCGCGGCAGGAGGATCGGATGAGGAAACTTACGGTTATCGGGGTCGTCGTCTGGGTCGCAATCGTCGGCGCGTCCTTCCTCTGGAACCATGCCGCGGCCGAGCGGTCCCGGGACGAGATCGCCCTGCGCACCGCACGCAGCTTCTTCGACCAGATCGTGATCACCCGCTCCTGGAATGCCCAGCACGGCGGGGTTTATGTTCCGGTGGCCGAAAAGACCCATCCCAATCCCTACCTGCCGATCCCCGGCCGGGACCTGAAGATCAGTCCGGAGTTGACCCTGACCAAGATCAACCCCGCCTATATGACCCGCCAGATCTCGGAGATCGCGGCCCGGCAGGAAGGAACCAGGTTCCATATCACCAGCCTGCGCCCCCTTCGCCCTGAGAACGCCCCCACCGCCCGGGAACGGGAGGCGCTGGAAGCCTTTGCGCGGGGCAAGAAGGAGGTTGGCGCCTTCTTCAGCAACCAAGGGGCCCCCGCCTTCTTCTACATGGCCCCCCTGCTGACCGATAAGCCCTGTCTTCAATGCCATGCCGCCCAGGGCTACAAGGAGGGGGATATCCGGGGGGGGATCAGCGTCACCCTCCCCTTCGGGCAGGCCGTCCCGGTCAAAGCTCTGGCCGCCGGCCACCTCGGGATCGGCCTGGTCGGGACCCTCGGCATCCTCTTCTTCGGTGCTCGGCTGGAGAACTACACGGAACTGCTGCAGCGACAATCGGTGATCGACGCGCTGACCGGCATCCCCAACCGCCGCAGTTTTTCCGAGACCATCCTTCAGGAATTCCGGCGCGCCAAACGGGAGAGCGCCCCCTTGTCGGTAATCATGTGCGATGTCGACCATTTCAAACTCTATAACGACACCTATGGCCACGCCGCCGGCGATGAATGCCTGAAGGCCGTGGCCAAGGCCATCGCCGGGAGCTTGAAGCGGCCCGCCGATTTCTGCGCCCGTTACGGTGGCGAGGAGTTCATTATCCTCCTGCCGAACACCCCCGAAAACGGCGCCCGCCATGTCGCCGAGCAGGTCCGGGCGGCCGTTCAAGGTCTCACCCTGGCTCATCCCAAATCGCTGCCGCTACAGGTCTTGACCTTAAGCCTCGGGGTGGCAACCATGGGTGAGGGGATGGTCCGGTCCGACGACGAGCTGGTCAAGCGGGCCGACGACGCCCTGTACCTCGCCAAGGAAAACGGGCGCAATCGGGTGGAGGCAGGTTAGGCTCGGCACGCTGGACACGAAGATAAGCCGAATTCCAAAGGGGAAAAGGCAGTCATGATCTATATCGATTTGATCCTCAACCTGGCGCTACTGGTGGCCCTCAGCATTGTCTCCGGCTTTATCGACAAGCACTGGAGCCGGCCGACGCGCCTGGGGCTGCTGCTGCAAGGCCTCCTCTTCGGCGGAGCCTCCGTCCTCGGCATGCTGCACCCGCTGAATATGGGACCCGGCCTGATTTTTGACGGCCGCTCCATCATGTTAAGTCTCTGCGCCCTCTTCTTCGGCCCCTGGGCCGCGACCGTCGCCAGTGCCATGGCGGTGGGGTGTCGCCTGGCCATGGGCGGAGCCGGGACCCTCACGGGCGTGCTGGTGATCCTCGCTTCGGCAGGGATCGGCCTGTTGGTCCATTCCCGGTTCAAACGGGAGGATCTACCGCCCTCCACGGGGCAGCTCTACGGCTTCGGCCTGGTCGTTCACCTGACGATGCTCGCTTTGATGTTCACCCTTCCCGAAGGGACCGGACTGACGGTTATCAAGAGCCTTGGCCTGCCGGTGATTCTCCTCTATCCGCTGGCGACGATCCTGGTCGGCAAGATCCTCTCGGATCAGTTCCTGGCTTTCCGCACCTTGACGGACCTGCAGGCAACCAAACAAAACCTGACCCGGCAGCTCCTCGAACGACAGGAAGCGGAGGTAAACCTCCTGGTGAGCGAGGACCGGTATCGCGACCTGGTGGAAAACAGTCAGGACCTCATCTGCACCCACGATCTGGAAGGACGCCTCCTTTCCGTGAACCCCTGGGCTGCGGAGGTCCTCGGCTATGACCGGGACTCCCTGCTGGGGAAGAATCTGGGTGATTTTCTGGTCCCGGGAACCGCCCATCAATTTGATGAATACCTGAAAACCATCACGGCGCAGGGATCCGCAAGCGGGCTCATGGCGATATTGGCAAAGACCGGTGAGCAACGCATCTGGGAATATCAAAACACCCTGCGCACCGGGGGCGTGGCGGCGCCGATTGTTCGCGGCATGGCCCATGACATTACCAAGCGCAAGCGTGCCGAACGTGCTCTCGCCGAAAGCGAGCGATTTTACCGGAATCTGTTCGATAATCACGGCGCCGTCAAGCTGATGATCGATTCCGATACGGGCGCGATCCTTGACGCGAATGAAGCGGCGGTGAATTTTTACGGATGGCCGAGGGAACAGCTCAAACAGATGAAAATTCAGGAGATCAACACTCTTTCGGCGGAGGAAATTCGGGAGGAGAGGGCGCGGGCCGCGGCCGAAAAACGGGTTCATTTCGAGTTTCGCCACCGGCTGGCCGATGGATCCATCCGGGAGGTGGAGGTCTTCAGCAGCAACATCCAATCAAAGGGCAAGGTCCTGCAACATTCCATCGTTCATGACATCACCGGGCAAAAGTTCCTGGCGGAGCAGCTCCGCCAATCCCAGAAGATGGAGGCGATCGGCCAGTTGGCAGGCGGGGTGGCCCACGATTTCAACAATATTCTTTCGGTGATCATGGGCTATGGCGGCCTGTTAAAAATGGGGGAGAACCTGAATGAGCAGCAGCGGGACAGGCTGGACCAGATCATGGCTGCAGCCGAAAAAGCCGCCCAACTCACCAATGGGCTGCTGGCCTTCAGCCGTAAACAGGTCATGGACCCCAAAATTCTGAATCTGAACGACCTGGTTCAGAATCTGCAGAAGTTTCTGGTGCGGGTCATCGGAGAAGACATCACCCTGACCTCCATTTTCCATCCGGGTGACCTGCCGGTCTCCGTCGACAGCGGGCAGATAGAACAGGTCTTGATCAATCTGACCACCAACGCCCGTGATGCCATGCCGCAAGGAGGCCTGTTGACCATTGAGACCGGGGTCCAGAAGATTGATGCGTCCTTCGTTGAGGCTCAGGGCGTTGGGCAGGCCGGCAACTTTGCGGTCGTTTCCGTCTTTGACACGGGCTGCGGCATGAGCGTGGAGACTCAAAAGAAGATCTTCGAGCCGTTCTTCACCACCAAAGAGACCGGTAAAGGGACCGGCCTCGGCATGGCGATCGTCTACGGAATCGTCAAGCAGCACAACGGCTTTATCAATCTCTACAGCGAACCGGGCACAGGAACAACTTTCCGGATCTACCTGCCGCTGCTGGAACAGGTTGGTTTCCCAAGGAAAACGGAGCCCCAACCGGCACCGGCCTTCGGCAGGGGTGAGACCATCCTGGTGGCCGAGGATGATGCCGCGGTTGCCACCCTGGTCGAAAAAATCCTGACCGGTTACGGCTATAAGGTCATCCTGGCGGCCGACGGCAAGGAGGCCGTGGCCCATTTCACCGCCCACCGTGACAAGATCGGTCTGATTTTGATGGACATGATCATGCCGAAGCAGAGCGGCAAGGAGGCGGCAGACGAGATCTGGAGGCAACACCCGGGGACAAAGATTCTCTTCTCCAGCGGCTATACCGCCGACTTCCTCCGAAATCGCAACGTGGACGAGGAAGAGGTGGTGCTCATTAACAAGCCGTTCCAGCCGCTGGAACTCCTGGGCAGGTTGCGGCTGATGCTCGATGGGTGATGGCCGGCCGTCGGTTTTGATCAAGCCCCTGGCGGGCAATCACTGGCAGGTGTCGGATCGTCGCTGAATGTGTTATCCTGCCCGCCGGTTGACCCGCTATGCCGTCCCCCTGCCAACCTTCCAACGCCCCAGGGACCCCATGCCTGAAGCGAATATCACCATCATCGGCGGCGGCCTGGCCGGCTGCGAGGCGGCCTGGCAGGCGGCCCGCCACGGCCTGCGCGTGACCCTCCTGGAGATGAAGCCGGAGCGTTTCTCCCCGGCCCACGCCTCCCCCGACCTCGGCGAGCTGGTCTGCTCCAACTCCTTACGCGGCGCCGGGATGAATAATGCCGTCGGCTGCCTCAAGGAGGAACTGCGCCGCTGCGGCGCCCTCTTCATGGCGGCGGCCGATGCCACCGCGGTCCCCGCCGGGGGAGCCCTCGCCGTCGATCGGGAGGCCTTTGCCCGCCACCTCAGCGCTGCCATCGAAGGGCATCCGGGGATCGAGGTGATCCGCCGGGAGGTGACGGAACTTCCCGCGGCCGGCACCACCATCGTCGCCTCCGGCCCCCTCACCTCCGAAGCCCTGTCGGGTGAGATCGCAAAGCTGACCGGCAGCGAGCACCTTTACTTCTACGACGCCATCGCCCCCATCGTCGCCGCCGATTCCATCGACCTGTCCAAGGCCTGGCGGGCGTCGCGCTACGGCAAGGGGGGGGACGACTACCTCAACTGCCCCCTCTCCAAAGAGGAGTACTTCGCCTTCGTGGCCGCCCTGCGCGCCGCCGAGAAGGTCCCGGGGCGGGAGTTCGAGAAGGTCGTCCACTTCGAAGGCTGTATGCCGATCGAGGAACTGGCTGCGCGGGGGGAGCTGACCCTCGCTTTCGGCCCGATGAAACCGGTCGGCCTCCGCGACCCGCGCACCGGCCGGGAGCCCTTCGCCGTGGTGCAGCTGCGCCAGGACAACGCCCACGCCACCCTGTTCAACCTGGTCGGCTTCCAGACCAAACTCACCTACCCCGAGCAGCAGCGCATCTTCCGCACCATCCCCGGGCTGGAGCAGGCCCGCTTCGAGCGTTTGGGGAGCATGCACCGCAACACCTTCCTCAACGCCCCGGCCTGCCTGGAGCGCTCCCTGGAACTGAAGGGGCATCCGGGACTCTTCTTCGCCGGCCAGATCACCGGCGTCGAAGGCTACGTCGAGTCGGCCGCCTGCGGTTTTCTCGCCGGGATCTTCGCCTCCTGCCGGGTGCAGGGGCGGCCCCTCCCCTTGCCGCCCGCGACGACCGCCCTCGGCGCTCTCCTCACCCACCTCGGCGCAGCCGCGCCCGAGAACTTCCAGCCGATGAACGTCAACTACGGCCTCTTCCCGCCGCTGGAGGGACGTCTGCGCAAGCGCAGCGACCGGCGGCTGGCCCTCGCCGAGCGGGCTCTCGCCGACCTGGAAGCCTGGCGCCAGAGTCTCGCCGTCGGGGAGCAGTCATGACCGCCCCGCCGTCGCTGGTCCTCGCCTCCGCCTCGCCGCGCCGCAGCGAACTGCTGGCCCGCCTCGGTCTGCGGTTTTCGGTGGCGCCAAGCGCCATCCCCGAAGACCTCCTCCCCGGCGAAACTCCGGAGGAACACGTCCTGCGCCTTTCCCGGGAGAAGGCCCGGGAGGTGGCGGGCCGTCCCGAGGTTGCGGGCCGCTGGTTCCTCGGCAGCGACACCATCGTCCTGCGCGATGCGACGATCCTCGGCAAACCACGCGATGCGGCGGAAGCGACGGCGATGCTCAAGTCTCTGTCCGGACGCAGCCACCGGGTCCTCTCCGGCTACGCGGTCCTCGACCGCCAGAGCGGCGCGATCGTCGCCGGGGTGGTGACGACCTCGGTCCGTTTCAAGGAGTTGACAGCCCAGGAGATCGCGGGCTACATTGCCACCGGCGAACCCTTCGACAAAGCCGGCGCCTACGCCATCCAGGGGATCGGCGCCTTTCTGGTCCTGGCCATCGAGGGGAGCTACAGCAACGTCGTCGGCCTCCCCCTCTGCGAAGTGGTGGAGGTCCTGGAGCGCCTCGGGGCGGTGCGACTCTTCGAGCCGGCCCCATAGGTTTCAACTCCTTGGCGGGGGGAATCCGAGGGCCAGATCATTCCTGTCCACAGATGACGCAGATTTACGCAGATGGAATCAAGGACCAAGCCTTAATTTCGGGTTTTTATCTGCGAACATCTGGGTCATCGGCGGATAGACCAGGTGGTTGTTCGACCCTCTTCGAGCTGCCAACTTAAGCAGGATGCCATGACTATCGCCGAAAACCTCGCCGCCATCCAGACCCGCATCGCCGCCGCCTGCCATCGCGCCGGGCGCGACCCGGGGACGGTGCGGCTGGTGGCGGTCTCCAAGACGGTGCCGATGGCGGAGGTGGAAGCGGCGGTCCGGGCCGGGCAGGGGCTCTTCGGCGAAAATTACGTGCAGGAGCTGGTCGCCAAAGCCGACGGGATCAGCCTCCCGGTCGAATGGCACTTCATCGGCGCCCTGCAGTCCAACAAGGTCAAATATCTGCGCGAGCGGGTGGCGCTGATCCACTCCGTCGACCGCATCTCCCTGGCCGAGGAGATCGACCGCCAGTGGGGCAACCTCGGCCGGGACGCGGAGATCCTGCTGCAGGTCAACCTCGGCGGTGAGGCGACCAAGAGCGGCACCGACGCAGCCGGGCTGATCGAGTTGGCAACCAAAGCGGCACAGCTCCCCCACCTGCGGATCCGGGGGCTGATGGCCCTGCCCCCCTGGGAGGAAGACCCGGAGGCGGTCCGGCCTCACTTCCGCCGCCTGCGGGAGTTGGCCAGAAGCATCGCCGGCCTCGCGCTGCCCCGGACCACAATGACCGAGCTCTCCATGGGGATGAGCCACGACTTCGAGGTGGCGATCGAAGAAGGGGCGACCCTGGTCCGGGTCGGCACCGCCCTCTTCGGCGAGCGCCCCCGCTAACGGGGAGCTGCTCCCGCGACCGTCCCTCAACCCTTCTCCCCGACCTCTGCCGATGCCGATCACCACTTTTCTCTTCGATCTCGACGGCACCCTCGTCGACTCCGTCGCCGACCTGGCGACGGGGGTCAACCTGCTGCGCGACGAACTGTCCCTCCCGCCCCTGGCTCTCGGCACGGTCCGCTCCTGTGTCGGCGACGGGGCCACGGCCCTGGTGACCCGGGCCCTGCCGGCGGGGGCCTTCACCCCGGCCCGGCTGGCCCGCTTTCTCGAGCTCTACGGCGCCCACCTGCTGGAGCAGACCCGCCCCTATCCGGGGATCGTGGCCTTCCTGGAGGAGCGGCGCCACCTCCCCCTGGCCGTCGTCACCAACAAGCCGTTGGCCATGAGCCTGGTCCTGCTGCGGGGGCTCAATCTCGATGGCTACTTTCCGGTGGTGGTCGGCGGCGACAGCTGCGCCGAGAAAAAACCGGCGGCGGCGCCGGTCCTCTTGGCACTGGAGGAGTTGCGATTCGGGCGGGCCGGGGCGGTGCTGATCGGCGATCACCACACCGACCTGCGCGCCGGGCGGGCCGCCGGAGTCGCCACCTGCTTCTGCACCTGGGGGATCGGGGAGCGGGACGGCCTGGCAAGCGACTTCACAGCTGCGACCCCGGCCGAACTGCCGCGCCTCTTCCCGCTGGGGGGAGCGTGACCGGCGCCCGCCCCTTAAGCCAGAAGGAGATCGCCCTCTTCTTTTTCCCGCTCCTGCTCAACGTGCAGCTGATGAGCGTTTCCCACTCGGTCATCAACGCCTTTTTGGCCCGCCAGGAGGATTACGTCACGGCGCTGGCGGCCTTCTCGGTGGCGATGATCGTCCACCTCTTTATTGCCTCCCCCGCTTATCAGAACCACACGGTGACGATCGCCATGGTGCTCGGCCGCCGCTCCACCCGGGGGACGATCGGCTTCGTGCTGCTGGTGGCCGGTTATGTCTCGACCATCCTGATGGTGCTCGCCTATACCCCGGTCGGCGCGTGGGCCCTGCTGCTTTGCCTCGGCATCGACGGGGTGGTGGCGGACCAGGCTCGCCACGCCCTCGGACTCCTCGCCTTTCTCCCCTTCATCACCGGCTTCCGCGGCTTTTTCCAGGGGTTGGTCATGCAGCAGCGGCGCACCGCCCTCGTCTCCTTCGCCTCGGGGGTGCGGGTCGGCGCCCTGCTGGTCCTCCTGATCGTCGGCCGCCACTGGTTCGCCGGGGTGACCCTGGGGGCTTTCGGCCTCCTCGGCTGCGTGGCGGTGGAGACGGCGGTGATGGCCTGGTTCGCTCTGCGCCTGCCCCCCTTGACCCTCCCGCCTCCGGAGCACGAACCCGGTTTCGGAGAGATCGTGCGTTTCGGTTTTCCCCTCGCTTACGCCTCCGGCCTGCAGCAGGCGGTCCCGATCCTGATCAGCGCCATCCTCGGCCGCCTCCCCGACGCCACCATCGCCCTCGCCGCCTTCGGCGTCCTGCGCGGCCTCCTCTTCCTCCTCGCCAGCCCCCTGCGCAACCTGCAGCAGGCCTACCTGACCCTGGCCAGGGGTCCCGAAGACTATCAGGCCATGGTCCGGTTCCACCGCCGCATCGGCGGAACCCTGGCCGTCCTGCTGGTCCTGGTCGCCTTCCCGCTGCGGAACCCGATCCTCTCGGGGCTGTTGGGCCTCGACCCGGCGATGTGCGCCTACCTCGCCCTCCCCCTCGCCTTCAGCGCCCTCTATCCCCTCCTCTACGGCGCCTCCACGGTGCTGCGCGGCTACTTCACCGAACGTCGCCGCACCTTCGAACTGGGGCGTTCCACCGTCTACAAGGTCCTCTTCCTCCTCGCCTGCTGGGGACTGCTGCTGGCGGTGCCGGTCACCTTCCCGGGGATCGCCGTCGCGGTCTTCCTGATGGTCGCCAGCGAGGCCTGCGAGGCCGGCTATCTCCGGCAGCGGCGGCTGACCCTCCTGGCCTCGGCGGGAGGTCCGGTTTAGGGGCAATCCCTGATTATTTTCCCTTTAATTTCCGCCAATCTCCGCTATAAATATAGGGGTTCCCAGCGGTGCCGTGGCGCCGACCGGAAGACTCCACCCGCAGTCCCTACCTCCGAGGTGTTCCGTGGCCAACAATCTCCGCATCAAACTGATCAACGGCGAGACGATCGAAGCGATCCTGGTCCCTCCCTTCGACCCCCGGCGTGATGAAGTCGAGACGATCTGCGGTCCCGGCGAGATTCGCCTGATCTATCCCCTCACCGACATCAGTTACCTGTTGCTGGCGGATGCCGCGGTAGATACGGAAACCAAGCGAAGCGAGGAACAACAGGAGACGGTGACGACCACCGCCGGGGAGACCTTCACCATCCATCCCTCCGACCGCGACGGCGGCAAAAACGGCTTCTTCGGCATTCCGCAAGGGCTCGCGCCCCCTTTCAATCTCATCTTCTTCACCAATCACGGGCTCCGGCAACGCAGCCAGAGCCGGCCCATCGGGAATATCCTGAAGGAGCGCGGCCTGGTTCAGGATCCCCAAATCCGGGAGGCCTTGCGGGAGCAGGAGAAGCTGCGCACCCGCCGCATCGGGGAGATCCTCTCGGAATCGGGCCAAATCGCCCGGGAGACCCTGGAACTCACCCTGCAGGACCCGGCGGTGCTGGTGAAGGTGCCGGCGAAAGCCCGGGTCGGAGACATCCTCATCGCCGCCGGTCTGGTGACCCGCGCCCAGGTGGAGGAGGCCCTGGCGACCCAGGAAGCCGGGAAGCGCAAGCGGGTCGGAGAACTGCTGATCGAGAAGGGCCTGATCACCGAGGACCAGCTTCTCTCGGCCCTGGCTGCCAAATTCAACCTGCAGATTATCGACCTGGAAACCGTTTCTCCGAGTCTCGCCACCTTGCGTTCCCTCAGCCAGGATCTGGTCACCACCCTGCAGGTTCTTCCCATTGAGCTGCGCGGACGGACGCTAGTCGTTGCAACCTCCCAGCCGACCGATCCGACCATCGCCGATACCCTGCGTTTTCATACCAACTGCAGCATCGAAATGGTGGTGGCGCCGTCGCGGGAGATCTCCGCCGCCATCGACCGCTGCTATGCCAAATCCGCCAGCCAGGTCTCCAGCCTCATCAGCGCCCTGGCGAACGAAGTCGAGACCGTCGAGGAAGAGCAGGTCGATTCGAAGTTCTCCGAAAGCGATTCGCAGATCATCAAGCTGGTGAACACTATCCTGATCGAGGCCGACCGGCAGAAGGCCTCCGACATTCATTTCGAACCGGGGCCCGGCAGCCAGCCAATGCGGGTCCGCTACCGCATCGACGGCATCTGCCGCATCGCCCACCAGATTGCCGCCGCTTACAAATACGCGATCATCGCCCGCATCAAGATCATCTCCAAGCTCGATATCGCCGAGCATCGCCGCCCCCAGAGCGGCAAGATTCTGCTGCGGGCGGAACGCCGCGCCATCGAATACCGGGTCGAAATCACCCCCACCGTCGGTGCCCAGGAGGACGCGGTGCTGCGCATCCTCTCCAACTCCAAGCCGCTCGCCCTGGGCGAGATGAACTTCACCCCCGAAAACCTGAAAGTCTTCAGACAACTCCTGGTCAAACCCTACGGCATCATCCTCTGCGTCGGTCCGACCGGCTCCGGCAAGACCACCACCCTGCACAGCGCCCTGGCCTACATCAATAAACCGGACAAGAAGATCTGGACCGCCGAGGACCCGGTGGAGATCACCCAGGCGGGGCTGCGCCAGGTGCAGGTCAATGCGAAGATCGGTTTCAACTTCCCGGACGCCCTGCGCTCCTTTTTGCGCGGCGACCCGGACGTTATCATGATCGGCGAGATGCGTGACGTCGAGACCGCCAAGGCGGCGATCGAAGCCTCCCTGACCGGCCACCTGGTCTTCTCCACCCTGCACACCAACAGCGCTTCGGAAACGGCGGTCCGCCTCATCGAAATGGGGATGGACCCTTTCAACTTCGCCAACGCGGTCCTGGGGATTCTGGCCCAGCGCCTGGCCCGGCGCCTCTGCACCGACTGCAAGGCGTCCTACCATCCGGCCCCGGAGGAATACGCCGAGCTGGTCGAACGCTACGGTGCCGACTGGTTCAAAAAGGACGGCCTTCCAGGCTTCGACGGGAGCCTCACCCTGCACAAGGCGGTCGGCTGCAAGGTCTGCGAAGGGAGCGGCTACCGGGGGCGCATCGCCATCCACGAACTGCTCCCCGGCGGCGGCGCAGTCCGCGACGGCATCAAGCACAAGCTACCGGCCGACGAACTGGAGCAGCTGGCCCTGTCAGAAGGGATGCGAACCCTCAAAATGGACGGCATCCGCAAGATCTTCGAAGGCCAGACCGACCTGCTGCAGATCCTCAAGGTCTGCATGTAGACCCCTGGCCTTGCTTGTTCCTGCCCCCCCGCCGTAGACTGGGAGCAGGAGACTGCCATGGAACAGAAACACCCCTGCCCCGACTGCCGCATGTGTCAGTGGTGCTCGGATGACCGCTGCCGGCAATGCCTGCGCAGCGGCTGCCGCAAGAAGCTGTCGATGGCCGAGCAGATCGCCCTTTACGAGGCGCTCAACGGCCGCGGCCCTGCCCCTCCCGACGATTCGCCACCCACCCCTGAATCCAGCCCAGGACCGGAAGGCCCGGCGTTCCACAGATGACGCAGATGAACGCAGATGAAACTTCTTGATCAGGGTCTTATCTGTAGACATCTGCGTCATCTGCGGATAAATGGTCCGCTCTGAGATAAGGTCAGGTTTCGCTGCGCCGCCGCCGGAGCTGCGGGATGAGTTGCCCGCAGACGATCAGGGCGAGGCCGACGCCGGTCGAGACCAGAATCGTCTCGCCGACCAGCAGGTGAATGAAGAACAGGGAGAGGAAGGGGGAGAGGAAGATCAGGTTGCCGATCCGGGCGGTGTTCTCCGAATGGTCGAGGGCCAGCTGCCAGAGGACGAAGGTGATCCCCATCTCGAAGATGCCGACGTAGGCGGCGCCGAGCAGGCCCGGCAGCGGCGGGAGGCAAAGATCGGTGAACAGGAGGCACCAGAGGAGGATGAAGGGGAGGCCGCAGAGGAAGTTGCAGAACAGCCCGGCCAGGGGGTCGCGGCGGCTGCGGGTATTGTAGATCCAGTACAGGGCCCAGAGGACGGTGCTGCCGAGGGCCAGGGCCACCCCGAGGGGCTCAGCGAAGTGCAGACCAAAGAGGTCCCCTTTGGTGGAGATCACCACCACCCCCAGGTAGCTCACCAGGATGGCGAGGAGGTCCCGCCCGGAGATCCGCTGTTTCAACAGGGGCACCGAGAGAAGCGCCAGGGTGATCGCCCAGGTGTAGTTGAGGGGCTGGGCCTCCTGGGCCGGGAGGAGGGCGTAGGCCTTGAACAGGACCAGATAATAAAGGAACGGGTTGAGGATGCCGAGGAGCAGGGACTGCCGCCATTCGGCGCCGAGGGACCTGAGGGCCGCTCCCAACCCACCGCGCAGGGCGAGAAGGCCGCCGAGGGTCAAGGTCGAGACGACGGCCGCGTAGAGCAGGAGGTGGGCCGGAGACAGGTAGCGCAGGGAGAGTTTGAAAGCCGTCGCCACCGTCGACCAGAGCAGGACCGCCGATAGTCCGTAGAGAGTGGCTTTGCGCTGGTCGATCACGGCGCTTGCATCCTTCCCGGCAGGTTGAAGTCCCAGCCCCTTATGCCACCGGCCGCGCCGCCTGGTCCGCGGCCTTCGGCAAGCGCCGACTCCCCATTGCCAGCACCAGCAGCCCGGCGAAGAGCAGCCCGATGCCGACTCCCGAGGCGAGGGTCAACCTTTCGCCGAGGACCAGCACCCCGAGCAGGCCGGCGGTGGCCGGTTCCGCCAGGGACAGGGTGACGGCGGTCGCCACCCCCACCGTCTGCAGCCCCCGCGCGAACAGCCAATAGGCGACCCCGGCGGTGACCAGCCCGAGGTGGAGGACGACCGCGATCCCCCGCGGCTGGGCGAGCCAGGCGAAGTGCCCCCCCCAGAGGAGCGGCAGCAGCAGCAGGGCGCCGAGACAGAAGACGACCGCCATGACCGCATCGGGCGGGTGGTCATCCAACAGCCCCTTGACGAACAGGGCATAGGTGGCATAGGAGATGCCGGCGCCGACGGCGAGAGCGATGCCGAAGGGGTCGACGCTCACCCCTCCGCCGCTCGCCGCCAGGAGCACGCAGCCGGCGATGGCGAGGCCGGTGGCGATCAGCCAGCGCCGCGACGGGCGTTCGCCGCGGAAGAGCAGCCCAAGGAGCCCGCCGGCCACCGGCGCACTGCCGATACCGACGATGGTGCCGACGGCGACCCCGGTTTTGGCCACCCCCCAGAAGAAGCAGACCTGGTAAGTGGCGGTGAAGATCGCCGCGCCGAGGGTGGCACGCAGCGGCCAGGCTGGAGCGCCGCGAAACTGGCCGCGCGCCAGGGCCAGGGCCAGCAGGACGGCCCCCCCGATGACCAGGCGCAGGGTGCCGATCACGGTCGGATCGAATCCTTCCGGGGCGAAGGCCTGGGAGGTGCCGGTGGTCCCCCACAGGGTGGCGGCGAGCAGGACGAACCAGGCGCCGCCGGTGCTTTTCCGGTGTTCAGGCATGCTCTCCCCCGGGGGGCAGGCCGGCGGCGAAAAGTCGCTGCCGGCAGCGGACGAAAGACGGCACCAGCCAGGCGACCGCCAGCAGTCGTCCCGCCAGGTAAGCGAGGGCCGCGGCAACGATCCCCGCCAGCGGCGCCTTGAGGACCAGCGCGCCGAGGACGATAAAGATGGCCAGGGCCTCGATGCCGGTCGCCACGGAAATCGGGGTGGTGTGGCGTCCGGCCATCAGCACCGCGCGCTGGAAGCAGATCACGACGGTCAGCGGCGGCAGCCAGCAGAGGATTTGCAGCGGCGGCGTGGCAAAGGCGGCGAGCGCAGGGCTCAGCCCCGAAACGGTCCCGAACCAGAATCCGGCGAGGGGGGTATAGGCGATCAGGCCGAGGACCAGCAGAACCCCGACGCCGAGACCCCAGGCGACATTGCGCAGCTTGCGGTATTCGCCGGGATGCCTGCCGAGGAGAGCCAGGGCGACCTCCTGGTAGGAGAGGCCGACGGCCCGGAACAGAAAGGTCAGGGCATACAGGACCGGCATGGTCGCCAGCGACTCGACCGGTGCCACCCCCCGGCCGAGGAAGAAGGTCACCAGAGGGTGAACGCTCAAGCCGATAAAGGGGGTCAGCGCCAGCGGCAGGTAAAAGCGTCCAATGTCGCCGTAACCAAGCACCTCCCGGGGATCGTCAGGCGCCGTGGCCAGGGTTTCGGCCACCGCCTGGCGGGCCAGGTAACGGGTCATCAAGGCCTCGGCGACCACCCCCGTCGAAAGCGCCAGAGTGCCGACGCAGGCCCCGGGGAGATGGGTCAGGGTCGCCAGCCCGGCGCCGGCCAGGCCCATCGCCAGGACCCGGAAGACCGTCCCCGCCGCCACCCTGCGGGTTCGCTGGTGACGAATCAGCACCCCCTGGTAGAAGCGTCGGAAGCCGATCGCCGCCGGCCAGGGGAGGAGCAGGACCAGGGCCAGATGGGTCTGGCTGGAAATTTCCGGGCTCAGCCCGATCAGCCCCTCTCCGACCGCTCTGAAGACCGGCGGCACCACCAGCACCCCCAGAGCCAGGGTGATTCCGACATTCAGGGCCAGGGTGAAGTTGCGCAGCCGGCGATAGGCCAGACGATCCTTGGCCAGGGCGGTGGCGGCACTCATCAGCATGATGATCGGCGATTCGGCGATGAGGCCGAAGGCGTAGGCCACCCCGTAGGCGGCCAATCCGACCCTGGCTTCGGGGAGCCGGGCGATGACCGCCGCCAGGAACGGTCCCTCGACGGCCATCATCAGCCAGGTCGCAAGCAGGGGGCTCCAGAAGCGGAGGATGGCGGCGTAGGTGAGGTCGGTCTCCGCCCGGGGCTGTATCAATGGGACATCAGGACCGGGACGGTCATGAAGCGGAGCAGATGCCGGCCGACCTCACCGAGCCCGGGAAGACCGCGCCGGGTCTGGGCATAGGCCCCCATCACCAGCAGATCGCTCCCCAGCTCGGCGGCGCGGTTGAGGAGCATGTCGCCGACCGAAAGACCCGTCGGGCCGAACTGTTCCGCCGTCGCCGACACGCCGTGCCGGGCCAGATGGCCGACCAGGTCGCCGCAAGCCGGCCCGATTTCGCCGTCGCCCCCGGGAGTGATGACGGAGAGGATCGTCACCGACCGGGCCTGCTGTAGCAGCGGCAGGGCGTCGTTCACCGCCCGCGACGATTCGGGGCCGCCGCGCCAGGCCAGCAGAACCCGCTGGCCGATCGTCTCGAAAGCGCCGGCATAGGGGATGACCAGGACCGGCTGGCCGGCGCCGAGGACCGCCCGGTCGGGGAGATCGGCCGGGACCGAACCGTCCCCGGAGGAGACGTCGGTCTGGCTGACGATCAACAGGTCCCGGTAGTGGGCATGGAAGTTGACGATCTCAATCAGGTTGAGACCGGTCCCGGCACTGTCGAATTGAAGCCACTCGGCCTCGACCCCCGCCGCCGCGGTCTGCTCCAAAAAGAGCTGTCGGGCCTGTTCACGGGCCAGCTCGGCACTGCTGTCAGACAGGGAGAAATAGGGGATTTCGGAGACCTGGAGGCCGGTCAGGTGGGCCTTGCTGGCTCTCGCCACCCGGATGGCCGCATTGATCCGGGCCGGAGCGGTCGCGCGGTTGTCGACGTGCACCAGAATATCCTTGATGGCCATGGCGAACTCCTTGGCGCACGGCCAGAATCGGCCGCAGCGCTGGTTAGTGTTGTTTGCCGAGATAGGCTTCCTGAATCTTCGGCGAGGCGAGCAGCTCCCTGGCCGGCCCGCTCATGACGATCTTGCCGACCTCCAGCACGTAACCGCGATCGGCGAGCTTGAGGGCCGCCTTGGCGTTCTGCTCGACCAGCAGGACGGTGACGCCGCGGTCGGCGATCTCGCGGATCTTTTTGAAGATCGCCTTGACCAGGATCGGCGCGATCCCCAACGACGGTTCGTCGAGGAGGAGCATCTCCGGTTTGCTCATCAGGGCCCGGCCGATGGCGAGCATCTGCTGCTCGCCTCCGGAGAGGGTGCCGGCGAGCTGCTTGCGGCGTTCCTGCAGCCGGGGGAAGAGTTCGTAAATCCAGGCGAGGACCTGACGATCGACGCTCTTTTGGGTGTAGGCCCCGAGCATCAGGTTCTCCTCGACGGTGAGGATGCCGAAGACCCGGCGCCCTTCCGGCGAGTGGCTGATTCCCAGGGGGACGATCTTGTGCGCGGGGAGAGCCGTCAGCTCGACCCCCTTGAAGAGAATGCTGCCGGCGGAGGCCTTCAGAAGCTGGCTGATGGTGCGCATGGTCGTGGTCTTGCCGGCGCCATTGGCGCCGAGGATCGTCACCACTTCCCCTTTGTGGACCTCCAGAGAGATCCCCTTGATCGCCGCGATACTCCCGTAGGAAACCTCGAGGTCCCGGATTTCGAGGAGTTTTTCGTCTTTACTCATCGTCGTCGTCCTCGCTCCCCAGGTAGGCCTCGATCACCTCGGGATTGGCCTGGACCTCGGTCGGGGTCCCGTCGGCGATCTTTTTACCGAAGTTGATCACCGTCAGGTAGTCGGTCAGGTTCATCACCAGGTCCATGTCGTGCTCGATCAGCAGGGTGGTGATCCCCATGTCGCGGATCTGGTAGATCGTCTCCAGGAGTTCCAGGGTCTCCTTGTCGTTGAGACCGGCGGCCGGTTCGTCGAGGATCAGCAGACTCGGCTCCACCGCCAGCGCCCGGGCCATCTCGACCTTGCGCTGTAGCCCGTAGGGAAGACCGCTGACCGGGGTGGTGGCATGTTCGGTGAGTTTGAAAAAATCCATCACCTCCCGCACCTTGAGCCAGTTGCTCCGCTCGTCGCGGTTCGACCCGGGGGTGTGAACCACCCCGTGCAGGAGGCTCTGGCTGCTTTTGATATGGCGGCCGGCCATAATGTTCTCGGCGACGCTCATCTGGCCGAAGAGGCGGATGGTCTGGAAGGTTCGGACGATCCCCCGGGCGACGATGGCGTGGGAGGTCATGCCGGTGATCTCCTCGCCGCGCCAGACGATGCTGCCGGCTTCGGGGCGATAGATGCCGGTGATGCAGTTGAAGACCGTGGTCTTGCCGGCGCCGTTGGGGCCGATGACGCCGTAGATCTGCCCCGGGTCGACCTGAAAGCTCAAGTCATCGACGGCCACCAGCCCGCCGAAGCGCTTGGTGACGTTGTTCAGGATCAGCCGGTTATCCGCCATGGTGCTCCCCTTTCAGGAGATACTTGGGGACCCGCCCGAACTTCGCCGGCCAGATGCCGCGCGGGCGCAGGATCATCGCCAGGATCATGGCGAAACCGAAGATGAAATAGCGCCAGGTGGCGAACTCGCGGAAGACCTCCGGCAGGACGAACATCACCAGCACCCCGATCAGGACCCCCGGCACCGAGGAGCCGCCGACGATGACGATGGCGAAAAACAGGACCGACTGCATGAAGTTGAAAGCCTCGGGGCTGACAGCGGCGTACTGCACGGCATAGATCCCGCCGGCCAGCCCCGCCAGGCCGGCGCCGAGGCCGAAGGCGAAGATTTTGTAGACCCGGGTGTTGATGCCGATCGACTCGGCGGCGATATGATCCTCCCGCAGGTAGTGGAGCGCCCGGCCGGTCTTGCTGGCCTGGAGGTTGCGCATCACCCAGAGGGTCAGCAGCAGGACCAGGAAGGCGGCATAGTAGACCGCCAGGGGGCTGTCGAAACTTTTGCCGAAAAGACTCAGGCTGTCGAGGGAAAAGATTCCGTTGGGACCGCCGGTGACCCCGAAGACATCGTTCTGCAGCGCCTGAACGAAGACGATGTTGAAGCCGATGGTGGTGACCAGCAGGTAGTCGCCGCGCAGATGGACGATCGGTCCGGCGATGAGGATTCCGCCGAGGGCCGGAATCAGGATCGCCAGCGGCAGAGTCGTCACGATCGGCCAGCCGAAACTGCTGTTGAGGACCGCCGTGGTGTAGGCGCCGAGGCCGAAGAAGAGGGCATGCCCCATGTTGAACATGCCGGCCTTGCCGAGGATGATATCCTCCGACAAGGCCACCACCGAGAAGATCAGAAAGGTCGTCCCCACCGTCAGCCAGCGCGCATCCAGGATCGCCGGCAGAGTCAGGATCACCAGAAAAAAGCCCGCGTAACCGAATCGATTCAGAAGGTTCATCAGACTTTCTCCGCAACCCGTTCACCGAGAATCCCGGTGGGCCGGACGATCAGGATGCCGATGAGCATGATGAAGGTGAAGGCATCGGCCCAGGTGCTCGACACGTAGCCGGCGATCAGAGCGTTGAAGAGCCCGAGGAGGAGACCGCCGAGCATCGCCCCGGGGATGTTGCCGATGCCGCCGATGATGGCGGCGACGAAGGCGTAGAGGCCGTATTGCCACCCCATGTTGAAGGTGATGCCCCGGTAATAGAGGCCGATGAAGAGACCGCCGATGGCGCCGAGGGCCGAGCCGATGATGAAGATCACCATGATGATCCGGTTGACGTTGATCCCCATCAGCTTGGCGGCGTCCTGGTCGATGGAGCTGGCGCGAATCGCCGCGCCGATGCGGGTCTTGTCGACGAAGAGGTAGAGCCCGACCATCAGGACACAGGAGAGGACCAGGATCAGCAGCTGGATGAAGCTGATCACGACCCCGCCGAGGTTCCAGGTGATCTGGGGGATCAGATCCCCCGGGAAGACCAGCATCCGCGGCCCCCAGATCAGCATGATGCCGTTCTGGATCACCAGGCTGGCGCCGAGGGCCGAGACGACGGCCGAGAGCCGCGGAGCGTCCCGCAGCGGCCGATAGGCGACCCGCTCGAGGACGACGCCGAGGCAGGCAATGACCAGGACCGTCACGGTAAAGATCACCAGGACCGCGGCGAGGGTCGCCTTCCCGCCCATCACCTGGGTGTAGACCGTCAGGCCGACGAAGGCCGAGGCCGCCACCAGATCGCCGTGGGCGAAGTTGATCAGCCGCATGACACCGTAGACCATGGTGTAGCCGAGGGCCACCAGAGCGAACATGCTGCCGATCGTCAGGCCGTTCACCAACTGCTGCAGAAAAGTATCCATAGCCGACTGCTTTCGCTCAAGATGGACCGCTCGGGTCACGGAAGCTATCCGACCCCGCCGGCAGAGGCAAGGGAAGGATGAAGACGGGGGCCGCCCGGGCTGAGCCCGGCGGCCCCCGTCAGGTGCAGAATGCCGAGCGTGGACTAGTTCTGGCGATAGTTGATCTTGTAGGAGCCGTCCTTCTGAATTTCGTAGGCCATGTAGCCGCTGCCGGTCCGGTTGCCGTCCTTGGCGAAGGTCAGCGGTCCGGTCAGCCCCTGGTACGGTTTCATCGCCCAGAGGTATTCGGCGGCTTTCTGGTTGTCGAAGCCTTTGGTCTCAACATAGGCATGGAGGATGGCGCGCATGCCGTCGGCGTTCAGAAGGGTGTAGATGCTCGGCGGCACCTGCTGGTACTTGGCCTGGTAGGCTTTCAGGAAATCCTTGGCAACGTCGTAGGGGAGGAGTTCCGGGGTCGGCACGTTGATGATCTTGGCTCCGACCGCGGCGGCGCCGGCCAGCTTGAAGAAGTCGACGTTGTCATTGGCGTCGCCGCCGACGAAATCGGCCTGGATGCCGAGTCCGACCTGCTGGGTACGCAGCTGGGCGCCGTCCGAATAGTAGCCGGAGAAGTAGATGACGTCGGGGTTCTTGCCTTTGATGCTGGTCAGGATCGGAGTGTAGTTCTGGGAGTTGGCCTTGATCTTCTCATAGGCGATAACATTGCCGCCGGCCTTCTTGATCTCGGCGATGACCGCGTCGGCAAGCCCGGTCGCATAGCTGGAAAAGTCGGAAAGGACGACGATCTTCTTGGCTTTCTTTTCCTTGACCAGATAATCGGCGGTGAAGATCGCCTGGGCGCTGTTCGGGAAGGAGTTGCGCAGGAAGGTCCAGTAGCCGTGGGTGGTCAGGGTGTCGCTGGTGCCGTCGGAGGTCTGCAGGACCTTGGCGTCGAAGTAGGTCTTCTGGGCGGCCTCGGCGCAGGTCGAGGTGTAGGAGCCGACGATCAGCTTGGCCCCTTTGCTGACCAGTTCCTTGGCGCAGATGGCGGCCTTCATCGCCGCCCCTTCATCGTCGCAGGAAATGACTTCGATCTGCCGGCCGAGGACCCCGCCGGCGGCATTGACCTGCTCGGCGACCAGGCGGGCCGCGTTATCGATCCCCTGCCCTTCGCTGGCATACTCCCCGGTGATCGGAGCCTGGACCCCGACGATCAGCTTTTCGGCGGCCAGGGCAGGAGCGGCCACGACGCAGAGCACTGCGGCCACGGTCAGTACGGACTGAAGCATTCTTTTCATCAGAACTTTCCTCCTCTTTCGGTTAGGGGACCGGTCACGATCCTGAACAGCTGCGACAACCATCGGTCGGGAAAAAGTGTTCATCATATTACACACTTGTTTGCCCGGATGAAAACAGTTTTTGCCAACTTTCCGGAGCGGCTAATGCAGGCCGATCATCTGCCGGAGGGCATGCCGGGCGATGGTCGGGTTTTCCTTGAGGCGACGCTTCGAATAAGGCAACCAGGAAGCGCCGAAGGGGACATAGACCCGCAACCGGTGCCCCTGCTCAAGAATAATCGAGCGCAGTTCCGGGTCAACCCCGAGAAGCATCTGAAATTCATATTGGTCGCGGGTCAGACCGAAGTCCCGCACCAGCCGCTCACCGTGAAAGACCAACCTGGAATCGTGGGTGGCGATGCCGACATAGGCCTTCTCCCTCAGCATTTTCTCCAGGCAGTGGACGAAGCTGTCGTTGACGATCGCCATCTCCTTCCAGGCGGCCCGGCGCGGCTCGTTGTAGATCCCCTTGCAGAGCCGGAAGTTCATCGGCGCATCGGCCAATTGGTCGATATCCTTGGGAGTGCGGCGCAGGTAGGCCTGCAGGACCACACCCACATGACCGGGGAATTCGGTCCGCAGCCGCCGGTAGAAATCGAGGGTGGCGTCGGTGCAGGCGATGTCTTCCATGTCGATACGCACGAAGTTCTTCAGTTCGGCCGCCTTGGCGACGATGCTGCGGATATTGGCAAAGGCCTGCACCGGGTCGAGCAGCAGCCCCATCTGGGTCGGCTTGAGGGAGAGGTTGGCATCAAGGCCTTCCCTGGATATGGTTTCGAGGACGTCAAGGCAACCGTCGCGGAAACCGGCCGCTTCCTCCAGGGTGGTGATGAATTCGCCGAGAACATCGATGGTCGCCATCGCCCCTTCGGCGTTGAGACGTTTGGTCACCCGGACCGCATCGGCGAGCCTGTCCCCGGCGATGTAACCCTTGGCGAAATAACCGACGATGGGGCCGGGGACATGCATGATGGTCTTGGAAACCACGCTATTGAAGAGTGACATGGGACTCTTGCTCCTTGGGGATGGCCGATCCTATTCCGCGTCCATGAACGGGTAGGCGAAGTCTTCCGGGGCGTCGAAGGTCTCCTTGACGGTGCGGGTGGAAACCCAGCGCAGCAGATTCAGGTAGGAACCGGCCTTGTCGTTGGTCCCCGAGGCGCGGGCTCCGCCGAAGGGTTGCTGACCGACGACGGCGCCGGTCGGCTTGTCGTTGATGTAGAAGTTGCCGGCGGCATTCTCCAGTTTCTTCATGGCCACGCTGACGGCGGTCCGTTCGCTGGCGAAGATGGCGCCGGTGAGGGCATAGGGGGAGGTGCGGTCACAGAGCTCCAGGGTCTTCTCATAATCGGCGTCCGGATAGACATAGACCGTCAGAACCGGGCCGAAGATCTCCTCTTCCATGGTCCGGAAGTGCGGATTGGAGGTCAGGATAACGGTCGGTTCGATGAAGTAGCCGACGCTGGCGTCGCAGCCGCCGCCGATGATCACTTCGGCGTCCGGGGCCGCCTGGGCGTGGTCGATAAACTCCTTGATGGTGGCAAACGCGGCCTGGTCGATGACGGCGTTGAAGAAGTTGCGAAAGTCGGTCGGCGGCCCGGGCTTGACCGGCCCCAGATCCCGTTCCAGTTCTCCCCGCAGCGCCGGCCAGAGGGAGGCCGGGACGTAGGCCCGGGAGGCGGCCGAACACTTCTGGCCCTGGAACTCGAAAGCGCCGCGGATCATCGCCGTCGCCAGCTTGCGCAGATCGGCACTTTGATGGGCGAAGATGAAATCCTTGCCGCCGATCTCGCCGACGATGCGCGGATAGGATTTGTAGCTGGCGATATTCTCGCCGATCGTCTTCCACATCCCCTGGAAGACCCGGGTCGAGCCGGTGAAGTGGACCCCGCCCAGGTCGGGATCGGGCAGGCAAAGTCGGCCGACTTCGGCGCCGGACCCGGGGATGAAGTTGATCACCCCGTCGGGGAGCCCCGCCTCCTTGAGGATCTGCATGAGGAGGTAGGGAGTATAGACGCAGCTCGAGGCCGGCTTGAGGAGAACGGTGTTGCCCATGATCGCCGGCGCCGTCGGGAGGTTGCCGGCGATGGCGGTGAAGTTGAAGGGGGTGATCGCCAGCACGAAACCTTCGAGGGGTCGCTGCTGGACGAAATTCCAGATCCCCTTGGGGGAGATCGGCGGCTGGTCGCTGTAGATCTGCTGGGCGTACCAGACATTGAAGCGCAAAAAATCGATCAGCTCACAGGCGGCGTCGATCTCCGCCTGGTAAGCGCTCTTGCTGGTGGAGAGCATGCTGGCGGCGTTCATCCGGTAGCGGTACTTGCCGGAGAGGAGTTCCGCCGCCTTGAGGAAGATCGCCGCCCGCTCTTCCCAACGCAGCGCTTCCCAACCCTTCTTGGCGGCCATCGCCGCCTGGATGGCGAGCTTGATCTCCGCCGCCCCGGCCAGGTGAACCTGCCCCAGGACCTGTCGGTGATCGTGAGGCATCACCACCTGGGCGGTCTTGCCGGTGCGAATCTCCCGGCCGCCGATGACCAGCGGAATATCGATTTTGGTCGCGGAGAGTTCGGCAATCGCGGTCTTCAGCCGGGCACGCTCGACGCTCCCCGGGGCATAGGAATAGACCGGTTCGTTGGTCGGGACGGGAATGCGGATGATGGCGTTGTTCAGCAGGTTCATGAGGCTCCCCTTCCGGGTTCTGGATTGCCCCGACCCGATGGCCGGGAACGTTGTCAATCACAAGGAGCAAAGAGGGTGCCAAACCCTGTTCTGTTCCTCAGAACGCCGCTATGGCTGAATTTTTCACAACTATATCAGATAATTAAACAAGTGGGAGAGCTGCAGGGGAAATGCTTGGGGGAGGCCGGAAAGAAGATCCTGAGAGAGACCGGGGAGTGTCTATGCAATATTGCATAGACACTCCCCCGATTAAATCAGACCATGTTTTTTCAGCTTGCGGGCGATCGTCGACTGATTGACACCCAGAGCTGACGCCACCTCGGACTGGCTGCGCAGGCGGTCCCGGGTTCGGACTAGGAGCCGCCTCTCCACCTGGTCGAGAGCCTCCTGAAGGGAGATCCCAGTCAGCCACTCCTCGCCGAGGGGAGCCGGCTCGACTTCCCGGACCCGCACCTGGGCCGGCAGATCGGCCAGGTCGAGGACCTCGGTGTCGCTCATGACCACCAGCCGCTCGCAGATGTTCATCAATTCTCGCACGTTGCCGGGGAAGGGATAGGCGGCCAGGGCATCGAGGGCCGGACCGGTCAGGCGTTTTTTGCAGGCGTTCTTTTCGCAGAAGTCATCGAGGTAATGGCGCAGCAAAGGGACCAGGCATTCCCGGCGTTCCCGCACCGGCGGGACCTGGATCGGGATGACGTTCAGCCGATAATAAAGATCGTGGCGAAAGGTCCCCGCCGCCACCATCTCCTCCAGATTGCGATGAGTCGCCGCCAGAATCCTCACGTTGAGCTTCCTTGGGGAGGTGGCCCCGAGGCGGGTCATGCGGCCGTCCTCGAGAAACCGCAGCAGTTTGACCTGAGAAGCCAAAGGCAGTTCGGCGATTTCGTCGAGGAAGAGGATGCCGCCGTCCGCCAGTTCCAGATAGCCCGGCTTGCCTTTTTCCAAGGCCCCGGTGAAGGCCCCTTTTTCATAGCCGAAGAGTTCCGCCTCGATCAGCGATTCGGGGATGGCCCCGCAATTGATCTTGATCAGCGGTGACCGGGAGCGGGACGAATGCTGATGGATCAGGTCGGCGATCAACCCTTTGCCGACCCCCGACTCTCCCAGGATCAGCACCGTGGATTCGGCCTTGCTGACCTTGATCGACTGCTGCAGGGTCTTCAGCATGTTGGGACTGCGGGCAATGACCCGCCGCGATTCGAGCTCGGTGCGCTGCATTTCCAAAATCTGCAGACGAAATTCGTCCTTCATCGCTTCCTGGGTTTCGATTTCCCGCTGCAGGCGATCAATTTCGGTGATGTCCCGCTCGCTGACCACGATGCGTACCAGCGTCCCGGCCGCGTCAAAGACCGGGGTGGCGATCGACATCAACTTGCGGCCGGCCTTCTTCTGCATCAGGGTGACCGGTTTGCCGCTCCGGCTGCACTCCAGGGCCGCCGACCGGTCGATAAACCCCTCCTCGATCAGATCCCGCAAGTTGCGGCCGACGATCTCCTCCGCGGGCACCTGGTGGATGCGCTCCGAGGCCGGATTCATCCGCAGGACGTTGGCGGCCCCGTCGCAGACGAACAGGCCGTCGGAGGACGAGTCGATGATGGCGTCACGCTCCCGGGCCAGGGTACTCAGGGACGGCAGCTGGCGAGCCATCTCCTCCAGTTGGCCGGCTTCGACCAGGATCAGCACCGCTCCGGCCAACACCCCCTCGAGCCGCAGGGGATTGACCGTCACCAGGAACTCCCGCTCCGCCAGCCGCAGCGGGGTTTCGGCCCGGGCCAGCTCCCCGGCGGCCACCGGTCGGGCCTGGAACCAGAGATTCGCTTGCCGCTCTGCCAGGGAGCTGTTGAGGGCCAGGGAAAGCCAGTCTTCGGCCAGGCGATTGAGGAAGACCACCTGCCCGCTTCCATCGAGGATGAGAACCCCGCGATCGGTGGCGTCAAAGGCGGCCGGGAAAAACCCGGGGGCCGACGGAAAGGGTTCGATCCGGACAGGCATGACTCCTCCATGGTTCGATGCAGACACTGGCCGCAGTTTATGCCAACCTGCATACAATATGCAACAATGCATTTATCGGATTTTCCGGAGCCGCTTGTGCCTCCCCAAACGGGTACAGGCCGGTCAACCGACCGGCCTGCCAAAGTTCCTTCAAAAGGTTCCCCCGAAAAATCAGGGTCAACCCTTCCCCAACTCCCGGGAGCGTCGGGTCGCCGTCTCGACGGCATCCATCAACGTCGCCCGCAACCCCCGCTCTTCCAGGACGCGGATGGCGGCGATGGTCGTTCCGCCGGGGGAACAGACCTTTTCCCGCAGCAGAGCCGGATGCTCTCCCGTCTCCTTGACCAACTGCGCGGCCCCCAGGACCGTCTGCACCGCCAGGGCATGAGCTACGTCGAGACGCAGTCCCTCCTGTACCCCGCCGGCCGCCAGGGCTTCGATCACCGTATAGACGTAGGCGGGCCCCGACCCGGAGAGGCCGGTCACCGCGTCCATCTGCCCTTCTTCGACCTGCTGCACGGTTCCCACCGTCTCGAAGAGGCGGCGGGCGAGACCCAGGTCGTCCCGGGAGGCGAAGCGTCCGGCACAGATGGCGGCCGCCCCCTGCCCAACCAGAGCAGGGGTATTGGGCATGGCGCGAATGATGCGGGGCTGGCCGTCGAAAAAGGCCTCCAGAGTCCGGGTCGCGACCCCGGCGAGGATCGAAATCAGCAATTGGTCCCCCCGGAAGGCACCGGCGATGTCGCTCATCACCTCGGTGACGATCTGCGGCTTGACCGCCAGGATGAGGATATCGACGGCTCCGACCACCTCCCGGTTGTCGATCCCGGAGCGAACCCCGTAACGTTCATGTAAAAATTCGCGGCGGCCGTCATTCGGCTCGGAGACCAGCATCGCCCCGGCCGGCAGGCCTCCCTTGAGGAGCCCCTTGACGAAGGCTTCCGCCATGTTGCCGCCGCCGATAAATCCGATCTTGCCGAGGGTATTCATGGATGCCGGTTCCTTTCCGTTGCTGAGAATGTCCGGTCTGCAGAGAGTTCCCCGCAGAAATTGATCAAACCTGTGCAAGTAAATAGAAAAGTGGCCCGGATGTCAAGGCCGGCGGCGTGCCAACGGCAGGCGAAGAAGACGCCTTTAACCTCAGCCGCGAATCAAGATCTGAACCGTAGAAAATCGGCCCCGCCTCTGATGAGGCGGGGCCGCGATTAGGAACATTTCAAAGGTGTGCTGGACTCAGGTCAGGGGCGCTCCAGAGCGTTCCAGGCCTGCGAGGTGCGGTTGTAGCCGGCCAGATACTTGAAGCTCTCCGTGGTGGTCCCGCCGGCGGTGGTGTCCTTGACGTACTTGGTCGAATTCCAGGCCAGCGCGGTGGCACCGGTCGACATGTTGACGCTGCCGTCGTCGAGCCAGTCGATGGTGTCGTAGAGGAGCCGGCGGGCGTAGGTCCGGGCATGCACGTAGGCCGCCGGGTCACGTTTGAGCAGGTTGAGGTTGAAGGCGGCACCCATCACCTTCTCGCCATTGGCGGTCCCGCCGATGGTCCAGTCTTTGACGGCTACCCCGCCTTTGTACCAGTACGGATAAGCGCTGTTGTAGGTGATCCCGTATCTGGAAGCAAGGGTCGCTTCGGCCAGGGCCAGGGCATCTTCGAAAGGAATCGCCTGCTCATCGACGAAAACTTCCAGGAAGTTTTCGGGGGTGAGGGTGGTGGTTCCTTCTGAGGTGTGGCAGTTGACGCAAACCTTAGTGAAGGCGTTGCCGTCGATCTCCCAGGAATGGTTGGCCTGGTCATTCAGGTCGGCCATGTGGCAGACGACGCAAGGGCCGAGAGAGTCCAAAAATCCCGGGACGAACTTGGCGAGATTGTGGCTGTCGCCGTTGATGGCGGTGGTGCCGAGCTTGCGGTGGGTACTGCTCAGGGTGCCGCCGTCGTCGGTGGAGGTCAGCGTTTGGCCATAGGTGGTGCCGCTGACGCCGTCGAGGAAGGTCGACGGAGCAATGAAGTTGGTGTAACCAGCCTTGACGTACATCAGGCCGGCAGCGCCCATGTAGTGGGAGTTCTTGAAGCTGACGTTGGTAAAGTCGCTGATGGCCTTGACCGACTCACCGCTTTCCCGCGCGGCATGGCAGGCGATACAAACGTTGGAGGCCTCGACATCGGGGAATTGGGCGAAGGCCACGGTGCCGTCGAGGGCCCGGAACTTGTAGCCGGCGGTGATGGCGCCCGGCTCATGCAGAATGCCGTCCCTGGCGCTTTCGTGGCAGCCCCAGCAGTAGAGCACTTCGCGCTGATCGCCACTCAGGTGGCTGAAGTCGAGGGTTGCGGGATTGTAGGTGGCCGGGTCGCGCAGGTAGGCCGAAGCTCCGGTCGCGGTGTGGCAGCGCTTGCAGGCATCGCTGGCGCCGGCATAGCCTTCCTCAACCCAGGCCGGGCCGGACTCGGCGGTGGCACCGGCCGCCATGACGGCATCGACCAGGTCGGTCGAGTTCGAATTATTGACCCCGTTGGTGCGGGCGACGTCATATTTGTTGGTAAGCAAACGCCCGGCATGGCCGGACTGGGCCCATTCAGTGTAGATGGTCGAGGTCGCGTCCCGGGCCGGGTCGCTGGTGTTCGAATACCGGGTGAGGGTTTTCATTTCGTGGCCGTGGCAATCGAAACAGGGGTTTTCACCCTGGGTGCGAAGGACATAACCCTCGATGACATCGGCGGTCGCCGGATTGTCGCGATGGGTGGAGGGGAGGATTCGATACCAGGCGGTGTTGTGGTAGAAAGGGACCGTCCCGGAAGCGACGGAGCCCGAACCAAAGAACATGTCGTCGTTGTTGTTGTAGTTGTGGCAGCTGGTGCAGAGGTCGAACTGGTCGGTCGTGGTCCCCCCACTGTGATTCGGGTCCCACAATACGGCTCCCTCGGCCCCGCTCGGCTTCGGAGCAAAGACGGTCCGCAGCTGCTGGCCCACGCTGTGGGGGTCATGGCAGGTGGCACACTGAATCGGGGACAATTCCTCTTCCGGGATCGCCGGAGCGGCATATTTGCCGGGGACGGTAAAGGCCGCGTCGCTGTAGAGAACGGTCTTATCGCCGGTATAACCGCGCACGTCAGAGGCCAGGGCCCCTTCATGGCTGTGGCAGCGCTGGCAGACCTGGCCGCTTTCAATCGGTCCCGTCACGTGGCGGGAAGCTTGGTATTTGTCGTAGATCGAACTTTCACCGTGATGATCAGTCCGATCGTGGCATCCGCCGCAGACTTCCGGCCCCGGCTCGGGACGGGGGATCGGGCCAAGCCCATAATGCTGGCTGCCGCCGCCATGGCATGATTCACAGCCGACGACGTTACGGTTCTCAACCTTGGTGCCGAAGGCGGCTTGAATGCGGCTCCCGTCGTTCAGGGGGTTGTGGCATTCGGCGCAGGACGATTCTCCCGGTATATACTGGCTGGAGGGACTCAGGTTGTTGTTTCCGTGCCGGCTGGCCAACCAGGTTGCGCCCTTGACATCGTGGCACTGGACGCAGACGTCAATGCCGACCGCGTGAGCCGTCTCCTCCGGGGCCGTTCCCCCATTGGAACCCTTGTTGCTGCCGCAGCCCCACAAGGTCA
>JBBQBQ010000005.1:0-30985 GCA_038317685.1 Desulfuromonadales bacterium | reverse complement strand
CGGTCCTCGGCGTCGCGCACCACCCGTTCCGCGCGCAGCTCCGCCTCGGCGGCAACGATCTCCGCCTCCCGGCGCGCGTTGGCCTTCAGCTCGTCGGTGACCCGCTGCGTCGTCACCAGCGTCTCCTTGAGCATCGCTTCCCGCTGGCGCATCTCATCCAGGGAGGCCCGGGTCCGGGCCAGCTCTTCCTTGAACTCCTGGTGCTGGCGCATCAGTCGCTCCATCTCATCGGAGATCAACTCCAGGAAGTGATCGACCCCGGCCTTCTCGTAGCCAAAAGGGCGGGTCTTGAACTGGTACTGCTGGATGTCGATGGGGGTGATGCGCATGGGCACCTCGTTACAGATGGAAGGCGGCTTGCTGCAGCAGGGCGAGGAGCAGTCGACGCAGCAGGGTGAGACCAACCAAAAGGATGATCGGGGAAAGGTCGAAACCGCCGAAGACGGAAGGGATCATCCGGCGGATGCGGACCAGGACCGGTTCGGTCGCCTGGTACAGGAAACGGACGATGGGATTGTAAGGATCGGGGTTGACCCAGGAGACGATGGCGCGGGCAATGACGATATAGGTGTAAATCTGGATCACGAGGTCGATGACCTCGGCCAGGGTTCCAAGCAGGATATTCATGGCTACCTCGTTCACGCGCCGTGAGGAAGAGCCCCAAGGCCGCATTGAAGCTAAGTTTATAGCTGATCGACCGGCGCAGTGTCAAACCCTTTCCCGATCCCAGAGAGGTGTCGGGGGTTTTGACTTTCCCCGGGAAAACCGCTAGAGTACCGGCCGGAGGAAGCTGCCGCCCGCACTCGGCGGCGGTTGTCCCCACATCACGCGAAACGAGGATCGATCGATGAAACGGACCAACAATCTACGGATCCGGGGGCTCACTCCGGTCATCGCCCCCGCCGACCTGAAACAGGTCTTCCCCCTCTCTGAATCCGGTGCCGAGAACGTCTACAACGCCCGCCAGGCGGTGGTCGACATCCTGCACCGGCGGGACCGGCGACTGATGGTCGTGGTTGGGCCCTGCTCGATTCACGACCCCCGCGCCGCCCTCGACTATGCCCGGCGCCTCACCGCCCTCGGCCAGGAGTTGCAGGATCAGCTGCTGCTGGTGATGCGCGTCTATTTCGAAAAACCGCGGACCACCATCGGCTGGAAAGGCCTGATCAACGACCCGGACCTGAACGGCAGCCATCAGATCTCCAAAGGGCTCGGCGTGGCCCGCGGCCTGCTCTGCGCCATCACCGACCTCGGCCTGCCGGTCGCCGGCGAAATGCTCGACCCGATCACCCCGCAGTTTCTCGCCGATCTGGTCAGCTGGGGGGCCATCGGCGCCCGCACCACCGAATCCCAGACCCATCGGGAGATGGCCAGCGGCCTCTCCTTTCCGGTCGGCTTCAAGAACGGCACCGACGGCAACCTGCAGATCGCCATCGACGCCATGGGCGCCGCCCGCCACCCCCACAACTTCCTCGGCATCAACAACGAAGGCCTCAATGCCATCGTCCAGACGACCGGCAACCTCGACGTCCACATCGTCCTGCGCGGCGGCAACGACAGCCCCAACTACTTCCCCGAAGACATTCGCCGCACCGAGGACCTCCTCGCCAAGGCCGGGCTCAACAATGCCATCATGGTCGACTGCAGCCACGCCAATTCCTACAAGAATCATGAGCGCCAGGAAGAGGTTCTGGGCAACGTGCTGCAACAGCTCAGCGCCGGCAATCGTTCGATCTCATCGGTGATGATCGAGAGCAACCTCGAAGCCGGCAACCAACCGATCCAGCAGCATCTGGCCGACCTCAAATACGGGGTATCGATCACCGACAAATGCGTCGACTGGGCCACCACCGAACGGATGCTGCGCCACGCCCACGCCGAACTCAAAAAAACCGGCGGCCGGCTCCTTTGAACACGGAGACTGACCCGATGAACGACATCGAACCGGAATTCTCGCCCGCCCCCCCATCCGGTGTACCGGAACCAGCGGCCGATACGGGGTGTTGACCACCGAAAGCGCCGCCGGGTGCGGTGCCTGAAGTGCTGACGGAGACTGACCGACTTCCCGCGGAGACCGGCCTCTCCGGGTCGGAGCCGGCCGGTGCCTGCTGTCCCCCCCGCCCCGCCTGCCTTCCCGCTGCGCTGACCGGTGAACGTCCCGGTCTGCGGGTCTGGCCCTTCGTCAGCGACTGGCTGGAGACCCCGGCCGGGACGGTCCCCCAGGTCGCCACCCGCCTGGCCGTGCGGGATAGCTTCGGCCGCTGGCAGATGCGCTGGGGGTTGGGGCGAAGGCGCTACCGCATCCCCCCCGGCCTCTACGCCGTCGGCACCCCTCATGACGGCTCGCCGGTCCTCGTCACCGCCAACTACAAGCTCTCCTTCGATGCCCTCCGCTGCCGACTGGCCGGACTGCATCTATGGATCCTGGTCCTGGAGACGGAGGGGATCAACGTCTGGTGCGCCGCCGGCAAGGGGACCTTCGGCACCACAGAGGTGGTCCGTCAGGTCCGGGGGACCGCTCTGGAGCGGGTCGTCAGCCACCGGGTCCTGGTCCTCCCCCAACTCGGCGCCCCCGGGGTCGCCGCTCACCTGGTGGAACGTCAGACTGGCTTCCGGGTGATCTACGGCCCGGTGCGGGCCGCCGATGTGGCGGTCTTTCTGGCCGCCGGCATGAAGGCGACACCGGCGATGCGGCGGGTGACCTTCACCCTGGGGGAGAGACTGGTCCTGACCCCGGTGGAGTTGACCGGCATGGCCCGACAGATCGGCTGGAGCTGCCTCGGCCTCCTCGCCATCGGCGCCCTTGGCCCCCAATTCTTTCACCCGGCGGCGGCCCTCCTGCGGGGAGGACTGGCGATTGCCGTCGGCCTGACCGGGGTAGTGGCCGGAGCGGTCCTGACACCGATCCTCCTCCCCTGGCTACCGGGGCGCGCCTTTGCCGTCAAGGGGGCGGAACTCGGGGCCATGCTGGCCGTCGTCGGCCTCCTGCTGGCCCGGGGGACGCTCGGTTTCTGGAACGGCGCCGCCCTCCTGCTGGCCCTGCCGGCGGTCGCTTCCTGGTGCGCCATGAACTTTACCGGATCGACCACCTACACCTCCCCGTCGGGGGTGGAGAAAGAGATGCGCCGGGCCATCCCCTTCCAGGGAGGAGCCTTGCTGATCGCCGCGGTGGCCTGGGTGTTCGGAGGCTTTGTCGGAGGATGAAACAATGACGACGGGATTGCTCTATCTCTCCGGGGTGACGACCCTGGAACTGGATCAACCGGCCTGTATCGGCTGCGGCCGTTGCCTCGAAGTCTGCCCCCACGGGGTCTTCGCCCTGGCCGCGAAGAAGGCGGCCATCGTCGTCCGGGACCGCTGCATGGAATGCGGCGCCTGCGCCCGCAACTGCCCGGTCACGGCGCTTACGGTCAAGGCCGGGGTCGGCTGCGCCAGCGCCATCATCCACGGCTGGCTCACCGGGGAGGAACCGAGCTGCGACTGCGGCGGATCGAGTTGTTGACCTTGGCCCCATTCAATTAATCCGAGAATTCCCCGGTTTTGGGTTGACAACCCTCCCGGCAACGCGCTATCAAAATAGTGCATGATTAACGGCTCCTGACCGGGGAGGAGCAAATGCTGAGGTCGAAAATTTCAGGTTCCCACGCAAAACCGCCGTGTCGGCAGCAGCCGGGCGGCGGTTTTGCGTGCGGAGCCGGCCCCGGACCGAGGCGGCGGGTCAGCAACCCGCCGAAAGGGAGGTGGCCATGGTTGACCGGTTGTTGGATTGGTTGAATCTCGGGGGAAATCGACAAGAAAGGCGTCCCAAAGGATGCCGGGCCTGCGGCCAGTGCTGCCAGCTCTTTGGCGGCCACCTGCATGCATCAGCGTCCGACCTGAAACGCTGGCGGGAGATGGGGCGGGACGATCTGGTGCAGCGGGTCAACCGGCTCGGCTGGATCTGGGTCGATCCCCAGACCAAGGCGCGGATCGAAATCTGCCCCTTCCTACAGCCAACCGGTCCGCAAAGTTCAGGGTGCGCGATCCACGACCTTAAACCGGACATCTGCAAGGCCTATCCGACCCTGGCCCATGGTCGCCGCTGTGTCCGCGGCATCCAGTTCGGCACGTTCCCTTTGCCGGCCCTGACGGTTCCGCTACTCGAACTGCTGGGGGATATCACCATCGCCAGCCAGCCTTTCCTCTTCGGCGCCCTGGCGGGAATCCCCTGAACCCACCGCCCGGGGTGCTCCTCACCCCAGGCCGAAATGCGCTCCCGCCTCTTCGGCGATGCTGCGGCCGATGCTGAGCGACGCCGTCGCCGCCGGAGAGGGGGCGTTGAGAACGTGAATCATCCCCTCTCCGGTGACGATGCGGAAATCGTCGAGCAGCCGGCCGTCCCCGTCGACCGCCTGCGCCCGGACCCCGGCCCCGCCGCGGGAGATGTCGGCGGCTGTCAAGCTCGGCAGGAGCCGCTGCAGATCGCGCACCATCAGCCCCTTGCTGAACGAGCGTCGCACCTCTCGCCACCCCATCCGCCAGTAGCGTCCCGCCAGATGCCAGAACCCCCCATAGCTGAAGGTCTCCCAGCAATCCCGCAACGACAGGGCATAAGGCCCGTACCCTTCGCGATGGAGGGCCAGGACAGCGTTGGGTCCTGCCTCGACGGCGCCGTCGATCATCCGCGTAAAGTGGACCCCCAAAAACGGGAAGGCCGGGTCCGGGACCGGATAGATCAGATTGCGGACCAGGTGCCGTCGCGCCGGCTGCAGCACGAAATATTCGCCGCGAAACGGGATAATGCGGACCCCCGGACTCACCCCGGCGAGCTTCGCCACCCGGTCGCTTTGCAGTCCGGCGCAATTGATCAGACAGCGGCTGAGGGTCGTCCCACCGGGGGTTGCAAGGTGAAAGTCGCCGTCGCGCCGGGCGATCCGCTCGACCCTGGCGTCGGTGCGCACCGTTCCGCCCAAGGCCCGCACCTGCCGCGCCATGGCTTCGGTGACGGCCACATAATCGACGATTCCGGTCTGGGGCACGTGGAGGCCGGCAATCCCCGCCACCTGCGGCTCATAGCGCCGCAGACCCGGGCCATCCAGGCGCTCCAGCCCCTCCAGGCCGTTGGCGCGTCCCCGGCGTTCCAGTTCGGCGAGAAAGGGCAACTCCCCGCCATCGGTCGCCACCACCACCTTGCCGCAACGCTCTACGGGAATGTCGTGGCTTGCGCAGAACCCGTAAAGGGCATCCCGCCCCGCCACGCAATTACGGGCCTTGAGGGAGCCCGGCTGGTAATAGAGGCCGGAATGGATCACCCCGCTGTTATGGCCGGTCTGGTGAGCCGCCAGAGAACCCTCCTTCTCCAGCACCACGAGGCTCAGCCCCGGCCGCTGCTCCAGCAGCGCCAAGGCGGTGGCGCAGCCGACGATGCCGCCGCCGATGATCGCCAGGTCAAAGGTCCCTTCGACGGCTGCCATCCTCTCAACCCTGGGCGTCACTGACCAGCGACTCGACCTTGATTCCCAAGTCGTCGCCATTGACCAGGACCACTTTGTCCCCTTCCCGTTCCGACCGCACCAATCCCTCCTCGACCCAGCGCAGAACCTGCTCCTTGCTCACCCCAAACTTGGCTTCGGCTCCCTCGGGGGTATACCAGGTTTTCCCCAACGACATGACTGCCTCCTTTCAGCTGAACCCCTCTCGTTGTGTTCAGTATATCCCGGCCAGTCGGGTTTGTCGCCGCAGCGAGGCTCACCTTTTCCCTTTACAAGCAGGCCGCCTTGACAGAAAATTCGGGAAACACGGGGCTTTCTTATGAAACATTCCATTTTGATCATTGACGACTCCAAAGTCGCCCGCCAGCAGATCCTCAAGATACTGGAGCGGACCAACCTGTTTCGGGAATACCGTGAAGCGGGGGACGGCCTGGAGGGCTTCAGGGCTCTCCTCGACCGGCCGGCCGACGTCATCCTCTGCGACCTGGAGATGCCGGGGATGGACGGCTTCAAGTTCCTGCAGCTGCTCGCCACCCGCCCGGAACTGGAGAACATCCCGGTGATCATGCTCACCGGCCAGGGCGACCAGGAGGCCAAGGTCCGGGTCCTCGGCCAGGGGGCCAGCGACTATGTGACCAAGCCCTTCGATCCCGGGGAACTGCTGGCCCGGGTCAAGGTGCAGCTGAAGATCAAGACCCTCCAGGACAGCCTGCGCGAAAGCAACCTGATGCTCCTCGAACTGGCCGCCACCGATCCCCTCACCGGCCTTGCCAACCGCCGCACCCTGATGGCGACCCTCGACCGGGAATTCCGCCGCAGCCAACGCCACGTCGCGCCCCTCGCCCTGCTCATGGTCGACATCGATCACTTCAAGAAGGTCAATGACAGCTTCGGCCACCAGCAGGGAGATCGAGTGCTGGTCACCCTCGCCCAACTCCTCCGCCACCACCTGCGCCAATACGACCTGGCGTCCCGCTTCGGCGGTGAGGAATTCGCTCTGGTCCTCCCCGAGACCCCCCTTCACGAAGCCGTCAAGGTCGGCGAGCGCATCCGTCACGCCGCCAGCGAACAGTCCTTCGACGGCCCCCTCGCAGGACTGCAGCTGACCGTCAGCATCGGCGCTGCGGTCTGCCCCAACTCCACCATCGTCACCATCGAAGACTTGATCCGGGAAACCGACGACGCTCTCTACCGCGCCAAGACCAACGGTCGCAACCGCCTCGAAACAGCGACCAACCTACCCTCCCCGCCACCCGTGGAATCCCGGAATAAGCAGCAATGAAGGGCGGAGCCAACCGTAGCGGCGGCCTCGTCTACACCAGCGGCCAGGGGCGAATCTGCCCGGTCTGCGAACGCCCGGCGGCTCAGTGCCTGTGCCGCAAGCCGGCGGCGCCGCCGCCGGGCGACGGCATCGTGCGGATCGGGAGGGAGACCAAGGGCCGCAAGGGAGCCGGAGTGTCGATCATCCGGGGCGTCCCTCTCGATTCCGCGGGTCTCAAGACTCTCGCGGGGGAGCTCAAGAAACGCTGCGGCAGCGGCGGCACGGTGCGGGACGGGGTCATCGAGATCCAGGGGGATCATCGGGACCTGTTGCTGGCGGAGTTGGCGAAACGTGGCTGGAAGGTCAAGCTGGCGGGGGGATGACAGCGGTGCAGGAGCGCGGGGCCGGAGGGAATCTGCTTCGGGACCCCGAGGGGTTTCCCCGATTATTCATGGGCCGCAGGAACTCCCTGCCGCCCTTCGAGGGCAGGGCCTGAATTGCCGGTTATGGATGGCATCTGGATCAACATCACCGCGGTGCTGGCGGTCTTTACCCTCGCGATCGTCAGCCCGGGGCCGAACTTTCTGCTGGTCGTCGACACGACCCTCGGCGATTCCCGCCGGGCCGGGCTCTACACGGCGTTCGGCGTGGCGACCGGCAGCGGCCTGTTTGCCTCCGCCGGCCTGCTCGGGCTGCTGCTGCTGGTCACCGCCCTCCCCCACTTCTCCACGGTCCTCTCCCTGCTGGGAGGCGGCTACCTGGTCTGGCTCGGCTGCGGCATGGTCCTTCGCCGACGGCGGGCGGGCAACGTTCCGACCGACGCCGGCCGGCCCGCCAGAGTGCCCCTCGCCCCACTGTCGGCCTACCGGACCGGCCTCTTCACCAACCTCACCAACCCCAAGGCCTGGGCCTTCTATTTCAGCCTCTTCACCCTGGTGATGGCCCCCGGGGCGCCGCTCTGGGAAAAGGCCTTCCTCAACCTCGCCATGTTCCTGATCTCCTTTTCCTGGTACGCCTGCGTCGCCCTGCTGATCTCCGACCGGCGCCTGCAGCCGTTGTTTCTACGGTTTCAGCCGGCGTTGCAGACAATCCTTGGCTGCCTGCTGATCCTCCTCGGCGGCCGACTGGCGCTGCTGGCCCTCGGGTCTTTTTGACCCCCCGTCCGTTTCGCTCCCTGGAGACACGGAGACTCCGGAAACAACCTGCCCCGTTGGTTGAATGGCTCCGGGTCCTCTGTGGTAAACCCTTCTGATTTTGATAAGATTTCTACCGGAGTGAAGCAAAAATCCAGGCATAAAATTAATTCTCGATTGTTTGTTATTATTATTGAAGCCGAGAAACGTCCCTGATCCAGCACCACTTACCGTTGCCAAAAGGAGTTGCGAAATGCGTATCATCAGCCTGCTGCTGGCGCTGCTATTCGCCTGCCCGTGGGTCGCCGGCGCCGAAACGCTGTCGATCGATCCCCAGTTTTCCATCGATTTTCAGCTCCCCAGCGCCCGCTGGAGTTTCAGCCGAACCCCTCCCGAGATGCTGGTGGCGCCGATGATCGCCGACGTCGAGCACGACCTTCAGGATCAGGGCAAGAGCCTGTCCCGCGCCGAAGTGACCGCCATGGCCATGAAGCGCCTGGCCCAGAACCAGGGGTTTATTTACGCACCCGCCACCGGCTCCTACCTGCTCATCGATTTCAGCCCCCCCACACCCGGCCAGAAGCCTCCCGGCGATGAGGACCTCGAGGCTTCGGCCAAAATGGCCGGCGAGATTCTGCAGGGCGAACCGGGGGTCACCGGGGCACAGATCCACTTTACCACCGCGGACATCGCCGGCGCGAGGAAGGTCTACCAACTGGATGCGACCTACCAACAGAATGGGACGCCGAAAGCCTTTTCCGGGCTGATCGGCTATGCCCATCCCTACTGGTTCTTCCTCTACTTCACCGACACCCTCAAAGATCCGGTCGATGCCCGGGAGATGGCCGCCCTGCTCCACTCCATCACCCTCCACGGCGGCACCGGAAACTGAGGGAACTCGCAGCGGCATCGTCACTTTCCGACCACGCATACGGCGGCGGGCTGCTTTTGCGAAAAAGCAGCCCGCCCCATTTGGCCTCTGCACCCCACGTCTGACGCCGGTCCGCCTCCCACCGTCGGCATGGGGGAGCCTCGCCTGCCTGCCCCCCCCAATAGCCCTTTCACACTTCCCGTTCCGCCACCAGCAACTCGCCCTGATACTCGACAAGAAAACCATGCTCGACGAGGTAGAGACACCGGTCCAGGTCGATGATGGCCCGGCAGATGTCGCTCTCCGCCGAGTCCCGGGCCACCGCCAGGAATTCGTCCGGAGTGCTTGACCGCCTGCCGGCGACGCTCCGGGGATAGGCGTTGTCAGCGTACTTTTGTGAGAAGTAATAGCCGGAGTATTTCGGCGCCTTTTTCAGGCGGTTGTAGACCCGGTTTTTGGCCCGGAAGAAGTGGCTGACCAGGCTGGGACGCGAGGTGACGGCCAGGTTGCCGCCGATATTGTCGTGGCAGCAGGTGCGGCACATGACAAATCGGGCCCCCGCGGCGATGGCATAGTCCAGGGCTCCGTCCGTGACAGAACCGCAGGCACCAAAGAAAACGACGGCGATCGGCGTGACATCCAGTTGCGGGGAAAAAATATTGTCCTGCCGGAAGCTGAAGTTCCGGGGGAGATGCCCCAGTTTACGAATCCGGTACAGCGCATGCCACCGCGGGTCAATGTCCGTCCCGATCACCTGCCGGTGCGGCAAGCGCCGGGCCAGGTCGCAGGCATGTGCGCCGAAGACACAGGCGGGGTTGACGATGGGCGGTGGACCATCGCAGTCCGCCAGCAAGCGGACGATAATGTCCTTCAGGTGGGCGTCCCGCTGCTTGCGATGAAACTCCCCCCGGAGCGAGGTGTAGGGAAAATGTTCGGTCGGGAAGCCGGGAAAGCGGGCATTCCACTGCTCGGCGAGCGCCCCGGCGTGCCGCTCCATCCCTTTTGCCTCAAAGGACGGGGCAAGGATGCGCCGGTTCCGGTACTCGACAAGGAGCCCGGCCAGGGCCATCCTCAGGGGTTCCCCGGGAAGAGTTGTCACGTCCCGTCCCCCCCCGGGAATTCCGGCGAGCCGATGACGATTCATGCGGGTCCCGCAGCTTGAAACAGCCCCGCCGGGGCAACCCACACCGGCCCGGCAGAAGGATGCGGCAACCGACCCCACAGCGGCGGCCCCGCATCAGCCTGGTGCAGATACCCGTCGATGGCCGAAGATTCGGACCGGGCGAAGTCGCCATCGACCAGGGTGGGAACGCGCTGGGTGAGCGATTGTTTCGCATAGTCAGCCGCCTGGTTTTCTCCCCGCGACAGGTCGAGGGGTGTCATCTCGAAGGGCAGGCCCGGTTCCTGCGATGCGACGAAGGCGGACCTGGCGAAGGGCGAAAGAAAGCGAGAAGCGCCGTAGAGTTCCATAACTGCCTCCTTAGGTGAAGGATGGAGAACCCGCCTTCCGTAATCAAGCGGGGACTATTCAGGTGGGGATGGTTGGTAAATTCTCCTGCAATACACATGTATTACAAACTATTTATGGCTGGGTCGCCCCCGCCATGGCTGTTTTCCTTCCACTGCTTCCCGTTCAACACCCGCCACCGGGTCCTACCTGCTCATCGATTTCAGCCCCCCCCACCCCCGGCCAGAAGCCTCCCGGCGATGAGGACCTCGAGGCTTCGGCCAAAATGGCCGGCGAGATTCTGCAGGGCGAACCGGGTGTCACCGGGGCGGCACGATACCCCTGGCGGCCCCCGTCACGAAACCATTGTTGGCAGAATAATCCGCCGCATTAGAACTTATTCTAGAAAACTACCCCATTTCAGTATAAGATGCCTCCAATTATTGCAGAGGCCCCTAACATTTATTCGAGGAGATCTTGATGAAAGACAGCTTTCGGTTTATCGCGAGGTTGAGTCGAGCCTTGGCCCTGGTCCTGGTCCTGTCCTTCGTCGGCACCCCTGCCATGGCCGAAGAAATATCCATTGTCGGCACCGGCGACGGGGTCATGATCCTCAAAGCCTTGAAGTTCAGCTTCGAAAAAATCCACCCCGACGCGAGCATCCAAATTCCCGACAGCATCGGCTCCAGCGGGGGAATCAAGGCTGTCGGCGAAGGAGCGGCCATCCTCGGCCGGGTCGCTCGTCCCATCAAGGAAAAAGAGCGGGCCTATGGTCTCAGTTATCGTCCCTTCGCCCTGGTGCCGGTCGTCTTCTTCGTCAATCCCATCGCCGATATCCAGGGGCTCAGCTCTGAGCAGGTGTGTGCCATCTACTCCGGAAAGGTCACCAATTGGAAGGAAGTCGGTGGCAAGGATCTGCCGATCAGCGTCACTCGCAGAGAGGACGGCGACAGCTCCCTGGAGGTCCTGCGCAACAGTTTCCCCGGTTTCAAGGACCTCGGCCTGACCAGCAAGGCACTCCTCGCCACCAAGACCCAAGAGATGATTGCAGCCGTCGAGGACCACCCGGCGGGCATCGGTTTCGGTCCTCATGACGTCGCGAAAAACTCCAGGGTGAAGATGCTCGCCATTGATGGACGCCTGCCGACCCTGGCCGGTTACCCGAGTGTCAACACCCTGGCGCTTATTTTCAAGGAGAGCGGCCTGTCCGGGAACGCCAAAGAATTCGTGGAATTCGCCACCTCCGCCGCCGCGGCACCACTCCTTGTCGCCGCCGGCGGAGTCCCGCTGAACCATTGACGTCGGTCCCGCACCAGGGAATTGCAGTACCCTCAGGGGCGGCCACCGGGCCGCCCCTGATTTTTTCCCTTCCGGCAGCTACGGCAGGACCAGCGACCACAAGGGTCACCCCTGGTCAGGAGACAATCCCCACTAACAACTTGATCGTCGTTGACAATCGCCCCTCAAACGCAAATAGCCGCCCGCCGGTCCAGGTCCGGTTACGGGCGGCTGCGCAGGTTCTGTTGGTTCCGGTCATCTCCCCGCTCTTTGCCGAAAAAAACCGTCCCCCCCTTTGACCCCTTCATCTCCTTGTCATCAAAAAGGTACTGGAATCCTTACGGAGTTATCTCCAGCGGCAAGCCCCGATCACTCGTAGCGCAGCGCGTCGATGGGGTTGAGGTTGGCAGCCTTGCGGGCCGGGTAGAAGCCGAAGAAGATGCCGATGGCACCGGTGACGAGGACGGCGACGACGATCACCCCGGGGTTGACGACGACGCTGATGCCGAGCAGGCGGCCGCCGAGAAAGGCGCCGCCAAGGCCGCCGACGATACCGAGGATGCCGCCGAAGAGGCTTAAGGTCGCCGCCTCCAGAAGGAACTGGGAGAGGATGTCGCGGGGGCGGGCGCCGATGGAGAGACGCAGGCCGATCTCGCGGGTGCGCTCGGTGACCGAGACCAGCATGATGTTCATGATGCCGATGCCGCCGACGACCAGGGAGACCCCGGCGATGGCGGTCAACAGGAGGGTCAGGGTGCCGGTGACGCGGGTCGCCATCTGGTTGATCTCGGTCTGGTCGCGCAGGTGGAAGTCGTCGACGGCGTCGGGAGCAAGGCGATGGGCCTCCCGCAGGACCGCCGTGATTTCGGCCTTGGCGCCCGCCATCTGCTCGCCGGAGACGGCGCTGGCGACGATGGAGCGGACCGTCTTGCCGTCGCCGAGGCGATAAAGGACGGTGGTGGCCGGGGCGAGGATGACGTCGTCCTGGTCGCTCCCCATCGCCGAGGGGCCCTTGGAGGCGAGGATCCCGACGACCAGGAAGGGGACGTTGCGGATGCGGATGCGCGCCCCGACCGGGTCCTCCCCGGGAAAGAGCTGGTCGGCGACGGTTTTCCCGAGGAGGGCGACCTTGGCGCGGGTCGCCAGGTCCCGTTCACCGAAGACAGCCCCGGAGGCAAGGGGAAAGTTGCGGATCATCAGGTAGTCGGGGAAAACGCCGAAGATGGTGGTGTTCCAGTTGTGGTCGGCGGCGACGACCTGGCTCTGCACGCGGATCTCCGGCGAGACCCCCTGGAGGAGCGGGGCATCCTTCTGCAGCAGGGCGACATCGGCCATGGTCAGGGCTTCGAGGGTCCCGGCCCCCCCCTGGACACCGCCGATGTGGCTGCTGCCGGCCTGGATCATCAGGAGGTTGGTCCCGAGGGAGGCGACCTGCCCCTCGATATCCTTCTGCGACCCTTCGCCGAGGGCGACGAGGCTGATGACCGAGCCGACGCCGATGATGATGCCGAGCATGGTCAGCAGGCTGCGCATCTTGTTGCGGGCAATACTCTGCAGGGCGACCTTGAGGAGCTTGCGCCACTTCATGATTCCTCCTCCAATGCCGGCTGGACAGCAAGGTCGGCGACGGCGTCCCGCGGTGCCGTCACCGGCTCGTCGCGCAGCACCCGGCCGTCACGCAGTTCGACGCGGCGCGAGGCGTAGCGGGCGACCTCGGCTTCGTGGGTGACGAGGATCAGGGTCAACCCCTCCCGATTGAGCTGCTGGAAGAGGGCGAGGACCTCCAGGGTGGTACGGCTGTCGAGGTTGCCGGTCGGCTCGTCGGCAAGGACGATGGCCGGCTGGTTGACGAGGGCGCGGGCGATGGCGACCCGCTGCTGCTGGCCGCCGGAGAGCTGGTTGGGATGGTGGTGGAGGCGCTCGCCGAGACCGACCCGGGTGAGCGCCTCGACGGCCGCTTCATGGGGCCGGGCGACCCGGTGACGGCGATCGTAGAGGAGCGGCAGTTCGACGTTCTCCAGGGCGGTGGTCCGCGCCAGGAGGTTGAAGCCCTGAAAAACGAAGCCGATCTTTTCGTTGCGCAGGTCAGCAAGACGGTTGCGGCTGAGACTGCCGACGGCGACGCCGTCGAGGTGATAGTCGCCGGAGGTCGGCAGATCGAGGCAGCCGAGGATGTTCATCAGGGTCGATTTGCCGCTCCCGGAACTCCCCATGACGGCGACGAACTCCCCCTGGCGGACGCTGAGGGAGACCCCGCGCAGGGCGTGGACCTGGACATCCCCGAGGTTGAAGACCTTGGTCACGTCGCGAACGAGGAGGGTTTCGGCGTTCATCGTGACGGCCTGCCGCGCATGGCGCCGAAGAGGGAGAAGCTCGCCTTCGGCTTGGACCCCGCAGCGTTCACCCCGGTGACGACGGACAGCCCTTCCTTGAGATCGTCACCGGTAACGACGGTCTGCTGGCCGTTGCTGCTGCCGGCCGTGACCTGGTGGGGCTCCAGGCGCCCTTCCGCGGTGACCGTGAAGAGCCGGGGGCCTCGGGGGCGCCCCTTGCCGGTCGCCGCGTCTCCGGTAACCTCTGCGTCGGGCGCGGCCGTCTCGCCGCCGGGACGGGTCGGCTTGAAGCGCAGGGCGGCGTTGGGGACGAGGAACGCTCCCTCGACCCGTTCGACGACGAAGTCAACGGTGGCGGTCATGCCGGGAAGGAGGACCTTGTCGTCGTTGGCCGCCTCGACAATGACAGTATAGGTGACGACGTTCTGCACCGTCGTCGGCTGCAGCCGCACCTGGCGAACGCTGCCGGTAAAGGTCCTCTCCGGGTAACTCTGGACGCTGAAACGGACCGGCTGGCCGGGCTGGATCTGGCCGATGTCGGTCTCGTCGACGGCCGCCTCGATCTGCATCCGCGCCAGGTCCTTGGCGATGATGAAGAGGGTCGGGGTGTTGAGACTGGCCGCCACCGTCTGCCCGGCATCGATGCTGCGCTGGATAACGGTGCCGGCGATCGGCGAGCGGATCGTCGCATTCCCCAGGTTGGTGCGGGCCCGGGCCAGTCCGGCCCGGGCCGAAACGAGGCCCGCCCGGGCCTTGTCGCGGGCGGTCTGGTAGGGGAGGAATTCCTGCGCGGCAAGGTAACCCTGGTCAAAGAGCGGGCGGTTGCGTTCCAGGTCGGCCTCGGCCTGGGCGAGGCCCGCCTCGGTCTGGGTCACCGTCCCTCCCGCATCGGCGACGGCGGCGTTGAAGAGGTCGGGCTTGAGGACCGCCATAATTTCCCCCTTCGTCACCTTGCTATTGAAGTCGACCAGGACCTTCGCCACCGTCCCCGAGACCTCGGTGCCGACCGTCACCGTTTCCACGGCGGCAAGGGTGCCGGTGGAAGAGACGGTGCGCTCCAAGGTGCCGCGGACAACCGGTGCGGTCAGATAGGGGGCGGCGGCGGACTTCGCCGAACCGGCGCCGCGCCACAGGTAAAGACCGGCGATGACGACCGCCAGGACGATCAGGACGATGGAACTGCGCAGCAAAAGACGGGCGGTGCGGGTCATGAGGAGTGCTCCTGGGGGTTCAGGCGGTTCAGCAGGGGATCGAGGTCGCCAGCGGCATAGCCGAGGTTCAAGCCCTGCAGCAGGACGGCGTAGCGGGCCCGGACTTCGTCCCCTTGGGCCTGAACCAGGGTCGAACGGGCGGTGGAGAGTTCGATCCAGGTCGAGGCGCCGACCCGGTAGCGGGCTTCGGTCGCCGCCAGGGCCTGGCGGGCGTAGCTGAGCTGCTCGGTCGCCGCCGTCAGCTGCTCTTCGGCGCTGCGGTAGTCAGACAGCGCCTGGCCGACCTCGGCCCCGACCTGCTGCCTCAATTTGGCCAGCCGGGTCGCGGCGTCGTCGGCCCCGAGGCGGGCCTGGGCGACGCTGGTGCGGGTCTGGTCGCGGTCGAAGATCGGCACCGACAAGGCCACCCCGATGCTGGCGCCGAGATTGTCGTCGCCAAGCTGGCCGGAAAGGCTGCCGTGACTCTGGCTGTTGTAGTTGGAACCGGCATCGGCCTGCAGGGCGAGGGTCGGCAGATAGCCGGCCCGGGCGACGCGGATCGCTTCCCGGGACGCCTCGAGCTGCCGCTCCTGAGCGGTGAGGTCGGGACGGGCCAGGAGGGCCTGCCGGTAAAGCTCCGCCAGATCGAGGTTCGGCAGGGCGGCGCCAACATCGACGGCGCCCGGCGCCACCACCTCCACCGTCGTCGGCGGGTTCTGACCGAGGGTCTGGAGGAGCTGCAACCGGTCGACCTGGAGATTGCGACGGGCGTTGATGAGGTTGAACTGGGCCAGGGCGGTCGCCGCCTGCTGCTGATAAAGATCGGTGACCGACCGCACCCCGGCCCGGTAGAAGGCGTCGATCTGTTCCTGCAGCGCCTTCTGGCTGGTCAGGTTCTGCTCCGCCACCTGCACCAGTTCCTGATCGCTGAGGACCGCGATGAAGCGGCTGGCGGTGTCGAAGGCGATCGTCTGCCGCTGGCGTTCCAGGGTGGCGGAGGCCGCCTGGAGCTGCTGACGGGCGCTGCCGAGCCCGGCGCTGTCGGCAAAGCCGTTGAAAAGGTTCAACGATGAGGCGAGCCCCAGGTTGACGGTACGATATTCATCGGAGGTCCCCGGCGGCGCCTGGTGCTGCCAGTTCTCCCGGCCGCTGCCGCTGGCCTGGAGGTCGGGAAGGAAACGGCCGCGGGCTGTTTCCACCGCCACCACGGCGGACCGCTCCTGGCTGCGGGACAGGGTCAAGTCGGGATTGGCGGCCAGGGCCAGAACGACCGCCTGCGGCAGCGTCAATCGCAGCGTACCCTCACTGTCGGCGGCGCGGGCCAGCCCGTCGAGGGTGACCAGGAGGATAGAGAGGATCAGCAGCAGGATACAGTTGCGCATAATTTCCGCCTTTGGAAGAAAGGACCGGGAGCCGACCGCGCGACGGCGGCCGGCTCCGGATGGTCATCAGTATATCGCTTTGAACAAGGTTAAAAGGATTTAAATGTTGTGTTCGGGAGGAGCCCATTGCTCCCCATCGCCCGGAGCCGGCCTACCTTTCGCCATCATGGACCGCATGTCCACGCCCCCGGTGGCCACGACGCTCCTCAAGCAGCGGACGAAGCTTTTCGGCCAGGACCCGCTGTTCCGGAGTCAGGATAGCGTGGATCTGGTTCCGGGTCCGGGCTCTGGCAACGAGGAGTTCGGTTTTGGCCGTCACTTCTCCGGCGGCGAGCATGCGAACCGCCGTTTCATCAAAGGGGACGGCGTCGATCAGCGTCCGCAGCTTTTCCCGATCGGCGGCCAGGCTTTGCCGCAGGGATTCGGTTTGGCGGCGAGCCTCTTCCCGGATCGCCTTGATCTGCGCCTGCTGCTCCTGGCTCAAGCCGAGGATGGCGGCCATCCGCTCCTGGCGGTGCCCGCTTTCAAAGCGGTGGGGTCGGTCGCCACCGGGGCCGGCAGAATGGGGCGGGGTGGCAAGGGCGGGGCCGGCGGCCAGGGCGGCGGTGAGCAAAGCGCCAATGAACAGGTGTTTTTTCATGATTGATTCTCCTTGGCTAAGGGGCAGAGCCCCGGTGAAGGTTACGGGTGTCGTCGACTCTGTCAACCGGCCGCAGCCGAACCCGCGTACTTGCTCATGATCCAGCCCTGACCACCGCCCGGTAGACGGACCCGGTACCAGCCGGGAGCCTGAGCGGTGACGACCAGACGGGAGCCGGAGTGAACCTGGTTGATGACGACGGCGTTCCGGGCCGGGCCGGAATGCACATTGAGCAGGGCCGCGCGAACCACGATGCGCAGATCGTCCCGGGCCGCTCGGATCTGAACCGGGGGCGGAGCAACCACCTCGTAGCCGTGGCGGGCGGCCCGGAAATAGACGTCGCCGCTGCGGAAGTAGGCGACCCCGCCGAGGTTGATGCTCAAGCGGCCGGCGGGGAGGTTGAGGACCACGGCGCCAATCGGCGGCGGGACCAGAACCAAGCCGGCGGCCTCACGCCGGTAATACCGTCCGTCGGCGACGGCATAATCGATGTCATGGACCCGGACGGTTCGATGACCGGCGGGGAGGCGTTTGACGACCGTCACCTGCCGGCGATCGGCGTGGTCGGATCGCTCGTTTCGCTCGGCCCAGGAAGGGGCGGCGGTCAGGACCAGTCCGATCCCCAGCAGCAGAGCCAGGGCGGAACGGGAAAAACGGCGGGTTGTGGTGGTTCGGTTCATGGCGACCTCCTTTATGGGTGGTGGCTTCGATGTCACGATCCGGCGACCTCATGTCGGCCGTGCTTGAGGATGAGACTAGGCGACGAATGCGGAGAAAATGTGGAAGAAATGTGGAAATTGCGGTTCTGCTCTGCTTGACGATGTTTTTTCCCGGGAAGTGTGATACCAACAAGGACAGACGCGTTTGCCGGAGCCGCAGCCATGCTCAAATTCAACATCAAATACCGCATCTTTCTGGCGATCCTCGTGGCCACCGCCGCCGTCGTCCTCTCCATGTCCCTGATCGTGCGCTGGAGCTTCAACCGCGGCTTCCTGCAGTACGTCAATACCGTGGAGCAGGACCGACTGGAAAACCTGGCGGGAGAATTGGAACAGTCCTTCGCCGAGAATGGCAGCTGGGAGTTTCTCCGCAACCAGCCGGTCAACTGGCTGCGGCTGATGATCCGCACCCTGCCGCCGGGAACCGTGGGGCCGGAGCAGCTGGCCCGACTGGAAAGGCGCCTGGAACGCCGTGCCGAACGGGGCGAACGCCCCGCCCGGGAGCCGGCGCCGGGGCCTGTCGCCCAGTTTGAAAAACGGGTCTTCCTCCTTGACGCCGACCATCTCCCGGTCTTCGGACCGGCGGAGGGAGCCGCGGAGCTTGAACCGCGCCCCCTTCTCCAGAACAGCCGGGTCATCGGCTACCTCGGTCTCATCCCCCGGCGAGGGTTGGAGGACGCCCACCAACTGCGCTTCGTCAAGGAGCAGAAAGGGACTCTGGGACTGGTCGCCGGGGTCATGCTCCTGGTTTCCGCGCTGATCTCCCTGCCCCTCGCCCAGCGCCTGGTGCGCCCCCTCAAAGGATTGGCTGAGGCCACCCACCGCTTGACCGCCGGTCACTACACGACCCGGGTGCCGGTCAGCGGCGACGATGAGCTGGGACAATTGGCCCGGGACTTCAACACCCTGGCGCTGACCCTGGAGCAGAATGAACGAACCCGCCGCCAGTGGGTCGCCGACATCTCCCATGAACTGCGGACCCCGTTGGCGGTCCTGCGCGGCGAGATCGAGGCCCTGCAGGACGGGGTCCGGCAACCGACCCCCGAGGCGGTCGGCTCCCTGCACGCCGAGGTGCTGCACCTGGCCCGGCTGATCGACGACCTCTACCAGCTCGCGCTTTCCGACCTGGGATCCCTCGATTACCGCAAAGAGGATCTCGACCTGACGGCGACCCTCGGCATGGCGCTGGAGGGGTTCCGGGCCGCCTTCGCCCACCAGTCCTTGACCCTCCAGGCCGACCTGCCGAAACACGCACTTCCCTGCTTCGGCGACCCTGATCGTCTCCATCAACTCTTCGTCAATCTGCTCAAGAATTCCCTCAACTACACCGACCCCGGCGGCCGGCTGGAGATCCGCCTGACCACGGCCGGACGACGGGCGCTGATCGACTTTCAGGACAGCGCCCCCGGCGTCCCCCCCGCCGCCCTGGAACGTATCTTCGAGCGGCTCTACCGGGTGGATTCCTCCCGCAGCCGCGCCACCGGCGGAGCCGGCCTGGGGCTGGCGATCTGCCGCAACATCGTCGAGGCCCACGGCGGGCTCATCCATGCCGCCCCTTCCCCCCTGGGGGGGGTGTGGCTGCACATCGAGCTGCCGCTGCAGGAAGGCACATCATGAACGGGACGATTCTGATCGTCGAAGACGAGCCGAAGCTGGCGGCTCTCCTCGCCGACTATCTGCGCCAGGCGGGGTTTGAGCCCGTCATCATCAGCGACGGCCTGGTCGTGGCCTCCCGGGTGCGGGCCAGCCAGCCGGCCCTGGTTCTTCTCGACCTGATGCTGCCGGGCCGGGACGGCCTGGAGGTCTGCAAGGAGCTGCGGGCCTTCTCCGGGGTGCCGATCATCATGGTCACCGCCCGGGTCGAGGAGATCGACCGGCTCCTCGGTCTGGAGCTGGGGGCCGACGATTACATCTGCAAACCCTTCAGCCCCCGGGAGGTGGTGGCGCGGGTCAAGGCGGTCCTGCGGCGCAGCGCGGGCCCCGGTCCGCAGGGGAACGGGCTGCGCCTCGACGGCGACCGCTTCCGGGCCCTCTGGCACGACCGGGAGATCGAACTGACCGCCGTCGAGTTCAAGCTCCTCCAGCATCTCGCCGCCCACCCCGGACGGATCTTCTCCCGGGAGCAGCTGATGGACCACATCTACCCCGACCAGCGCATCGTCAGCGATCGCACTATCGACAGTCACATCAAGAAGCTGCGCAGGAAACTGGAGGTGGCGGCGCCGGAGGAGGAGTTGATCCGTTCGGTCTACGGGGCGGGGTACAAATTCGAGGGGTGAGGTGAGGACAGCCAGAGTGGTAAAAACCAACCGGAGCCGGCCCAAGGGCCGGCTCCGGTTATTTGTTGCGAAAGCCCGGCGGTCGCCGGATCAGAAGCGGACCCGCAGGCCGAGCAGGGCATTGTGGCTCGAATATTTGGCATCGAAGCTGGAGCCGTCGGCGCTCTTGAAGCTCGGCTTGAGGGTCCCGAAGAACCGGTAGCCGAGATCGAAGGTCAGATGGTCGCTCACTTCCAGGCCGACGCCGAGCCCCCCCTGAAAGGCCAGCACCCCGGCGCTGTCGTCGGCGAAGGGTTGGCCGTAAACCGTGGCCTGCTTCATCGTCACCCGGGCGTAGCCGAGGCCGAAGCCGAGGTAAGGGACGAGGTTCGAACCACGGTGATATTCGGCGAAGGTGTTGAGGAGCAGGCTTTCCACCCTGATCTCACCGTCGGCCGCCACCGACCCTTCCTTGAACTCCGCCTTGGTGAGGGTGTTGGTCCGGGAGGAGGCTTCCAGTTCGACGCGTCCCTGGCCGAAATCCGGGTAGGCCTCGGCCAGATCGTAGCCGATCGCCAGCGCGCCGCCATAGCCGGGATCGTACTTCAGGTTGAAACTCCCGGTTGCGGAGTCGCTTTGCCCGGCCAGGACATAGGTGCCCAGGCCCTGGAGTTCCACATACGGCCCGGGACCCGCCGCCCAGGCCAGGCTGAAGGCCGGCGACAACCCCAGCAATGCCACACTCAGGAGCAGAAGGATCGATCGGATCATGATGGCCTCTCTGTCAGCAACGATTCGGGTCACTGAACCGTCAGGATTTTCGGGGTGGTCGAACTGGTGATGGCATCCAGGGTGGCGATGATCTCCACTTCTCCGGCCGCCAGACCCCTGACCAGACCCGCGGAATTCACCGTGGCGATGACGCCGTCCCCGGTCGACCAGGCCACATCCAGGCTCAAATCCTGGGTCGTGAGGTCGGAGAAGGTTCCGGTGGCGCTCGCCTGGGTCGTATCGTTGACGGCGATGACGGCATCGGAATCAGCCAGGGTGACCTCGATTTCGGTCAGGAAGGCATTGGTGACCGTCAAGGTCCCGCTGCCGTTAACGCTCCCCAGGGTCGCCTTCACCGAGGTCGTCCCGGGGATCAGGGCCTCGATCAACCCCTCGCTGCCGGGGTCGTTGCCGGCCGTGGCGATCCCCGTCGGGCTGACCGACCAGACCACCTCGGCCGTGATGTCGCGCTGACTGTCGTTGGTAAAATGGCCGGTGGCGGTGAGCCGCTGGCTGGTCCCCTGCGCCATCGTCATCCGGTTGGCTGACAGCTTCGGGGCGATGGTGATCTCGCTGAGAACCGCCGAGGCGAGGCTCAGGTAGGCGGTCGCGGTGACCCCCTGAAAGGTCGCGATCAGTTCGGCATCCCCCGGCTCCAGGGGGGTGACCAACCCGGCCTGGTCGGCACCGTTGCCGACGCTGAATTGGCCGGCGGCCGAGGCCCAGGTGACATCCCGGGTCAGATCCTGGGTGGCGCCGCCCTGAAAGGTCCCGGTCGCGGTGAACTGCTGGGTAAACCCGAGGGGGATGACCTGGGGGTTCTCCAGGGAGCTCGCCGGGGCGATGACGAGGCTGGAGAGGACCATGACCGTGACGGTCGCCGGGACCTGGGCCGTGAAGCCCTGGTAAGAGGCGCTGACGGTCACGACGCCGGGGAGCAGGGCCTTGCCCAGCCCAGCCTCTCCCGGGAGGTCGCTGAAGGTCAGGATCGTCGGTTCGGAGGAGATCCACTGCGCCCGGTCGGTCAGCTCCCGTTCGAAGATCCCCGAGTAGAGGCCGAAGACCCGGAACTGGCTGGTGGTGCCGGCGGCGATGGACCCTGCGGCGGCGCGGATCTCCAGGCTCGTCAGGGGAACAAAGGGGTTTTCGCGGGTCGGGGTTCCGCCATCACCGCAGGCCGAAAGGAGCGGCAGGAGGGCGCAGAGAAACCAGGCAAGCCGTCGGATCATCGTGAATCTCCAAATTTGGCAGGATCGGGGCAGCGGGGCGGCCCCCCCGGCGGAAAGGAAGGGATGCTTCTTCATACCCTATCAACCGGGGTAAGTCAATCGCTCCCCGACCGCCCTCCCCCGCCCGTCGCCCACACCAGTTGGCTGCGAGCCACCAGAGAGTCGCGGCGGGCGCGGGCCAGGTTGCTTTCGGCCTGGAGGAGGTTGAGCTGGGCATCCTCGACATCGAGGCGGGTCTTGACCCCGTACCCGAAGCCCTGTTCGGCCATCTCCAGCAGGCGTAGCGCCTGCTTCACCGTCCCGGAAAGAGCGACGACGATCTGGTCGGACTGGCGCACCGCCCGAATTGCGTCGCGCACCTCCCGGACGATGAAGTCGCGCAGCTGGGCTTCTTCCAGGCGGCGGGTGCGCAGCTCGCTCTTGGCGGCGGCGACCCGGCCGGCGGTGCGCCAGCCGTCGAAAAAGGGGAAACTGAGGTACACGCCGCCGTTCCAGCCGGGGCCGTCGCCGTGGTCGCCGGGGCCCTCCCAGCTGTTCCAGGCGGCGCCGCCGCGCAGATCGAGGCGGGGCTTGTCGTCGGCGGCGGCGATCGTGACCAGCTCCCGGTAGATCGCCACCTGCTGGTCCTGTTCGGCGAGATCGGGGCGCTCCGCCAAGGCCAGGGCGATCGCCGCGGCTTGGTCCTGCGGAGGCTGCCGTTCGCTCTCCAGGGAGCCGCTGGCAGTAAAGGGCCCAGCATCTGGGAGGAGAAGGCCGAGTGCGTCGTAGGCAAAGCGCAGTTGATTCTCCCCCCGGATCAGTTCGGGGCGGGCATTCTCCAGGGCGACTTCGGCCGCCAGCACGTCGTAGTCGGTGGCGACCCCGGCGGCGAACTTCTTCTGCGCCTCGTCGAGGTGGCGCTCTTTCTGGGCGAGGTTCTGCTGCGCCAGCTGCAGCAGCTGATCGGCGAGGAGGACGTCGTAGAAGGCCGCCGTCACGTCCCGGACCACCGTCTGGCGGGCTTGCCGGCCGCGTTCGACGGCCGTTTGGCGGCCGACCTCGGCGGCACGGATGGCGGCGCCGATCTTCCCCCAGGTAAACAGCGGCTGGGTCAGGTCCAGACTGACCTGGCCGCTACTCAGCCGGCGGCCGACGGTGTCGGGAGCTTGGCTGCCGTCGCGCTGGTAGCGGGCCGCGGCCGACAAGCTCAGCTGCGGCAGGGCCGCGGCGCGTTCCTCGCGGTAGCGCCCCTCGACGTACTCCCCGTAGGCCTCGGCCTTGCCGATGTCATGGTTGTTCTTCAGGGCGAGCTCCAGTGCCTGGTCGAGGCTCAGACTCCGGCCCGCACCGGCATGAGCCGGAAGGATCGGGGTGAAAAGGAGCAGGAGCAACAGGAGTGTCAGTGATCGCATGGTCAGCATGACCGGCGGTCCTTTCCGGAAGATAACAACCAAAGTTTATCCAGGAAAACGTGGTCCTCACCACCAAGACACGAACAGGCCTTCAGCTTGGTGCGCTGGGTGTCTTGGTGGTCGAATGGCCTGACAAGGGATGGCTGTCAGCCATGGCTCCCCCGCCAGGCGCGCTTGAGCCAGGCGCCGAAATCGTCCATCAGGGTATAAACGACCGGCACCACGATCAGCGTCAACAGCGTCGAGGTGATCAGGCCGCCGACGACGGCGCGGGCCAGCGGCGCGCGCATCTCGGCGCCGGAACCGATGGCGAGAAACAGCGGCAGCATGCCGAAGATCATCGCCAGCGTCGTCATGACGATGGGACGCAGCCGGGTGCGCCCGGCCTCGATGACCGCCTCCCGCCGCCCCTTGCCGTCGCGCCGCTGCAGGACTTTGGCGTAATCGACGAGGAGGATCGCGTTCTTGGTCACCAGCCCCATGAGCATGATCAGGCCGATCAGCGACATGATGTTGACGGTGTCGCCGGTCAGTTTGAGCATCCCGGCCATGCCGACGATGGAGAGCGGCAGCGAGAGCATGATGGCGAAGGGCTCGAAGAACGATTCGAACTGGGCAGCGAGAATCAGGTAGACGAGGATGACGGCCAAAAGCAGCGACTCCCCCATGTAGCCGAAGGATTCGGCCATGTCCTCGGCCTCGCCGGAGAGGTTGATGGAATACCCCGGCGGCATGGCGATCTTCCCGGCCGCGGCCTCGACGTACTTGACGGCGGTACCAATGGGGAGGTTGTCGAGGTTGGCCGAGACGGTGATCTGGCGCGCCAGGTCGCGGCGGTTGATCTCCGAAGGGGTGGCGGCGACGCTGTAGCTCGCCAGCGCCCGCAAGGGGACCAGCTTGGTGCCGCCATTGGCGTCGCCGACGGCGATCTTGAGGTCCATGATCTGCCCCGGGTTACGCCGCAGCTCCTCCGGCAGGCGGACCCGCACCTCGACGGCGTCGCCGTCTTCGTCCTCGTAGGTTGTCACCGCCTCGCCGCCGACCAGGCGCGACAGGACCGCGACCACGTCGCCCGAGGTCACCCCGGCGGAGAGGGCCCGCGCGCCGTCGAGATGGAGGCGGTATTCGGGGATGTCGTGCTCCAGCGTCACCGCCAAATCGACGATCCCCGGCACCTTAAACAGCTCTTCCTTGAGTTTGGCGCCGAGTTCCTTGAGAACCGTCAGGTCGTCCCCCTTGAGGTTGACGTTGAGGGGCTTCTGCGCGCCGCCGACCTGGCCGACCTCCTCGATGGAGAGGGTGATGCCGGCCACCTGCTGCAGGCGACGCCGCACCTCCCGCTGCAGCTCGAACTGGTTGCGGGACCGCTGCTTGCGCTCGCTGAGCTTGACGTAGACCAAACCATCGCGCACCGTGCCGCCATCGCCGGCACCGATGGTGGAGTAGGTGTGGTCGATCTCGGGGAAGCTGCCCAGCGCCGCGAGGACCGCGTCGAGGCGGCCTTTGGTCTCGGTCATCCCGGCCTCGGGGGAGGTCTTGAAGGAGATCTGGAACTCCCCTTTGTCGTAGGGGGCCATGAAGGACGTTTCAAGACTCCCGAAGGTCAGGATGCCGCCGACGAAGGCGACGAATGCCATGGCGACGGTGCTCTTGCGGTGGTCGAGGGCCCAGCCGATGATCCGACGGTAGCGGTCGGCGGTGGCGTCGAACCAATCGTTGAAGTGTTCCAGAAGCTTCGCCAGTCCCTTGCGGCGGCCGTGGTTGTGGATCGACGGATCGTGCCAGCGCGACGAGAGCATCGGGTCGAGGGTGAAGGAGACGAAGAGGGAGACCAGGACCGCGAAGGCAACGGTCACGCCGAACTGGAAGAAGAAGCGCCCGACGATGCCGCGCATGAAGGCGACCGGGATGAAGACGGCGATGATCGACATGGAGGTGGCAAAGACCGCCAGGCCGATCTCGCTGGTGCCGAAACGGGCCGCCTCCAGGTGGTCCTTTCCCATCTCCAGATGGCGCACGATGTTCTCCCGCACCACGATGGCATCGTCGATGAGCAGGCCGATGGCCAGCGACAGCGCCATCATCGTCATGACGTTGAGCGTCATCCCCAGGGCATTCATGACGATGAAGGCGGCGATGACGGAGATCGGCAGCGTCACCCCGGTGATGACGGTGGAGCGCCAGGAGTTGATGAAGCAGAAGACGATGAGGACCGTCAACAGGCCCCCGAGGACCAGCGTCTCTTTGACGTCGGCAAGGGATTCACGGGTCATGATCGAGCCGTCCCGCACCAGCAGCAGGGTGACCCCGGGCGGCAGTTCGGCTTCGACCCTGGTCATGATCTTCTTGACGTTATCGACCAGTGCCACCTGGTTGGCGCCGGACTGTTTGTAGATGTCGAGGCCGATCGCCGGGACGCCGTTGACCAGCGCCAGACGCCGCTCCTCCTCGACCCCGTCGGTCACCAGGGCGATCTCGCCGAGACGGATTGGCCGGCCGCCCCGCTGCGCCACCACCAGGTCGCGGTAGCCGCCGGCGCTGGCCGGCTTGCCGTCGATGCGCAGCGGGTATTCGGCGGCGTCGCGGGTCAGCCGTCCCAGCGGGGTATTGGTGTTCTCGCTCTTCAGCCCCGCCACCACCTCGTTGACGCCGAGGCCGAGGGCGTCGAGGCGGGCCGGGTCGAGTTCGACGTTGATCTCCCGCTTGGCACCGCCGATCAGGTCGACCTTGCCGACCCCGGCGACGCTCTCGAAGCGCTTCTTGATCTTCTTCTCGACCAGGGTCGTCAGCTCGCGGGGGGAGAGACGGTCAGACTGCACCGCCAGCGCCGCGACCGGCATGGCGTTGAAGTCGAGCTTCTGGATGATCGGCTCCTCGACGGCGTCGGGGAGTTCGCCTCGGATCGATCCGATCTTGGCGCGGGCCTCCTGGGCGACTTCGTTGAGCTTCTCTTCAAGCCGGAACTCGACCACGACCGTCGAAACGCTCTCCCGCGAGTAGGAGTAGACGTGCTTGACCCCGGCGATCTGGTTGACCGCCTCTTCGATGCGTTTGGAGACCTCACGCTCCACCGTCTCCGGGGAAGCGCCCGGGAACCGGGTGACGATGGAGACGACAGGAATCTCGACGTTGGGGAACATCTCCACCGATAGCTGCCGGTAGGAGAAGAGGCCCAGCGTGACGAGCGTCAGCATCATCACCGCAGCGAAGATCGGGCGCTTGATGGACAGATCGGAGAGGATCATGGAGTAGCTTTCAGTGAATGATGATCGGTGGTTAGGCGCGACGCCCGGCCGGGACCCTTCAGGGTTTGGCGGCGCCGGTCGGGGCCGGGGCGCTGACCCGGTCACCGTCGCGCAGGTTGAAGGCGCCGCGGGTCACGTAACGCTCGCCGGCCTGAAGGCCGGTGACGATCTCGACCTGTTCGCCGCTGACGGCGCCGGTTTTGACCTCGCGGCGCCGCGCGGTCTCTGCTTCGATGACGAACAGGACCGCCCGCCCGGCGCTCAGATCGAGGCCGGAGAGGACCACGCGCGGCACCAGCAGCACGCCCTCCCGCCGGCCGGTGACAATGGACCCTTTCACAAACAGCCCGTCGCGCAGCCGGCCGTCGCGATTATCGACCTCGGCCATGATCTGCAGGGAGCGGTCGCCCGGGTTGACGCTCGGGTTGAGGTGCTTGACGACTCCGGCGAAGGTTTCTCCCGGATATCCGTCACAGGTGAATTCGAGGGTCTGGCCGACGGCGACCCGGGCCAGTTCGGTGGTTGGGACGGTGACGGTCAGATCGAGGCGGCGGTTGTCGACGATGCGGAAGATCGTCTTCCCCCCCGAATCGACGCCGGACAGGTCTCCCACATTGACGTGGCGTTCCGCCACGACCCCATCGATCGGAGCCCGGACCAGGCTCTTGCCGAGGCGGATCCGCAGTTGCGCCAGCTCCTCGGCGGCGGCCTGCTCCCCGGCCTGGGCGGCGGCCACCCCGGCTTCGGCCGCGGCGACGGCGCTCCCGGCATCGTCGAGCTGCTGCCGGGTCGCCAGCCCTGAGGCCTGCAGATGGCCCATCCGTTCGGCCTCCCGCCGGCCCCGGTCGGCTTCCACCCGGGCCTGCAGGAGGGCCGCCCGGCTGCTCGCCAGGCCGGCCTCGGCGCGTTTGACCATGGTCTCACTCTCGGCGGCCTGAATCAGCGCCAGCGGCTGGCCTTTGCGTACCGCCACCCATTCGGTGACGTAGACCTCGCGGTAGAGGCCGGCCAGCTCCGACTTGATGTTGGCGGCCGACTTGGCGGTAAGGGTGCCGGTGACGGCGACCGCCTCGATCAGGGTGGAGACGGCCGCGCTCGCCGTGTCGACGGCGACCGCCGGCTTGACGCTGGCCGCCTGGTCGTCACGCTTGCTGCAGCCCCCCAAGCCCGGGAGGGCGGCGCAGCACAGCAGAAGGAAAAGAAGGGGCCGATGGTTCATGACGATTCTCCTGCGGCGATGCCGTTGAGCAAGATGGTCAGTGCCAGGTCCATGCCGTCGCCGTCGATACGGGGAGTCGACTGGCAGATCTGCTCCTGCATGCAGACATTGAGGATTCCCATCACGGCCCAGGTCAGCTCATGCAGCGGCAGCCGCTTGAATTCGCCGCCGGTCATGCCGTCGTCGAGGATCGCCGCGATGATCTCGAGCAGCTTCTGGAAGAATCCTTCGAAGTCGAACTGCGGCGCGCCTTGCGGCGGACCGAAATAGATGGCGTAGCTGAGCCGGACCACCGCGACGTTGGCCACGGCGCTGTCGAAGATGCGGCGGCAAAACCGCGCCAGCCGCTCCCGCGCCGTTCCGGGAGCGGCGACGATTTCCTGAAGAAGCCCCTCGAAGACGGTAAACGACTCCTGAATGATAGCCAGGTAGAGCCCTTCCTTGTTCCCGAAGTGGTAGTAAAGGACCGGCTTGGTCACCCCCGCGGCATCGACAATCTCCCGGACCGTGGTGGCGGCGTAGCCGCGCGCGGCGAAGAGAGCGAGTCCTGCCTGCAACAGGCGGACCCGCACGGTCGTATCGGGGATGATGCTGGGAGGGACGGTCATGGCGGCTCCGAAAGTTTAGTTACCTACCGGTAGGTATATAAACAAAAGCCGGGCGTCTCTTCAAGAGAAAAATGAACGGCGCCGCCGATTTCAGGACCTCGGCCCCGATGGCGCGATGGGGAGGAGCCGGAAGATGACTGCGGGAGGAGCGCGATGGGGCCGGGACCGGCCGTCGGTCAACGATCCAGAACCTTCAGAAAACCGTTGAGGACCGCACCGGCCTGGAAAGGAACGTCGGTGAACCTGATCCCGAAGCCGACCGGGTGGTGGGGTTTGAAAGGATTGTCCCGGGTGTTGAGCCAGGCGACGACGCCCCCGCACTTGATCGAGGGGCCCTGTTCTCCGGGGCGGGAGAGTTGCAGGTCGATGGAGAGGGGGGTGCCGGGGATGATGGCCTCCGAACAGTCGATGAAGACTCCCCCGCTGCTGATATCGAGAACCTTGGCGGCAATGGTTCTGTCGTCCAGTTCGAACCGGACCGGCAGCCGGCAGATCCGGCGATGTTCGCGGACCCCGGCCAGGAAGCTCCGGCCGATTTCCAGGAAGCGGCGGCGGTCGAGGGGTTTGGTCAGCACCGCATCGCATCCGGCCTGGCCGGCCAGATCCGCCAGCCCGGGGACCTTGTCGCTGCAGACCAGAACCACCGGGATCTCGTTCAGGTGCGGGTCGGCCTTGAGCTTCCGGCAGCACTCGATGCCGCTCTCACCGCGGAGTTCGACCGCCATGTAGATCAATTGAGGGGATTGCTCCCGGCAGATATCCAGAACCTGTTGGCTGTTGACCGCTTCCAGAAGGATGGCCGGGGTCTTGGCCAGAAACTGTTTTTCGATGGTCATGAAGAACTGGGAGTCCTCCACCAACAGGATTTTTGGTTTTAGATTCATCTGGCGCCCCTTGTGCTCCATCGTCCAGTGGCTACTTTCTCCGATTGTTCTTTGGAATCTTCAAATCTTCTCATGCAATTGTCAATGCATTTATTGCCCCTGGCGGTCCGGCGACCGGGCGCCCGGCGACATTGACACCTTCCTTCGGCGGGTGTTAAGGTGACTTTTTTCCATCATCCACCCCCGAGGAGGTTCGGACCATGGACCAGAAGCAGCAACTCCTCCTCGACACGGTCAAAAAGCTCATCCGCCGCGGGGCCAGCCCCAACCTCACCAAGGTCCTCGGCAAATCCCATCCGGCCGACATCGCTCATCTCTTCGGTTATCTCGATCTCAAAGAACAGAAGATTCTCTTCCACCTGATCGAAGACTCCGAGATGGCGGCCTACGTCCTGTCGGAGCTGGAGCACAGTACCGGCGCCCTGCTCCTGGAGCAGATCGACAAGGCGACGATCACCGAAGTCCTGCAGGAGATGCCTTACGACGACGCCGTCGACATCCTCCGCAACATGCCCGAGGAACTCGCCGATGAGATCCTCGGCACCATGCAAGACAAGGACTCGGAAGAGATCGAGCAGCTGATGCTCTACGCCGAGGATACCGCCGGCGGCATCATGTCGACGGAGATCTTCTCCCTGGGCCAGGACCTGACGGTCCGGGAAGCGATCGAGGCGTTGCAGCAGGCCGAAGACGTGGAGATGGTCTTCTACCTCTACGTGACCGACGAACACAACCACCTGGTCGGGGTCCTCTCCCTGCGCAACCTGTTGACCGTTTCACCGAAAAAGCGCCTTCAGGACATCATGACCGCCGAGGTCATCAGCGTGCGGACCGACATGGATCAGGAAGAAGTCGCGCAACTGGTGGCCAAGTACAACATCCTCGCCATTCCGGTCGTCGACGACACCAACAAGCTGATGGGTCTGATCACCGTCGACGACGTCATCGACGTCATGCGCCAGGAAGCGACCGAGGACATCTACAAGATGGCCGGTGCCAGCGGGGAGGAGCTCCTTTACGGCAACCGCTCCATCAAGATTGCCCGGCTGCGCCTGCCATGGCTGATCACCAATCTCTTCGGGGGGATCATTACCGGCTACCTGATGTGGCTGTTCAAGAACACGCTTTCGGAGGTCATCGCGCTGATCTCCTTCATCCCGGTCATCACCGGCATGGGCGGCAACGTCGGCGGCCAGTCGTCGACCATCGTGGTGCGCGGCTTCGCCACCGGGCGCATCGATTTTTCGACCCTGCGCCAGGTCTTTTTCAAGGAACTGCGGGTCGGCGCCATCATGGGGGCGGTCTGCGGGGTGACCGTCGGCCTGATCGCCTTCATCTGGCACCACAATCCCTATCTCGGCCTGGTGGTCGGGCTGGCGATGGTGACCGCCATGACCGTGGCCGCCACCATGGGGGTGCTGGCGACCTCCTTCTTCAAGAAGATCGGCATCGACCCGGCCATCGCCTCCAGTCCCTTTGTGCAGACCGCCAACGACATCACCGGCATCCTCATCTACTTCGGTACCGCGACCCTCTTCATCAACCACCTGCGCTGACCCCCGCCGGGGCTAGAAGGTTGAACCGCCATGCGTGCGGCGCGCCACATCTTCGATAGCGCCCTGGCAACCCGCCATCGCTTCACCTGGAGGGACGGC
>JBBQBQ010000004.1:0-33389 GCA_038317685.1 Desulfuromonadales bacterium | reverse complement strand
GGTCGGCTGAACCGTTCTTCTCCCCCGGGGTGCTGCCATGCTGGCTGATGCTCTGACCGGATTCCGCGTCCTCGACCTCAGCCAATACCTGCCGGGGCCCTTCGCCACCCAGGTTCTCGCCGACCTCGGTGCCGAAGTCCTCAAGGTCGAACCGCCCGCGGGCGATCCGATGCGCTCTTTCATGCTTGGCCCCGGGGAAGAAATCTCCCGCTGGTACCGGCAGATCAACGCCGGCAAACAGGTGCTGCGGCTCGATCTCAAAGCCGCAGGCGATCGGCAGACCCTGGAGCAGCTGGTCGGGGCCGCCGACGTTCTCCTCGAATCGTACCGCCCCGGGGTGCTGGAGCGCCTCGGCTTCGGCCCCGAGCGCCTCGCCCTTCTCAACCCGCGCCTGGTCCACTGCGCCCTCTCCGGCTTCGGTCAGACCGGCCCCTATCGCCTGCGGGGCGGCCACGACCTCACCTACCTCGCCCTCTCCGGCATGCTCCACCACACCGGCACCGCCGAGACCCCGGTCATCCCCTTCCCGCCGGTCGGCGACTACGCCGGCGGCCAGCAGGCCGCCTCGGCGATCCTGGCCGCCCTGCTGCGGCGGGAGCGGAGCGGCCGGGGGGCCAGGATCGATGTCAGCCTCTTCGAAACGGCACTTTCCTGGCAGTCGGGGAGCCTGGCCATGGGCCGGAAAGGGGCGCCGCCTGCCGGCCGCGGCCGGGATCTCATCAGCGGCGGCGCCGCCTGCTACCAGCTCTACCGGACCGCCGACGGTCGCTTCGTCGCCCTCGGCGCTCTGGAAGAGAAGTTCTGGGCCGCCTTCTGCACCACCGTCGGCCGCCCCGACTGGATTGACCGCCAGGGCGAAGCGCTGCCGCAGCGGGAGCTGATCGCCGAACTCCGGGCACTCTTCGCCGGCCGACCCCGGGCCGATTGGGAGGCTCTTTTCGCCGACGCAGACTGTTGCTTCGAGGCGGTGCTGGACGCGGCCGAGGTTGCCGACCATCCCCAGGTCCTCGCCCGCCGCATGCTGCAGATGGATGATGGTGCCGACCCCCAGGCTCAAGCCCTCTACCCGGCCTGGGTCGACGGCGCCCCGCCTCCGCGCCGCAGGCCGCTTGCTGAGATCTCTGCCGACGAGGCCCTCGCAGCCTGGAGCTGAAGCCGGGGCCGGCCGTCTGTAAACAACAGGATATAAAGTGTCACTAATGGGGACACCCCGGGCGGGAGCGGCCGGAGTGAGGGCGGGCGAACCGGTAATTCTCAGGTTTGGTACTGTCTTTGCTCTTGGGTCTCATAGGTCCCATGGGACCGACCGGCCCTATGGGACCTGTGGAAGCTCAAAACCGAGGAGGCGCAAATGAAGATCCTGGTCTGCATCAAGCAGGTGCCGGACATGGAATCGAAATTCAAGGTAAACGCGGCGGGGACCTGGTACAGCGGCCAGGATCTGGCGTGGCGGCTGAACGAGTACGACGAGTTTGCGGTGGAGCAGGCGGTGCGGCTGCGGGAGCAGGACCCGGGGTCGGAGCTGGTGGTGGTCGCCATCGGCCCGGAGCGGGTCAAGGAGACGCTCAAGAAAGCCCTCGCCATGGGCTGCGACCGCGCCGTGCACATCGTCGACGAGGCGAGCTTCGAGAAGGACCCGCATCAGATCGCCGCGCTGCTGGCGGCCACCGCGAAAGGGGAGTCCTTCGATGCGATCTTCACCGGGATGCAGTCCCAGGACCGGGGGAGCGCCCAGGTCGGGGTGCTGCTTGCCGAACTCCTCGGCATCGAGGCGGTGACGACGATCGTCTCCTTCGCCTGCGAGGGGAGGACGGTGCGCGCCGCGCGGGAACTCGAAGGAGGTCTCAAGGCGCAGGTCGAGGTGGACCTGCCGGCTCTTTTCACCTGCCAGCTCGGTCTGAACACGCCGCGCTATCCGACCCTGCCGAACATCATGAAGGCCAAGAAGAAGGAGCTGACCGTCCTCCCTGCGGCCTCGCTCTCGACGGAGGGACCGCTCGCCGTCACGGCCGGGGTCGCCTACCCGCAGAAGAAGGGGGGCGCCCTGATCCTCGAAGGGGAGATCGGGGAGATGGCGGGGCAGCTGGTGGCGATCCTGAAAGAGAAGACGACGGTCCTGCGCTAGGAGGAAGACGATGAAAGCACTACTCGTGGGAGAAGTCCGGCAAGGCCGGCTGCAAGGGGCCAGTTATGAGGCGGCGAGCTTCGCCCGCAGCCTCGGCGCCGAGGTGGTTCAGTTTCTGGTCGGGAATCCGGCCGCGCTGCCGCAGCTGGCCGGCCCGCTCTACCTGGCGGACGCCGGGCGCTACGGCGAATACAACCCGTCGGTTCACAAGGCGCTGCTTTTGGAGGTGGTCCAGCGGGAAGCGCCCGATCTGATCGTTTTTTCCCACTCGTCCTACGGCTGGGACCTGGCGCCGCGGGTTGCCGCGGCGCTCGGGGCGGCCCAGGTGTCGGAAGTGGTGGGGACCGCGGAGGGGGGGTACGTGGTGCCGGTCTGCAACGCCAAACTGCGGCGCACGGTCCGGCCGCAGAGCGCGATCACGGTGGTGACGCTGCAGCCGGGCGCCTTTGCTGCGGCCGAGCCGGACGGGACCCCGGCGGTGACGGAACTTACCACGGAGGCGACGGGACGGATTGTCTTGAGCGGCTATGCCGAAGCCGAGAAGGGCGACGTCGACCTCTCCAAGGCGGAGGTGATCGTCAGCGCCGGGCGGGGGATCGGCAAGCCGGAGAATCTGACGATCATCGAAGCGCTCGCCAAGGCGCTGCACGGGGAGTACGGAGCGAGCCGGCCGGTGGTCGACTCGGGATGGGCGCCGCACCCCCGGCAGGTGGGCTCGACGGGGCAGACGGTGGCGCCGAAGCTTTATGTCGCCTGCGGGATCTCGGGGGCGATCCAGCACCTGGCGGGGATGAAGAAGTCGGAGTTCGTGGTGGCGATCAACACCGACCGGGATGCCCCGATCGGCGAGGTCGCCGATGTCCTGGTGGTCGCCGACCTCAAACAGTTCGTCCCCGCGCTGGTCGAAAAACTCAAGTAATCAACCAAGGAGATGAAACCCATGCTGGATGTCTTTGTCATCGCCGCCCGGCGTACCCCGGTCGGCAGTTTCGGCGGGGTCCTCGCCGAGATTCCCGCGCCGCAGCTGGCGGCCCCGGTCATCGCCCGGCTCCTGATGGACAGCGGACTCGACGGCGCGGCCGTCGACCAGGTCATCGCCGGTCAGGTCCTCGCCGGCGGCAGCGGCCAGGCGCCGGCGCGCCAGGCGCTGCGCGCCGCCGGCCTCCCCGATTCGGTGGCGGCGCTGACCATCAACAAGGTCTGCGGCAGCGGCCTGAAGGCGATCATGCTCGGCGCCGACGTCATTCGCCTCGGCGACGCGGACATCGTCATCGCCGGCGGCATGGAAAACATGTCCCTCGCTCCCTACGTCCTGCCGAGCCTGCGCAGCGGTGCCCGCATGGGGCACGTCCAGGCCCTCGACATGATGCTTCTCGACGGCCTCACCGACCCCTACAGCGGCCGCCACATGGGTGAGATCGGCGAGGCGCGGGTCGCCGTCCACGGCTTCAGCCGCGAAGCGCAGGATGCCTTTGCGGTCGGGTCCTACCGGCGTGCCCAGGCGGCCCAGCGCGAAGGGCGCTTCGCCGCCGAGATCGTGCCGGTCGTCAAGACCTCCAAAAAGGGTGAGACGACGATTAGCGACGACGAAGAGCCGGCGCGGGTCGACTTCGACCGGGTTGCCGGTTTGCGCCCGGTCTTTCGGAAGGACGGCACCATCACCGCCGCCAACGCCTCGACCATCAACGACGGGGCCGCTTTTCTGCTTCTGGCCGGAACCGAGGCGGTGCGCCGCCACCAGCTCCATCCCATCGCCCGGGTCCTGGCGAGCGCAACCCACAGTCTCCACCCCGACCTCTTCCCCGATGCCCCGGTGGGGGCGATTGAAAAGGTCTGCGCCCAGGCCGGCCTGCGTCCCGCCGACCTCGGTCTGTTCGAGATCAACGAAGCCTTCGCCCTGGTGACCATGATCGCCATCAAGGAACTCGGCCTCGATCCCGAGCGGGTCAACGTCAACGGCGGCGCCTGCGCCATCGGCCACCCGATCGGCGCCAGCGGCGCCCGTCTCGCCACCACCCTTCTCCACGAGATGGGCAGGCGGGGCGAGCGCTACGGCCTCGCCACCCTCTGTATCGGCGGCGGCGAAGCGGTGGCGACGATCTTCGAGCGGCAGTAGTCACTATCAGCCGCTAGCGACGGGATGAACCCACCCACAGGAGAGATAGCAGCGATGGAGATCAAAAAAATCATGGTCGTCGGGGCCGGGCAGATGGGGGGCGGGATCGCCCAGGTGGCCGCGCAGAGCGGATTCGAGGTGATCCTCAACGACCTCAAGCCCGAATACCTGGCGAAGGGGCTCGCCTTCATGGGGAAACTCCTCGACCGCGGCATCGAGAAGGGCAAGGTGACCGCCGAACAGAAGACGGCGACGCTGGCCCGCATCGTTCCCTCGACCTCCCTCGCCGACGCGGCCGGAGCCGATTTCGTCGTCGAAGCGGCCAGCGAAAAGCTGGAGATCAAGGCCGAGATCTTTCGGGCCCTCGACGGCGCCGCGCGCCCGGGGGTGATCCTGGCGACCAACACCTCGTCGCTGCCGATCACCGAGATCGCCGCCGTGACCAGCCGCCCGGAGAGCGTCATCGGTATGCACTTCATGAACCCGGTGCCGGTCATGACCCTGGTCGAGATCATCCGGGGCATTGCCACCAGCGACGAGGTCTACCGGACCGTGGAGGGCTTGGCGCAGGCACTGGGGAAGACCCCGGTCGAGGTCAACGACTACCCCGGCTTCATCTCCAACCGGGTTCTGATGCCGATGATCAACGAGGCGATCTACTGCGTTTATGAAGGGGTCGCCTCCGTCGAGGCGGTCGACACGGTGATGAAGCTGGGGATGAATCATCCGATGGGACCTTTGACCCTCGCCGACTTCATCGGCCTGGACACCTGCCTGGCGATCATGGAGGTCCTCTACCACGGCTTCTCCGACAGCAAGTATCGCCCCTGCCCCCTGCTGCGCAAGATGGTCAAGGCAGGCTGGCTCGGCAAGAAGAGCGGCAAGGGATTTTATACCTATTAAGCGAGTGAGGACTGTCTCTATGGACTACCAGAACCTGCTGCTGGACTGCCGAGACCGGGTGGCCCTGGTCACTCTCAATCGCCCCCAGGCCCTCAACGCCCTGAACGGCGAACTCATCGAGGAGCTGGCAGCGGCTATTGCGGTGCTGGAGGCCGACCCCGAGGTGGCGGTGATCATCCTCACCGGGGCAGGCGAAAAGGCCTTTGTCGCCGGCGCCGACATCGTCGCCATGGCTGCCCTCGACCCGGCCGGCGCCCGCAACATGGCCCACCGCGGCCACCAGCTCATGAGCGCCATCGAGAAAGGCTCCAAGCCGGTCATCGCCGCGATCAACGGTTTCGCCCTCGGCGGCGGCTGCGAGCTGGCGATGGCCTGCGACCTCCGCATCGCCAGCGAAACGGCCCGTTTCGGTCAACCGGAAGTCAACCTCGGAGTCATCCCCGGCTATGGCGGGACCCAGCGGCTGCCCCGGCTGGTCGGCAAGGGCCGGGCCCTGGAGCTGCTGTTGACCGGCGACATGATCGACGCCCGGGAAGCCCATCGCATCGGCCTCGTCAACCAGGTGGTTCCCGCCGCCGAACTCCTCGACGCCGCCCGCAAGCTGGCCTTGAAGATCGCCGCCAAGGGACAGCTGGCGGTGCGGACGGTCAAGGAGCTGGTCGCCTGCGGCCTGGAGATGGACCTGGACCGCGCCGCCCGTTACGAGGCCGACCTGTTCGGCATCTGCTTCACCAGTTCCGATCAGCAAGAAGGAATGCAGGCCTTTATGGAGAAGCGGCCGGCGAAATTCACCGGACGATGAAGGGGCGGACGATGGTTCTCGATCTCAATGCCGAACAGAAGCTGATTCAGGAGACCGCCCGGGATTTCGCCGCGTCACGGCTGGCGCCGGTGGCAGCGGCCCTCGACCGGGGGGAAACGCCCGAGGTCTTTTTGGGCAACCTGCGTCAGCTCGCCGAGCTCGGCTTCATGGGGCTCAATGTCCGGGAGGAGTACGGCGGCGCCGCGGCCGGCACGATCGCCTTCAGCGTCGCCCTGACCGAACTGGCCCGCGCCTGCGCCGCCACCGCCGTGACCGTGTCGGTCAACAACATGGTCTGCGAGGTGATTCAGGCGGTCGGCAACGAGGAGCAGCGGCAGCGCTACATTCCGCCCATCTGCAGCGGCGCCTCGCCGGCCGGGGCCTTCGGGCTGACCGAGGCCGGGGCCGGTTCGGACCCGGCGGCGATGACGACCAGCGCCGTCGCCGCCGGCGATCAGTGGATTCTGAACGGCGCCAAAATCTTCATCACCAATGCCGCCCATGCCGGGGTCTTCGTGGTCTGGGCCGTGACCGACCGCAGCGCCCCCAAAGGGAAGGGGATCAGTATTTTTCTGGTCGAAGCCGGGAGCCCCGGCCTGAGCATCGGCCGCGCCGAAAAGAAGCTCGGTCAGCACGCCTCGACCATCCATGAAGTCATCTTCCAGGACTGCAAGATCCCCCGGGCGGCCCTTCTGGGGACGCTCAACGACGGGTTCCGGGTGGCGGTCGGGGAACTCCCCGGAGGACGCATCGGCATCGGTTCCCTGGCCCTCGGGGTCGGCCTGGCGGCGCTGGAGGCAGCCGGCCGTTATGCTCTCGAACGCCGCCAGTTCGGCCATCGGATCGCCGATTTCCAGGGGATCCAGTGGAAACTGGCCGACGCTGCCACCGAACTTGAGGCGGCGCGACTGCTGCTGATGAACGCCGCCTACCGCAAGGAGCAGGGGCGCCCCTTCGGCAAGGAGGCGGCGATGGCCAAGCTCTTCGCCAGCGAGGCCGCCAACCGTGCCTGCTACGAGGCGCTGCAGATCTTCGGCGGCTACGGCTACACCACCGAATTTCCCCTGGAGCGTTACGCCCGCGACGTGCGGGTGACGACGATCTACGAGGGGACCAGCGAAATCCAGCGGATGATCATCGCCCGGGAACTGCTGCGCGACCTGGCCTAGGCCGCCGCCGCTTCCCACCAATTTCTCTATCGACCGACCAAGGAGCCCGCCATGCACTTCCAGCTGACTGAGGAGCAGAAACTGATCCGCCAGACCGTCCGCGAGTTCGCCGAAAAGGAAATCAAGCCCGGGGCCGCTGCGCGCGACGAGTCCGAGACCTTCGACCGCGCCCTGATGCATGACCGGGTCGCCGAACTCGGTCTGGCCGGCATCGTCTTCCCCGAGGAGTACGGCGGCGCCGGCGCCGACTACATCAGCTACGCCATCGCCGTCGAGGAGCTCTCCCGGGTCTGCGCCTCCACCGGTGTCACCCTTTCGGCCCACCTTTCCCTCGGCGCCAACCCGATCTACCTCTTCGGCACCGAGGAGCAGAAGCAGAAATTCCTGGTCCCTCTCGCCGAGGGGAGCAAGCTGGGCGCGTTCGCCCTGACCGAGACCGCGGCCGGCTCCGATGCCGGCGGCACCAAGACCACCGCGACCCGCGACGGCGACAGTTGGGTCCTCAACGGCACCAAGATCTTCTGCACCAACGGCGGCGAGGCGGAGATCTACATCGTCTTCGCCCGCTCCGACCGGACGGCGGAGAAGCACCACGGCATCAGCGCCTTCATCGTCGAGAAGGAGACCCCCGGCTTCACCTTCGGCAAGAAAGAATCGAAGATGGGGATCCGCTCCTCGCCGACCCGCGAGCTGGTCTTCGACCAGTGCCGCATCCCCCTGGAAAATCTCCTCGGCAAGGAAGGGGAAGGGTTCAAGATCGCCATGAAGACCCTCGACGGCGGCCGCATCGGCATTGCCTCCCAGGCCTTGGGGATCGCCCAGGGGGCCTTCGAGGCGGCGGTCGCTTATGCCCGGGAACGCAAGCAGTTCGACCAGCCGATCGCCGGCTTCCAGGCGGTGCAGTTCATCCTTGCCGACATGGCGACGCAGATCGAGGCGGCGCGGCTGCTGATCTACCAGTCGGCCTGGCGGGCGAGCGCCGGACTCCCTTACGGCAAGGAGTCGGCGATGGCCAAGCTGGTCGCCTCGGAGACGGCGATGGCGGTGACGACCAAGGCGGTGCAGGTCCACGGCGGCTACGGCTACACCCGCGACTTTCCGGTGGAACGGATGATGCGCGATGCCAAGATCACCGAGATCTACGAGGGGACGAGCGAAGTTCAGCGGATTGTTATCAGTGCCGCACTGCTGCGCGCCTGACGGCGAGGAGGAATATATCTCATGGGTGAAGAACTGGATACCGGAGTCCGGCTCCTGAACGATCTGAGCCGGGAAGAGCTGATCACGATCATTCTCGACGACGCCAAGAACTGGCTGGCCCACGACGGCCTCTGGTTCCAGGCGGTGGAGCGGCGCCACGGCATGGAAGAGGCGATTGCCGCCGATCGGGACGCCTGGGAGCAGTTCACCGTCATCGAGGCCAAGCGGATCATGGTTCGGCTCGGACTGGCCCCGGGGGGGGGGCTGCCGGCCCTGGTCGAGTGCCTGAAGCACCGGCTCTACGCCCGCCTCAACCTTCAGGAGGCGGTGGAGGTGAGTGCCGAGCGGGTGGTCTTCCGCATGGTCGACTGCCGGGTGCAGTCGGCCCGCAAGCGCAAGGGACTCCCCGACTTCCCCTGCAAGAACGTCGGCCTGGTCGAGTACGCCGAATTCGCCCGCACCGTCGATCCGCGCATCGTGACCCGCTGCCTCGCCTGTCCCCCGGACCCCCATCCAGACAGCTATTTTTGTTCCTGGGAATTTACCCTGGCGAAGGACTAGGCTGTCTACGTTCGGAGTATCTGTCGACGTTGCTGACACTGGTTTCGCGTGAGACCAATCCGGCCGGACCCCCGCCACAGGGTGGGTGCGGGGCTTTGATAGCAAGGTCCGGCCATCTTTGAAGCCGGCGCTGCGGCTTGGTATCCGCCTTGCATTTTCTCCAAGGGGAGGGGCCTAGACCCGGGAACTCTGTAGCAAGGGAGTGTAGAGATGGAATCCTTTCCGACCCTGAACTTCGAACTTGGTGAAACGGTCAGCCTGCTGCGAGAAACGGTGCGCGACTTCGCCGCCGCGGAAATCGCTCCCCGTGCCGACCAGATCGACCGAGAGGCGACCTTCCCGGCCGACCTGTGGCGCAAGATGGGGGATCTGGGCCTGCTCGGCATCACCGTTGCCGAAGAGGACGGCGGCGCCGGGATGAGCTACCTGGAACACGTGGTGGCGATGGAGGAGATCAGCCGCGCCTCAGCCTCGGTGGGCCTCAGCTACGGCGCCCACTCCAACCTCTGCGTCAACCAGATTGCCCGCAACGGCACTCCGGAGCAGAAGGGGCGCTACCTGCCGAAACTCATCTCCGGCGAGCATGTCGGCGCCCTGGCAATGAGCGAGACCGGGGCCGGCTCCGACGTCGTATCCATGACGCTGCGGGCCGAACTGTCCGGGGACTGTTATCTTCTCACCGGCACCAAGATGTGGATCACCAACGGCCCCGATGCCGATGTTCTGATCGTCTATGCCAAGACCGACCCCCTCGCCGGCCCCCACGGCATCACCGCCTTCCTGGTGGAGAAGGGCTTCCCCGGGTTCTCCGCTTCCCCCAAGCTCGACAAACTCGGCATGCGCGGCTCCCACACCTCCGAGCTGGTCTTCGACCGCTGTCCGGTGCCGGTGGAGAATGTCCTCGGCCTCGTCAACCGGGGGGTCAAGGTTCTCATGAGCGGTCTCGATTACGAGCGCCTGGTCCTTTCCGGCGGCCCCCTGGGGATCATGACCGCCTGTCTCGACGTGGTCCTCCCCTATGTGCACCAGCGCAAGCAGTTCGGCCAGCCGATCGGCGAATTTCAGTTGATGCAGGGGAAGCTGGCCGACATGTATACCACCTGGAGCGCCTGCCGGGCCTACGTCTATGCCGTGGCCCGGGCCTGCAGCGGCGGCCGCAATGTGCGCAAGGACGCCGCCGGGGTGATTCTCTATACCGCCGAGCGGGCTACCTGGATGGCGTTGGAGACGATCCAGTGTCTCGGCGGCAACGGCTATATCAACGAGTTCCCGGCCGGCCGGCTGCTGCGCGACGCCAAACTCTACGAGATCGGCGCCGGCACCAGCGAGATCCGCCGCATGTTGATCGGCCGCGAACTGTTCGGCCAGAGCGCCTGACCGAAGCGACCGGGGGGAGGTCGAGACAGATGGAGGAGAAGAGCTTTTTTCTTCAAGCCGGGGGACACCGGCTGCGGGCCCTGAGTCTGACTCCCGAGCCCGGCCGCGCGGGGCCGACCCTGGTCCTTCTCCACGACGCCCTGGGGAGCATCGGCCAGTGGCGGGACTTTCCCCGGGCGCTGGTCGCCGCCACCGACCTGCCGCTGCTGGTCTATGAGCGCTGCGGCCACGGCGGTTCCGATCCCCTCCCCGGCCGCCGCCCTTTCGATTACCTGGAGGAGGAAGCCGGCCGGGTCCTCCCCGAAGTCCTGGCGGCCTGCGCCATCGACCGGCCGATTCTCGTCGGCCACAGCGACGGCGCCACCATCGCCTTGCTGTATGCCGCGGCCTTCCCCGAAGGCGCCCGGGGAGTGATCAGCGAAGCCGGGCATGTCCTGGTCGAAAAGGAGACGCTGCGGGGGGTGCGCGCCGCCGTCGCGGAGTACCGCCAGGGCGACCTGCCGGAGCGTCTCGCCCGCTACCACGGGGAAGGGACCGCGGCCCTCTTCGCCGCCTGGAGCGAGACCTGGCTGCATCCCGATTTCCGCGACTGGAACATCACCGCCCGCCTGCCGGCGCTCCGCGTTCCGCTGCTGGCCCTGCAGGGAGCGGATGACGAATACGCCACCCGGGGACAGCTCGAAACCATCGCCGCCGGAGTCTCGGGCCCGGCCCGCGCCTGGCTGGTCCCCGCCTGCCGGCATGTCCCCCATCACCAGGCCCGGACGGCGGTCCTCGCCGAAATGGCCCGATTTATCGCGGAGGTCGCCGGTCATGACTGATTTTTTGGTCCGCAATCCCGAGTTTCGGCAAGCCGCGGCGGCGATCTTTGCGGAGGCCCAATTCATTGTCGATCTCGGGCTCACGCCGGTCACCATCGAACCCGGCAAGGTCGAGGCGCGGCTGCCGGTCGCTCCCCGCCACCTGCAGCACTCCGGAGTCGTCCATGCCGGGGTCCAGGCGACCATCGCCGACCATACCGCCGGCGCCGCCGGGCATACCGTGATCGGCTCCGGGCAGATGGTTTTGACCAGCACCTTCACCATCAATCTGCTGACCCCGGCCAAAGGGGAAGAACTCCGGGCTCGAGCGCGGGTCCTGAAAGCCGGGCGTCGGCTGGTCATCGTCGAATCTGACGTCTTCGCCTGCCAGGGGGGCCGGGAGGAGCTGACTTCCCGGGCGATCGTCACCCTGGCGGTCATTGATCGCCCCAGCGCCCCTTGACCAGCAGCCACCAGAGGAAGAGCCATGACGGTCCTGAAGAGCGACATCCAGACCCATTCGGAAGAGTTCCGCGCCAACGCCGCCGCGATGCAGGCGCTGGTCGCCGACCTCGAAGCGAAGACGGCGCTTTTGGCCCTCGGCGGCGGCGAGGAGGCGCGGGCGAAGCACGCCGGGCGCGGCAAGCTCCTCCCCCGTGACCGGGTCCGCCAGCTTCTCGACGTCGGTTCCCCGTTCCTAGAGCTCTCCCCGTTCGCCGCCTACGGCATGTACGGCGGGCAGGTGCCGGCCGCCGGACTGATCACCGGCATCGGCCGGGTCATGGGGCAGGAGTGCCTGATCGTCGCCAACGACGCCACCGTTAAGGGGGGCACCTACTTTCCGATCACCGTCAAGAAGCACCTGCGCGCCCAGGAGATCGCCGACCAGAACCTCCTGCCCTGCATCTATCTGGTCGACTCCGGCGGGGCCAACCTCCCCGAGCAGGACCAGGTTTTCCCCGACCGCGACCACTTCGGGCGGATCTTCTACAATCAGGCGACGATGTCGGCCAAAGGGATTCCGCAGATCGCCGTGGTCATGGGCTCCTGCACCGCCGGCGGCGCCTACGTCCCGGCGATGGCCGACGAAAGCATCATCGTCAAGGGCAACGGCACCATCTTTCTCGGCGGCCCGCCGCTGGTCAAGGCCGCCACCGGCGAAGTGGTGAGCGCCGAGGCGCTGGGGGGGGCGGAGGTCCACTGCCGGACCTCCGGCGTCACCGACCACTACGCCGAGAACGACGCCCACGCCCTCTCCCTCGCCCGGCGCTGTGTCGGGCACCTCAACCGCTCCAAGCCGATGAGCCTGAGCTTGCGGCCTCCCGCCGAGCCCCGCTTTGATCCGGCCGAAATCGACGGGGTGATCTCCGCCGACATCCGCAAGCCCTACGATGTCCGCGAAGTCATCGCCCGGCTCGTCGATGGCAGCGAATTCGACGAATTCAAGGCCCTCTTCGGCACCACCCTGATCTGCGGATTCGCCCACCTCTGGGGCTACCCGGTGGGGATCGTCGCCAACAACGGCATCCTCTTCTCCGAATCGGCCCTCAAGGGGACCCACTTTATCGAACTCTGCTGCCAACGGGGGATCCCCCTGATCTTCCTGCAGAACATCACCGGCTTCATGGTCGGCAGCAAGTACGAGGCGGGCGGGATCGCCAAGGACGGAGCGAAGATGGTCACCGCGGTCGCCTGCGCCGCCGTCCCCAAGTTCACGGTCCTGATCGGCGGCTCCTTCGGCGCCGGCAATTATGGCATGTGCGGACGCGCCTATTCGCCGCGCTTTCTGTGGATGTGGCCCAACGCCCGGATCTCGGTGATGGGCGGCGAGCAGGCGGCGAGCGTCCTCGCCCAGGTGCGGCGGGACGCCCTGGAGGCCAAGGGTGAGACCTGGAGCCGGGAAGCGGAAGAGGCCTTCAAGGCGCCGATCCGTCAACAGTACGAAGACCAGGGCCACCCCTATTTCGCCAGCGCCCGGCTTTGGGACGACGGCATCATCAAACCGTCCGACACCCGCGTGGTCCTCGGCCTGGGGCTCTCGGCGGCCTTCAACGCACCCTTGGCAAAAACCGATTTCGGTATCTTCAGGATGTGACGTTATGAGCATTCCCGCACTCCTTTCCCAGATCGACGAATTCGGCCGGGCCACCATTACCCTCAACCGGTCGGAGATGCACAACGCCTTCGACGACACCCTGATCGGCGCCCTCACCGGTGAGCTGAAGCGCCTGGGGCGCGACGAAAGCGTGCGGGTGGTCCTGCTGGCGGCCCGGGGCAGGAGTTTCTCCTCAGGGGCCGACCTCAACTGGATGCGGCGCATGGCCGACTTCTCCGTCGAGGAGAACCTGGCCGATGCCGCCGGCCTGGCGGAGCTGATGAAGACCCTCGCCAACCTCCCCAAGCCGACCATCGCCCTGGTGCAGGGGGCGGCCATCGGGGGCGGGGTCGGTCTGGTCGCCTGCTGCGACATCGCCATCGCCAGCGAGGCCGCCAGCTTCTGCCTGTCGGAGGTCCGCCTCGGACTGATCCCGGCGGTGATCTCCCCGTATGTCGCCGCCGCCATCGGCCCGCGTCCGACCCGTCGCTACTTCCTCACCGCCGAGCGGTTCGATGCCGCCACCGCCTGGCGCCTCGGCCTGATCCACGAGGTCGTCCCCGCCGAGGAGCTGGAGGTGCGGGGGGAAGCGTTGAGCCGGCAGCTGTTGAAGAACGGTCCCCGGGCCATGGCCGAGGTCAAGGCGCTGATCGCTGAAGTCGCCCTCAGCACCCTCGACGATGACCTGATCGCCGACACCGCCGAACGCATCGCCGAAATTCGCGCCTCGGCGGAGGGCCGCGAAGGGCTGTCGGCCTTTCTGGAAAAGCGCACCCCTAACTGGGCCAAAGGCTAGCCGATGTTCGACAAGATCCTCATCGCCAATCGCGGCGAAATCGCCTGCCGCGTCATCCGCACCGCCCGCCGCCTCGGCCTTCGCAGCGTCGCCGTCTACTCCGATGCCGACGCCTCGGCCCGGCATGTGCTTGAGGCTGACGAGGCCCGCCGGCTCGGACCGGCGCCGGCCCGGGAGAGCTATCTCGACGGGGCGGGAATCATCGCCGCGGCGCTGGCCAGCGGCGCCCGGGCCATCCATCCGGGTTACGGCTTCCTCGCCGAGAATGCCGCCTTTGCCGACGCCTGCGCCGCGGCCGGGCTGGTCTTTATCGGCCCGTCGCCGGCAGCGATTCGGGCCATGGGAAGCAAGAGTGCCGCCAAGGAACTCCTGAGCGGCGCCGGGGTCCCCCTCGTCCCCGGCTACCATGGCGCCGATCAAAGCCCGGAACATTTGCAGCGGGAAGCCGACGCCATCGGCTATCCGTTGCTGATCAAAGCCAGCGCGGGCGGCGGCGGCAAGGGGATGCGGGTCGTGGAGCACCCCGGGGAGTTCAGCGCCGCCCTGGCCGGGGCCCAGCGGGAAGCGGCCGCCGCCTTCGGCGACGCGCGCATGCTGCTGGAAAAATATCTACTGCGGCCCCGCCACGTCGAAATCCAGGTCTTCGCCGACAGCCAGGGGCAGACCCTGCACCTCTTCGAACGCGATTGCTCAATCCAGCGCCGTCACCAGAAGGTTCTGGAAGAAGCGCCGGCCCCGGGACTCGACGGCGGCCTGCGGGAGCGGATGGGGTCGGCGGCGGTGGCGGCGGCACGGGCCATCGGCTACGTCGGCGCCGGGACCGTGGAGTTTCTCCTCGCCGAAGACGGCGCCTTCTATTTCATGGAGATGAATACCCGGCTGCAGGTGGAGCATCCGGTTACCGAACTGATCACCGGGATCGACCTGGTCGAATGGCAGCTGCGGGTGGCGGCCGGCGAGCCGCTCCCCTGTCGCCAGGAGGACCTCGCCATCAGCGGGCACGCCATCGAGGTGCGCATCTACGCCGAAGACCCGGCCCGGGACTTCCTCCCCGCCACCGGCTCTCTAAGCCACCTGCGGCTGCCGGCCGAAGGACCTCACGTGCGCATCGACAGCGGCGTCCGGCAAGGGGACGAGGTCAGCGTCTACTACGATCCGATGCTCGCCAAGCTGATCGTCTGGGATCAGGACCGGCCCGCGGCGCTGCGCCGTCTGCAGACGGCCCTCGCCGCCTGCGAGATCGCCGGAGTGACGACCAATATCGGCTTTCTCGCCACCCTGGCCGCCCACCCGGCGTTCGCGGCGGGGGAGGTCGACACCGGCTTCATCGCCCGCCATCACGACGACCTCTTCCCCGGCGAGCGCCCCGCCAGCGACCGGACTCTGGCCCTGGCGGCCCTTTTCGTCCTGCTCCGCCGCGCCGCCGAGGCCCGCGCCACTGCCGCCGCCTCCAATGACCCCTGGTCGCCGTGGCACCGCAGCGACGGCTGGCGGATGAACGCCGACAATCACCACAGCCTGACCTTCTTCGACGGGGCCCGGGAGGTTTCAATCACCGCCCATTACCGCAGCGACGGCTTCCTCTTCGAACTCCCCGGCGGAGTCTTGACGGCGAAGGGAGAACTGGAAGCGGACGGCAGCCTCTGTGTCGAACTCGGCGGCCACCGCTGCCGGGCCACGGTCCTGCGGCGCGGGACCGAACTTTCGGTCCTGGCCGACGGCCGGGGGCAGGTCCTGCGTCTCTTCGATGCCGGCGAGCAGCTGGGGGAGCCGGCGGGCGGGGGAGGGCGGTTGACGGCGCCGATGCCGGGCAAGGTCATCGCCATCATGGTGGAAGTGGGGACCCGGGTGGAGCGGGGCACGCCCCTCCTCATCCTGGAGGCGATGAAGATGGAACATACCCTCAAGGCCCCGGCCGCCGGGGTGGTGACGGCGATCCCCTATCCGGTCGGGGAAATGGTCTCCGAAGGGGCGGAACTGCTGACGGTCGAGGTTGAGGAAGAGATGCCATGAACCGGCCGCGGCGGGTGAAGATGGTCGAGGTGGGACCCCGGGACGGTTTGCAGAACGAGCCGCTGGCGGTCGCAACCTCCGTCAAGATCGGGCTCATCGAGCGTCTGGCCGACGCCGGACTCTCCGCCATTGAAGCGACCAGTTTCGTGGCTCCCGGAAAGATTCCGCAACTGGCTGACGGCGCCCAGGTTCTCGCTGGTCTGAAGCGCCGGCCGCAGCTCGCCTACCCGGTTCTGGTCCCCAACCTGCGGGGGCTGGAAGCGGCGCTGGCCGCCGGGGCGACGGAGGTCGCCATCTTCGGCTCGGCTTCCGAAACCTTTTCCCAACGCAACATCAACTGTTCCATCGCCGGCAGTCTGATCCGGTTCGCCGGCATCGCCGACCGCGCCCGGGAAAAGGGGATCAAGGTCCGGGGCTACCTTTCCTGTGTCCTCGGTTGCCCCTTCGAGGGGGTGGTCCCCGCCGAAAAGGTGGCGGACCTCGCCGCCCGCCTGCTGGCTCTGGGCTGTGACGAGATCGCCCTCGGCGACACCATCGGCATCGGCACCCCGGGCCAGGCCCAGGACCTGATCGAAACCGTCGCCAACCAGGTCCCTCGGGAGCGGTTGGCGGTTCACTTCCACGACACCTACGGTCAGGCTCTCGCCAACGTCCTGGCTTCTCTGGAGGTCGGCATCGCCGTCGTCGACAGCTCCGTGGCCGGCCTCGGTGGCTGTCCCTACGCTCCCGGCGCGGCCGGCAACCTGGCGAGCGAGGACCTCCTCTACCTGCTCCAGGGTCTCGGCATCGAAACCGGCGTTGACCTCCCCCTCCTCGCGGCCGCCGGCGACTACATCTGCGCCGCCCTTGGCCGCCCCAGCGGCTCCAAAGTCGCACGGGCCCTGGCTTCAAGAGGGACTGCGCAGGCCTGTTCCTGACCTGGTCGAAGATTTCTCGGAGGGACCGGGGGGCAGCTTTTGCCTGCCGCGCCGGGCCTTGCAGCCTGAGGAGGTTCCCCGAAAGAAGTTCCTTGCAATTTCCGACCGCCCATGTTAAAAAGTCCGCCTGTTAACGGGTTGAAATTGATGTCGGGGCGTAGCGCAGTCTGGTAGCGCACCTGCTTCGGGAGCAGGGGGCCGGAGGTTCAAATCCTCTCGCCCCGACCATTTATAGAAAGGCCGCCCCTTTTTGAGGCGGCCTTTCCCTTTTACTCCCTCCGGCTGAGGTCGGTCGGCCAGAGGGGACATCATCTTGTGGTGGATAAGCCACATGCAATTGCCTGAGCAACTTCTCCTCGTAAGCCGCCAGCGATAGAAACCCGAGCCGGGTCTGCCGCCGCGGCCGTTTGTAGAACCCCTCGATGTATTCCGTGATTTTCCGGAGCGCTTCCAGCCTCGTCCGATAGCGTCGGTGATGAGTCAACGCGGACTCGAGGAAGTTTTCCAGCGGCGCGTTGACGGGATCATGCCGAACTCGGCCGGCAACTTTTGCTAATGCCGAGAGCAGTCCTGGCCGCCCCGGTCAGAATGATGGATCAACCCAGCGGGTGGCTTCTTTCTGACCACGGCCCGATACAGGGCTTCCCCCAGCAACGATTGCGTCATCCGCTTCGCCATGGCCTGAACAGCGATCTTGCCGATGCACAGGTCCTTGACCCCGGCCTTGAAGCGGTTCACCCCGTTGCGCAAGGTCTGCTTTGACAACCCCCAGACACCGACTCGCCTCCGCGATCCCCAGCCCACCTTCTGTGACGAATTTGACCACATCCTCCTTGAACTCTGCCGTGCAGAACTGGCTCGGTATTCGTTCCACTGGGCACCTCCTGTGCCGGGTAATTTAACAAAACTTATGTTATGGACAATTATCAGCCCCCCTCAGAGTTGACAAATGTAAAAAACTGTTTTAGGGTTCATCACGCGAACAATACATATTCACCTGGTGAACATACGGAGGCGTTTTTGGAAAATGTCAGATCTGTAGAAAGAGCAATAAAAATTTTAAAAGCGATAGGAGCCCATGAGAAAGGCCTAACTGTTTCGGAAATTTCGGCTAAGGTAAATCTTCATTCGGCAACCGTCATCAGACTTTTATCTACTTTAAAAAATGAAGATTTTGTGATTAGAGATTTTGATACTCTTGTGTATAAATTTGGGAATTCATTAATAAATATAACAAAAAATTTCGTCCAAGAAAACAATTTTTACATTATTGCTCATCCATTTATGCAAGAACTTGTTGAAAAAACAAAAGAAACAGTAGCTCTATTTGTCGCAAGTGGAACCAAAAGGGTATGCGTAGATAGAATTCCAGGGTTGCATGCTATAAGATGGCACATCGAAATAGGGGATTCGGCTCCCCTTGGCATTTCTAGCTCTGGGAAATTACTATTAGCGAGCTGTTCAGAGCAATTCATTAATGATCAATTAAACAAGCCATTACATTTTATAAACGGTTCCCTTGTAAATACAGAGAAACTAAAAAAAGAACTTGAATTGATCAAAATGCAGGGTTATGCCAGCTCTTTTTGCGAAAACTCATTAGATGGAGCCGGAATTGCTGCTCCAATAAAGAACGGAAATGGGAAAATAGTTGCTGCATTAACGATTCTTGGCCCGGTGAGTCGAATTGATGAGGAACAGGTAAAAAGCTATAAAGAAACCCTTATATTTACTGCAAATAAAATAACCTCGAAACTTTAATTAAGCCTTTTATAGAGATAAACAAATTAGATCTATTCGATGCGGTCCAAAAGAAAGGCAACGTTATTATGGTCCTTGAAGGTAGATGTTGGAAGCTCGGAGATGACATCCCTATTGATGGCGCTTTACTGGAACTAAAGTATGTTCACATGCGTCTCACTGATCCAAAGGAATTAGGAAAATATGTATTGAAATCAATTATTCCTGATTTCTGCGAAAACTGTTCGAAAGGGGACCTCTTGATTGCCGGGCATCGCTTTGGACACGGCAACTCCCATGTTCAAGCATTCCGAGGACTATCGAGCTTGGGTGTTGGAATTTTGGCAGAGTGGATGACACGGGGAGCATATCGCGGTTGCGTCATAGCAGGGGTTCCTTTTATACCTAAATGTCCTGGGATATCCGAACTATGTGAAGATGGTGACCGTATAAAAGTCGATTTTGATAGAGGAATGTTTTTCAATTTAACCAGGGGCCTTTCCAAAGAATATGCACCGATTCCAAAACTTATATCTGAAATAGTTGAAGAAGGTGGGTCTACGAAATATTGGATAAAAAAATTAAATACCTTACACCTCAAATGACAAGAGGAAATATGGACATACTAGTGGTCGGAGCTGGTACCGTGGGTAGTGTAGTCGGTGGATATCTTTCAGCCAGCGGTTGTAATGTTATATTGGCAGACGGGTGGGATAAAAATGTAGATGTTTTGAACCGTGAAGGCTTGAAACTTTCCGGGACTCGTGGAGAACATCACTTCTGGGTCAAAGCGGTTCACCTGGGGGACGTTCCGAAATTAAAAGAAGAATTCAAGGTCATTATTATTAGCGTAAAAACCTATGACACCCAAAAAACCTTGGATTTAATCCGGCCACTCATAAAAACGGATACCGTTGTCATTTCAACTCAAAATGGTATTAACGAAGAATTCATTGCCAAAGAAATTGGCAGCTCCCATGTAATAGGAGCAGTTACCGAACTCAGTGGATATATGCTAGGTCCTGGGATGGTTGTAGAAACCCGGAAAGATGGAGGATTTGTTCTCGGAGAATTGGATGGGAGCGCTTCTGAAAGAGTTCAAGATTTAGGGACGGTTATGGCGGCATGCGGGAAAATCAAGATTTCAGAAAACATAATGGGGATTTTATGGTCAAAGCTCATCTGGAACAGCATGTTGAACCCCCTGACCGCAATAAGCGGACTGGGGACCGGAAGCATCCTCCAGCATGATAAATTCAGAAAGCTTGCTATAGAAATCGGAAAAGAGGGTTTTTGCGTCAGCAAAAAACACAACATAAAATTAGAACCTTTGGTTTTAATGGGGATCGACATTAGAAGACTTGACCCGGAACAACCCCTTGAAAACATAAAAGAAGAAAATTCCTTAAAACTCCTCCCAGAACCGTTGGATAAAATGCCTTCTATGGCACAGGATATCAAAAACGCCCGGAAAACCGAGATTGACTTCATAAATGGAGTCATTTTTGAATACGGGAAAAAATTGCAAGTCGCCACACCAATAAATGAAAAAGTGATAAATACGCTTCATTTAGTTGAAAAAAATCAGGACCTTCAATCTCCTGTTTTTTTAAATGAAATTTTATTTCGATTCAAAATCTAAGCATTAGGGAGAACTGACCGGTGGCGATAGGGCAAACACTCACTCAAAAAATCCTTGCATCCCATACAGGGAAAAATAGTGTGGAAATCGGAGAGGTCATCTTCCCCGAGTTTGATTTCTATATTGTTCAGGAAGTCCCCTTCCCTGAATTCTGGGCAGAAGTCGAAAGTATGGGTGTGTCCAAACTAGCAAAACCTGAGAAAACGATTATCGTTGCGGACCATGAAGTTCCGATCATGAGCATGGCCGGACGGGAACGTTGGTCAAGAACTGTGGAACTCGTAAAAAGATTAGGAATCAAATACTTCTTCAAACCCGGGGACCAGGGGATTCAACATTTATTGCTTCCGGAAAAAGGTTTCATACTGCCTGGAGATATGACCTGCAGTTTTGATGGGCATGCCCTGAATTTTGGTGCTTTGGGTTGTTACCCTATGACGGCGGTCTATGAATTTCCCTCGGTCATGGCAACAGGGACCATCTGGGTCGTCGTCCCTGATACTATTCTGGTTAACCTGGAAGGTTCCTTGCCGCTTGGTTGTGGAGTTCGCGATTTAGCGCTTTATATAAGTAATAAAATTGGTCCGAAGACGGCAGATTCCAAGGTAATTCAATTCACCGGAGAAGGACTAAAAAATTTATCGATAAATGAACGAATGATTTTATGCGGAGTTATGGCAGAAATCGGGGCAGAATCGTCAATAATGGAACCAGATTCTGCAGTCTTTGAATACTTATCAAAAATTGCTGTGAAAAATTATGAACCTGTTTTTGGAGATAAATCATGTAAATATGAAATTGAATTTAATTTTGACCTTGATAAAATCGAACCAATGATCGCTTTACCCCCCAATCCTGACGATGTAATTCCTATAAGCGCTGTGCCGGAAACTCGTATCGATTCAGCCTACATTGGCAGTTGTCAGTCTGGTACGATCGAAGAATTGCGTGCAGCCGCTAATATATTAAGAGGTCGAAAAGTACATCCTGAAGTATCCCTGCTAATTGTACCAAGCACTCAACAAACGTTCAAACAGGCAGCCCATGAGGGTCTGATCGAGGTCTTTGCGGAGTCAAATGCGATAATTCTGGGACCAACATGCCTTCCTTGTTTGGGGAATATATTTCAAATGGCCAAGGGTGAAGTCAGAGTCAGTACCGGTACCCGGAACGACAAAGGCCGGATGGGAAGTTTGGATTCCGATATTTATTTATGCGGAGCATCGGTCGCAGCGGCATCGGCAGTTTTGGGAAAAATCACCGACCCAAGGGAAATTCTCGGAGCAATGCATTATATTCGATGAATGGAATCAAAAGGATATAAACCATGGCGCTAGAGATAAAAATCATGAATACCGGCGACCTAGAGGTAGATCCGAGTCGGAACGTTGATGGTCATAAGCGTGGGACCTTATGGCACGTACCTTGTTATTCCTACCTCATTCTTGGAGGTGAAAAACCGATTCTAGTGGATACTGGCTTCAGAGACCCGGGAGTTTTTAAGACCCGCGGTATTCATGCCAGTCAGACCGAAGATCAGAAATTGGTTAACCAACTTGAAAAATATGGCTTAAAGCCAAGTGATATCGGCTATGTTGTCCATACACATGTGCATATTGATCATGCGGGGCGCGATGAAGATTTTCCTGATTCAATTATTGTCCTTCAAAGAAGAGAGATGGAAGGATCCGTATCCGGTTTGATGGGCGGCGCATATACCTACCTTGATATTTCATATCTGCTTAAACGATTACACCAGCCAGGATCATTGTGGATGCTTGACGGAGACATCGTTGGTCCAACCACCATCATTCCCGGTGTTAAATGTGTGTTTACTCGAGCTCATACCGCAGGAAGTCAAAATGTTTATGTTCAAACATCAAGCGGGACGGCAGTCATCTGCGGAGATGTAATATATAACATCGAACTTCAAACTAACTATTACAAAAAGTTAAATGGAGAATATTGCCCAAGTGGATTCCATGTCGGGTCTAAAAGAGATGAAATAGCTGCAATATCACGTATCGTTGAAGATGCAGATTATATATTGCCAATACATGATTATGCGGTAATGGAAAAATATGGTGATTCAATCGTTTAAACCCGAGCGTAAATCCCATAAACTACGTCCACTTCGAGACACCAATCCCAAGTCACGGACACCTAAAAAGGAGAAGTCAATGAAAAGGTTATTCGGGTCTGGAGGTTTTATTCTTATCGCAGCGGTATTTTGTTCCTTGGTACTTCCAACAGTGTCCCCGGCGGCCGATCCTATCAAGCTAAAGGTTTCCACCTGGGTTAATAAAATGTCGCCAATGGGTCAGTCAGTTTTATGGTGGGCTGATGAAGTCAAGAAACGCACCAATGGCCAAAGTGAGACTGAGATATTCTTTGACCAGCAGTTGGCCACGGCCGCTGAAACTCTGCAAATCACCCGGTCCGGTGGAGTTGACGTCGGAGGGATTGTCCCCAGTTTTCACTCGAAGGACATGCCTTTAAACCACGCCCTTGGTGACGCCTGGGACTTTAAGGGTTACGGAGACCGGGCCTATATAGCGACCAGAATTTACAAGGAAGTCCCGGCGCTGGTCGATGAGATGAGAAAGAATAATCTGGTGCTGCTTACCCATGTGACGCTGCCGGTCTACCCGCTGTGGAGCACCAAGCCCATCCGGAAGCCGGAAGACCTAAAGGGCCTCCGGGTCAGGACCTGGAGTAATGAGTACCCGAAGAGATTCACTGCCTTTGGTGGGGTCCCCACCAGTGTTCTCATGGCGGAGGCTTATGAGGCCATGGCCAAAGGACTGCTGGATGCGAACCCCCTCCCGATGGGCGATGCCCTGACCACCGGTCTCTATGAGATTTCCAAGTATGCTGTCGTCAAACCCTATTTCCTCATCAGCTTCGGCCACGCGCTTTTCATGAATCTGGACCGGTGGAATAAGTTGTCCCCCGATCTTCAGAAAACATTGATGGATATCCGGGATGACAGCGCCGTAGCCTTCGTAAAGCTGAATAAAAGGATAGACGTCGAAGCCAAAAAGGAAATTGAGACCAAGTCCAAGGGGAAACTTGAGTTCGTGAGCTGGTCCGATGCGGATGCGGCCTTGTGGCATGATAATGTCCGGAAACTGTCGGATAAGTACCTGCATGAGTATTTGCCGACGATCGGTCAGAAAGAAAATGGTGAACTTCTTTGGAATAAGTTGAATGAACTTAGTAAAGAGTACGATGAATGGGTTAAAACTCCTGAGGGCAAAGGCTACTTTGACTGATAATTTGGCAGCATCATCTGTTACCTTTGCAGGTCGTTGAAAAACTACCAACCCCCGGTTACTTTTTCAACGGCCTGTTAAAGGTGCAGGAATACCTCCAGCAAGGAATTGGGACTATCTGAGCCCAACTCCTGAAAGGTGTGAAAAGTGTTTCAGCATGTTCGTACTTTGTATAAAAAGATATGTTTGGTAGCCCTGATACCGGTGTCGATTGCCATTCTGGTACAGATGTTCTATACCTCCATTAATGTAGGCGGAAGATATCTGTTTAACAGACCGGTGGCGGGCGCTATGGAGGCCTCAGGCGAAGCAATGATATATATCGTATACCTGAGCCTGGCTTACATCCAAATAGATGACAGCCATATCCGAATCGATTTCATTTTTTCGATTATCAGCACAAAAATAAAAGGCCTGATTGACATTTTGACGTGCCTGATTGGGATTATATTTTTTAGCTTTCTATTTTGGTTTTCCTTAAAGTCTGCTATGCATTCATTAGATATTAAGGAAGTCGTATGGGGTTCATCGACTTTTCCAGTTTACACTCAACGATTCGTAGCAAGTATCGGTTCACTTATGATGGCAATACAGTTATTGCTGGACTTAATTCAGACCATACTCAACCTGAATAATCCCATCGAAGCAGAAACTGCAAAACTTAAGTTGGAAGTAATATGATGGATCCACATACTATTGCGCTCATTCTCCTAATTTTGTTGCTGGTTTTGTCCTTTTTGGGAGTCCACATTGCCTGGGCTATGGGGGTAGGTGCGCTGCTGGGTATGTACCTGATTGACGGTATGGGTATGGTATCCATGCAGTTTGGAGAAGCGGCTTATAAAATAGTGGCGAGCTATGACCTGGTGACTGTTCCCATGTTTGTCATAATGGGCCTGTTTGTTTCGGAATCGGGGCTGGGTAAAGATATTTTCATTGTGGCCAGGCTATGGCTTGGCAAGCTTCCCGGTGGATTGGCTATAGCTACCACGGCGGCTAATGCGGTATTCGGAGCCGCCAGTGGTTCTACTTCAGCTGCGGTGGCGCTGTTCTCAAAGTTGGCTTACCCTGAAATGATAAGGTATGGCTACTCCAAGCAACTGGCAGCAGGATGTATTACCGGTTCCGGGACTCTTGCCGCCATGATACCGCCGAGTATCGCCTTGGTGGTCTACGGCATCGTCAGCAATCAGTCGATAGGAAAGCTTCTTCTAGCTGGCATAATTCCGGGCATACTGCAAACAGTAATATTTATGGTTTTAATTGTAATTTGGGTGAAACTAAGGCCCTCGGCGGCACCAGCAGCAATTTCGCTTGATAAAGTCTCCTTTAAGGAAAAGGTTGCGATAACCGCGCGCGTATTCCCCATACTGGTCATTTTCTTTTTCGCAGTGGCCGGCATCTTTTTCGGAATCTTCACGCCAACAGAGGGCGGCGCCGTAGGGGCAACTGCGGCGCTGTCCACGGTTCTTCTGATGCGCCGTTTAGACTGGAGAAGCTTCAAGGTCTGTCTAAGGGAAACCGCGGTCACCACAGGCATGATAATGGTGATTGTTCTTGGAGGATACCTGTTCTCGCGCATGCTGGCCAGCAGCGGCTTAATCAGTGAAGTTACCCAGCTTCTAATTACTTTAAATGTTTCAAAGCATCTTCTGTTCTTCTTAATTGTGGTGATGCTGACCTTGGCAGGAATGCTTATAGTGCCGATAGTAATGATTGTGATTTTTGTTCCGATATTGCTACCTCCTTTGGTGACGCTTGGGTATGATCCAATTTGGTTTGGGGTCATGTTTACCGCCCTGATAGAGCTTGCTGTTATCACGCCTCCAGTAGCTCTAAATATTTTTGTTATTAAATCTGTGGTGGGAAAAGAGCTAACCATGGGAGAAATTGTTAACGGCACGGTGCCATTTATTTTTGCTACATATTTTACAATGTTAATCTTGTACATGGTGCCAAAATTAAGTACATGGCTACCATCAATCATGTATAAGTAATGAGCTCAACGTTCGCGCCAGCTTAAAAATGCAACGTGACTTGTTAGATCTTAACTTATGTAAAAATTAAATGGGAAAAAAGTTTTATTTTATTATAAATAACTCACCACTGTCCAGTTAATGGTTAAATAAACTCAATTGGTTAAAATCTTGAAGGTCTGGAACTTGCTTGAGTGCTTCCGCAACCAGCGGAAAAATGGGCTTTTTCTCAAACAGATTGACCTCCAGAATTTGCAAAAAATTGTAGAGAGTACATTGGATGCCGAGTTTCATTTTTGTGATCACCACCAGTAGATAAATACAAAGGGCTACCCATATCTGGCTCTTGACAGAATTGATCGAAGTTCCGTAGAAAGCTTTGATTCGTAGGTGCTGTTTGATCCATTTGAAAAACAGCTCCACTTGCCGGCGCTGTTTATAGATATCGGCAACCGTTGTTGCGGCAGTTTCAAAATTATTGGTGAGGAACACCAGCCGCTTGTTGCGCTCTTTATCAACATAACTGACCCGGCGTAATCGCTCCGGGTAGCCCTTCTTCGATTTCTGTGTGACCAAGGCAATGACTTGATCAGCCCGGACGCCGGCCTCCTTGTCTTTGGGCGCGGAGTACAACCGTTGGCAGCGCAGGTTGTCCTTGGCCCTCACTACGAAGAATGCGCCCTGCCGGTGAATGGCATAGAGCCGGGCAAAATCAACATAGCCGCGGTCCATCGGTCCATCGTGTAGATGGCGTCTTCGGTGACCGGCATTTCATCAAGCATCTTGACGTCATGCCCTTTGCCGGTCGTCTTGGCTACAAACGTTGGGATGATGCCGCGCAGGTCAACGAGCGTATGCATCTTGACCGCTGCCTTGGTCGTGCGAAACTCGGCCCAAGGAAACAGGGAGAGGCAGAGGTCAATGGTCGTCGAGTCAAAGGCGAACAGTGGCTGCCGCAACTCGATGGCCAAGGGCTCATCCCGGTACAACCGTTGGGCCATGCCGATCAGGACTTGGCCGAAATCCTGAAAAATGCGCCAATCCCGCCGCTCGTTTGCATCGGCAAGAGTGGAGCGGGCAACGGCACCACGAAATCCAAGGTGGTAAAGCTTCTCCCGATGAGAGTTCAGACACGTTTCGATGTCCCGCAGACTCTCGCGACCCGATAGCTGGGCATAGGCCAGGCACAGGAACTGATCAAATGCCGTAAAGCTTCTGGCCCGATACTCGCCGCGATACCGTCGGACACAGAGGTTGAATTCGTGACGCGGTAGAAACTGAAGAAGCTGCCTGAAAACGGTTTGGCTTGCGTTCATGGATGCCCTCCTGAAATGCCAGGAAGGTATCATTCGCGGACCGGTTGGAGCGAATTCAAATCGAAAAGAGAACAGCTATGCCAAAGAACATTTATTTCCAACAAGTTACAGCCGTACATTCGAAATTAACCGGACAGTGGTGATATCAATTATTTAAAAAAGGAGTCATAACCATGGAAAAACAATTTTTTGTCAGCAATTTTAATAAAGAAAAATCCGTGCTCGACCAAATTAAAATTAGTCCCAAGCTTTCACTTGTTGATTGCACCTTGCGAGATGGCGAACAGCAAGCCGGAGTGGCCTTTACAAAGGAAGACAAAATTAAAATTGCTATTAAGTTTGATGAAATTGGAATCCCTGAAATTGAGGTCGGCATGCCTGCGGTTTCCGCTGATGATAAAATTGCAACCCGTGAAATTGTGAAAGCAATGAAAAATTCCCGGATTACAGCTTTAGCCAGGCCGATTAAGGAAGATATTGATTTGCTTGCAGATTGCGGGGTTTGGTGTGCAACAATCAGTATCCCGATAGGGGATCTCCAAAGAAAATTTAAACTTGGGTGGGACGATGACACCTATGTTAAAACTCTTCTAGATATTTCTGAATATGCCAAAAAAAAGGGTTTGTACGTCAATGTCAGTCCCTATGATACCACCCGGGTTGACCCAAAATTTTTAGAGCGGGTGCTCCGCGAAATTTCGAAAGCCGGGACGGCTGATAGGGTTCGGTTGGTTGATACGGTTGGAGCGGCCACCCCGCTCGCCATTAAATATCTAGTCGGGAAAATGAAGTCGTTGCTTGGGACGATCCCCATTGAGGTCCATTGCCACGATGATTTTGGGATGGCGACCGCCTGTACTATTGCCGGGGCTGAAGCCGGGGCCGAATTTCTCTCCACAACCATGAATGGTTTGGGTGAAAGATCAGGGAACGCCCCGACTGAAGAGATATTAGTCGCCTTGAAGTTTTTGTATGATATCGACCTAAACGTCAAACTTGACAAATTATGCGAAACCTCACGGTTGGTCGAAGAACTCTCTGGCGTTACACTTCAACAACATAAGGCGATCGTTGGAAAGCACGCCTTCGCGCACGAATCTGGGATGGTTGTCGCGGGAGTCTTAAAAGAACACTTCGTTGCTGAAGCCTATGTTCCAGAAGCAGTAGGGCAACATCGAAAATTGTTGGTTGGGAAAAAAAGCGGGGCGGTGTCCATTGTTAATAAGTTGACGGAAAGGGATTTTACCTTGCAAAGAGAGCAAGTTTCCGCTCTTTTGAATGAAGTTAAATCTTTCGCTATCGCTCATAAACGGGCCCTTTCCGACGATGAGTTTTTTGATTTGGCAAAAAAATATTTAAAATGACAGGCGATTCCTTGGCCCTTAACTTCACCAAATAATTTCTTTAAATTTTTCGAAAGGAATTGGCGTGGCGATTACTAATTTGGAAAAGTGGCCTTTGGGAATACCCCCCTGTATCAATTCTCCGTTACCGCAAATGATGGCTGCCTTGACGATACACCGGGACCAATACGGGCCGCCTGGGGAGGTTATTCGCCTGGAAGATGTTCCTGTACCCTCACTGAATCCGGAAAATGGCACATGCGTATTGGTCGCCATATTGGCTTCCGGGCCGAATTTCAATACCAATTTTGCAGCGATGGGTCTCCCGGTCCCGCCTTTTGGCCGGGGTGACAGTGAAACCGTTCATATCCCTGGAAGTGACGCGCTTGGAATCGTTGTTGATGCTGGTCCGGCTGTCAAAAGCCTCAGGGTTGGGCAACCGGTCATCCTGGATTCATGGACTGATGAAGGAGGAATCCGCGGTTATGAAACCCATGATGGGTTCAATGCTCAATTTGCAATTGTAGACCAAATTCGTGCAATTCCGGTTCCTGAAACATTATACGCACAAAGCCCGGAGCAGCTTGCGGCCATGCTGCTGACTTATGGGACTGCCTATCGTGCCGTCGTAGAAAGACTCGCCGTCGGTCCAAACGACAGCGTGTTGCTCATGGGCGGCGGCAAAGGGACCAGTTTCGCGGGCTGCCAGATTGCCAAATCCCTTGGGGCACGGGTCATTCTGATGGGGTCCAATCCGGGGTTGGCCAATTCGCTCATCCAGAGGGGACTGGTCGATGCCTTTGTGGACCGTCGACAAATTCCCAGCCAAGTCTATGGAGTTCTCTCCGCGGAAGAAGACTTTGAACATTGGTCGAAGCGAACCGAACCCTTTCGCGAGGCGGTATTCAAAGCCAATCAAGGGAAACCGGTCGACAAAATCTTCGAACATACCGGCGGTACCAACTTTCCCCTGCTCGTTTCCGCCCTGTCAGAAAATGGTGCTTTGGCGTTTTTTGGCGCAACCGGCAGCGGACTGAAAGGCGAATACAAGGAAACCTTTTTTTATGACGGCTGCCGCTTCGTGATGGACGCCCGTTGGGTGTGGATGAGACAAAAACAACTGATCTTCAGAAACAAATCAGCAGAAATGATTTTTTCAGAAATCGATCTGCCTCCTGGTAAACGGGGCTTGGTTTGGGGGGCAGATGAATATGCACAGGAATTCGTCAAGGCCGCGCTGCTTCGAAGTGCGGAATTGATAATTATTGCCTCCCGAAAAACTGAATCGAAAGGGATCGGGCAACTGCTGCAGCTCGGAATCCAGCCCGGTCAAATCATCGACCGCGATCAGTTCGTGCTGTCGACAGATATGCCCGATCCGTTGACGGCTGACGGCAAACTGAATCCGGAATATGACAGGCAATATATGGTGGTCGCTCGTGCTTTGGGGCGGGCGGTCTGGAAGGTGTTCGGCCCCAGAACCAGCCCTGACTTTATTGTTGAGCGAACCGACCAGCAAACGCTGCATTACAGCAGTTTTCTGCTGCGTGACTACAATGAGCGAGGGGATATGCCCTGCGGGTTCATTGTCGCCAAGGGGAGTCACAACCTTTCCATTCACGGTTCACACATGTACCGTACGGCACAGGCAAATGAAGTGATCCGTTTGCTTGCCCAAAACAAAATTGAAATGGAAAAGGAGGATCTGGAGGTTGTAACCCTTGCGGAGCTGCCCGAACTCCAGCAAAAAATGCTGGATGGTCAACTCGTCAAACCCAAGGGGGTGGCCCTGGTTCAGGCCGACAGGGAGGGCAGGAGCATCGACGCTTATGCGAAGGGGTATCTCGGAGAAATGCTCCATTCGGCCGGACCCGAGAGGGAAGATTACCTGGACATTCACATCTCTCCGCCAGGGATCGGGATCATCATTCTGCAGCGGGTCGATGCCCTGAATGCCCTCAACGAGCCATTGCTCTCCCAGATCGCCGAGACCTTCGGGGAGATCAAAGCCCGGGGTACGCTGAAAGGTAAACCGGTTAAGGCGATCGTCCTTTGCAGCGGCTCCAGGGCTTTTGTGGCGGGGGCGGACGTGACCGAATTCAAGGACAACACGGCGCAGGGTATTGCCAAGATTGCCGCCTATAACATCAACATCTTCAGCGACATTGAAAACCTGGGCATTCCGGTGATTTCGCTGATCGACGGATTCGCCCTGGGTGGCGGAAATGAGCTGGCGATGAGCACCCATTACCGGATTGTGACCGAGAATGCCCGGATCGGACAGCCCGAGATTAAGCTCGGAATTATACCTGGATACGGTGGGTCGCAGCGCCTGCCAAGGCTGGTCGGCCCGCGGATTGCCCTGGAAATGTCCCTCAACGGTGAGCCGGTCAGCGGGAAAAAGGCCGTCGCCATTGGTCTTGCCGACGAATTTCACGCTTCAGCAACCGCACTCGCCCGGGCCTATCGGGTTGCGCAGGAACTGGTCGCGGGGCAGAGAACCGCCCCAGTGAGGGCATGGGACGATATCGCGGCCGGGCAACGCGCCGAGTTGGCGGAGTTGCTTAACGATGAGACCGTCGGGCAGATCCTTTCAGCTCCCATTCCGTCTGAACAGACCGCCAAGGACCTCAAGGTTGCCAGACGTTATGCGGCACGTTTTTCGATCGATGCGATCCGGTATGGATATGAACACGGGTTTAGCCAAGGGCTTGAAAATGATGCCCGTTTATTCGGCGAAATTTCCGCATCTCCTTCCGGGCAGGAGTGGATCAAAAGATTCATCGACAAAGATCCCGAGCAGAGCACCTTTTTAACCATCCTGACCCCGAAGGAGCAGTCGTTATTCTGATTGGTTGTTCTGCCAGGGGTAGAACCTTTAACCGTATAAGCCCACCCCGCTTTTGGGGGTGGGCTTATACCCCGCCGCCGGTTTAACCTTCCCGGCCTTCCCGGCCTTAGCTCCACGCGCGCCACCGGTTTCTCCTTGCCTTTTTTGTTGGTTTTCTGGTAGTTTTGCCTGCCAATGGAGTCGTTTCAGGCTGGCTTTTCGACCCCTTTTGGGCGCGTGAGGACCAACTTCCAAGTCCTTCGCCCGGATGATTTTTCCCACTCCAAAGCGGTTCCAGCCGCTTTTGTACTTTGGAGTTCATCGTGAGCCTGCCTCTGCTGTTGATTGCCTGTTACCTGGTCGGCGCCATCCCCACCGGGGTGATTCTCACCCGCCTCGCCGGGGCGGGTGACATCCGCCAGGCCGGCAGCGGCAACATCGGAGCCACCAATGTTTACCGGGTTGCCGGCCGTACCCTCGGCATCCTCACCCTGGTCGGGGACGCCTTCAAGGGAGTGCTGCCGGTCGCCTGGGCGGTCTTCTCCAAGGACTTCAACCCCGTGCAGATCGCTCTTGCATCCGCCGCCACCTTCCTTGGCCACCTTTACCCGATCTACCTGCGCTTCAAGGGAGGGAAGGGCGTTGCCACCGCTCTCGGGATCTTTCTCGTCCTGTCGCCGCCGGCGGTCCTGGTCGCCTTCCTGGTCTTCGCCGTGACCCTTTGGAAATGGCGCTACGTCTCCCTCGCCTCGATCACCGCTGCCGGTCTGATCCCGCTGCTGGTCGCCGCTATGGAGCGTTCTCTACCGCTCTTTTGCGCCACCCTCTTCATCGCCGTCATGGTCATCGTCCGCCATCGCGCCAACATCGGACGGCTGCTGGCCGGGACCGAGAGCCGGTTCCAGGCTTGAAGTCACACACTTGACGGCCCGGTCCCTTCCCCCTAAAATGACGGCGATTCGCCGTTTTGCATCGGCCGGCCGTTCATGAAACATCTTGCCCTGATCCTGATGCTCCTGATCCTGCTGCTGGCCGGTTCCCTCTGGCAGGCGGCAATTCCGTTCTTTACCCCGGTGGCACCTTCGGCGCCGGTGACCGTGACCATCCGCCCCGGCGAGCCTTTTTCCAGCATTGCCCGGCAGCTCAAGGAAGAGGGAGTCGTGGCTGACCGGCGCTCCATCAGCCTCCTGGCCCAGTGGCGGGAAGCGACTGGCCGGATACAAGCCGGACCCTACGCCTTCAGCGCTCCGGCAACCCCGGGCGAGGTTTTGGAGCGGTTGCTGAAGGGGGACGTGGTTCGCACCCGGGTCACCATCCCCGAAGGGTGGACGGTTCGGGAGATTGCCGATCGATTGGCGGCAGCGGGGCTGGCCAACCGCGAGGCGATCCTGACCCTGGCGCGAGATCCGGCCTTTGCCCGCTCCCTGGGGGTGGAGGCGCCCAGCCTCGAAGGCTACCTCTTTCCGGAGACCTACCTGCTGGTGGCGGGAACGGCGCCGGAGCAGCTTCTGACGACGCTGGTCGGCGAATTCCGTCGCCACCTGACCCCGGAACTGGAAAGTGCGGCCAAAGCTCGGGGTTTGAGCGTCAACAGCTTGGTGACCTTGGCTTCCATCGTCCAAATGGAAGCAGGAAACCGCGCCGAGATGCCGCTGATCGCCGGGGTTTTCAGCAACCGACTGAAGCGGCACATGCCGCTGCAGGCCGATCCGACGGTGATCTACGGGATTGCCAACTTCGACGGCAATCTCACCCGGAAGCACCTGCGAGAGCCGACGCCCTACAATACCTATCGCATCGCCGGTCTCCCCCCTGGGCCGATCGCCAGCCCCGGTGACGATGCGTTGCGGGCGGCGGCTTACCCGGCTGCCGTCGATTATCTTTATTTCGTCGCCCGCGGTGACGGTAGCCACGCTTTCTCCGCGAATCTCGTCGACCACAACCGGGCGGTGCGCCGCTACCAGTTGCATCGTTGATCCTCTTCGTCCACTCCAGTGGACCCGGTGAGGCCATGGCCAGCCGTATCCTGATTGCCGAGGACCACGAAAATATCGCGACCGCAGTCGCCGCGCTTCTCCAACGCCACGGCCTGGCAACGACCTGGGCGGCGGACGGCGTCACAGCCCTTTCCCTGATCGCCCGCACCCCCCCCGATCTCCTTCTCCTCGACCTGCAACTCCCCGGGGTGCACGGCGTCGAACTCCTAAAAAAACTGCGCCAGAGTCCCAAGACCCGTGACCTGCCGGTGATTATCACCACCGGGGTTTACAAGGGGGACCGGTATGTTCAGGCCGCCTTGACCCTCGGCGTCCAACATTACCTGGAAAAGCCCTACAAGGCCTCGGCGCTGCTGGCGGCGGTTCAGTCCGCCCTTGGGGGACCTGCAGTAGCCA
>JBBQBQ010000003.1:0-33594 GCA_038317685.1 Desulfuromonadales bacterium | reverse complement strand
ACAGTTGCGACATGGCCACAGTCAGCTTTGGCGACGGGGCACCATGGCCTTCGTAGATATCCCCGAGCAGCACGATCAAATCCGGCTTCTCGGCCGCAACCTGCTCGATGCGCGCAGCCAGCCACTGCTCATCGAGACGGGAACCCAGATGCAGGTCGGACATGGCGATGATGACCGTGCCGTCCAAAGCGGTCGGGAGCTCATCCAGCACCATCGAGTCCTCGTTGACCACAGGCGGACGCATCCCCTGAACCATAGCGATCCCAGCCATCGCCAACCCCGCAACCAGCGCGACACCACGCAGCGTTGCCACCTGACGTCGCCAGAGCCAGCCGAAACCAGTGGCAAGATCAATGGCGAGAAAGCACAGCGAACAGAGAAACAGTGTCGCCATCCAGTTCATAGACAAATTTTCCAGCCCACCTGCCAGCATCCCGGGGTTGTCATGACCTAACAGACGGCCGGCCATAAACAGGCACCACATCACGACGCCGGACAGAATGATGGTCCGTTTCCGAATCCGGCGTGTGAGCACAGGGACACTTCTGGCGCGCCAGAAGACGTACAGGTGGAAGAGCGTTACGATGCTGGTGAGAATGATGCCGAACATAGGTTGGAGTATAGGAGAGTGCGCGTTGCTTAGAAACCGAAACTTGTCATAAAACCGGGCCGGCATCTAAAAAGAGGGACGCTCATAAATGAGGTGAAGAACATCGGAAAGCCGTTTGCGGGAGAACCACACGCACGGTTTGGTGTGGGAGGGCAGGGTGAAACCTGCGCTTGACTCTACCTTTTGCTAATACAGACCACTCGAAGCAAAGCGGCCGCCAGAATGGGCGGCCGCTTTGCTTTTCCACAGTTGCATCCGGTAGATTTCAGTCAAAAATCTCGGAAAGCCAGGTCTTCTTTTTGTGATTACCTTGTGCGCCATAACCGTGACTGTCATGGAGGTTGTCGTGATGCTTCTGACGATATCCGGCCTGTTGGGGGGGGTGAACCGGCACAACAGGTTGCGGAATTTGCGAATACGAGCGCTCGATGAGTTTGTCGAGTTCGCCACGGTCAAGCCAGATCCCGCGGCATTCGGGGCAGTAGTCGATTTCCACGCCCTGGCGTTCGGCCATCGTGAGTTCAACGGTTAGGCAGATGGGGCATTTCATAAGGTCAGCTCCTGTGATTATAGGTGAATTATTTCCCGGTACCGCTCCAGAATTGTTCCAGAAACGGAGTGGCCATTTCCAGCAGCCCCTTGATCCCGCTCTTCTGCACGGTGGCGAAGCCCTTGGTAAGGAGCGGGAGGGACAGGATGGCTGCTCCGACGACCAGTACGATGCCGATCATGGCGATGACCGCCAGAGCCAGCAGCAGGGTTTTGTTGCCTTTCACTTTTTCGAAAATCCGCCGAAATTGTTCGAGGTCACTACGGTGGCCGTGATAATCACCCTGTTCTTCCCGGTAATTACCGCGATCGTTGTGGTGTCCTTGTCCGCGGCGTTTGGAATAATCGTCGTGCCCCATATTTCTCCTCAGGTAAGTGTGTCGAACAAACTGTGGTGCCGGGCATCACGAGGCGGCCCGCATAGGAGAGCGCATCGCCATGCAAAGGGCGAGCTACACAGCCAGCGTCCGCACCGCACTGGCACTTCGACCAGTGTGTTGGAACCAGAATGGTGAAAACCTGGAATTCTAGGCTGTATAGAGTCGTGCCGAAGAGTTTTGCGGAGGGACAAAGATTCTGGCGAGAAGCTTGGGAAGGGTGGAGTGGAGGTCGAAATGGAGGAGTATGCTTACGATCGGCGTATAGAGGATTTCCGCAGGGGGCGAGTGTGGTTCACATCCGGCGCAGCAGCAGGTTGAATCGCAATCATCCAGATCGTGTTGCATCGGGCATTGATCCGGCTGCCCGGCGACAGGTCGGTGGGCGGTCTGCGAGCCATCGGCCGGATTGCCGCAGGGATGCGCGAAACATGCGACCGGCATGCACAGGGAGATCAGGATGAGGGTGACGGCGACAGTCGTTCGAATCTTTTCGGAAACGGGGCTCGCGATCTTCAATCGGATGGACGGCCGGCGCATCTCACCATAAAGCCAAGGGGCTGTTAATCGAACAGTGTGGCGAGGATAGACCAAATGTTCTCGCTCCCTCGGCATGAGATGATGATGAGATGATGGGAATTTGCTTTTCAGAGGTCGCCAGCAGCGGAGCCGAACATCGCCCCTGCGGTCAAGAATCCGGCCATAAATCGACCGCCATCACCTTGTACAGCATGCCACCAACCCTGTCAAACCCAAAACCCGGCGGGTGATCTTCCGTTATTGCCCTGTGATTGGGGATGTGGGCGGGGATGCCGGGCAGGGGCGGCGGACGGAAAAAGATTTTGCCCGGCGGCCGGTCTGTGCGATGCTGGCTTCCGTCTGCAAAAGAACCTTCGACGACGGGACCCTTCTGTGAACAATGTGCCGCAGCTCTACCTCCTCGACGGATCGAGCTACATCTACCGCGCCTACTACGGCATCCGCGACCTGGCCACCGCCGGCGGCATGCCGACCAATGCCGTCTTCGGCTTCACCCGGATGCTCCTGGCGCTCCTTCAGGAGCACCGGCCCGGCTATCTTGCCGTGGTCCTCGACCGCCCCCGGGAGGAGACCTTCCGCCGGGAACTCTATCCCGCCTACAAGGCCCAGCGGGAGGCCATGCCCGAGGATCTCGCCCTCCAATTGGGCACCATCCGGCAGGTCCTGGCGGCCCTCAACATCCCGGCCCTGGAGGCGCCCGGCTTCGAGGCCGACGACCTCATCGCCACCCTCGCCCGCCGCTTTGCCTCAGAAGGGATCGAGGTCACCGTCGTCACCGGCGACAAGGATCTGCTGCAGATCGTCGGCGAGCGGATCGGCCTCCTCGACACCCTGAAGGAGCAGCGGTCGGGGCCGGCTGAGGTCCAGGCGCGCTTCGGCGTCGGCCCGGAACTCGTCCCCGATCTCTTGGGGCTTTCCGGCGACAGCTCCGACAACATCCCCGGGGTCCCGGGGATCGGCGAAAAGACCGCGGCCGAACTGGTGCGGCGCTTCGGCTCACTGGAAGGGGTCCTCAAATGGGCGAGCCTGGTGAACGGCAAGCAGCGCCGGAGGAATCTTGAGGTCCATGCCGACCAGGCCCGCCTCTCGAAAACCCTGGCGACGGTCCGCTACGACGTCCCCTGCGAACTCTCCCTCGCCGCTCTGGTGCGCCGGACACCGAACCTTCCGGAGCTGATCCCCCTGCTGCAGAAACTGGAATTCAGCGGCCTGGAGGTCGCCTTTACCCCGCCGCCGCCGGGGGTGGTGGAGATCTACAGCGACGGCTCGGGACGGGACTCGGGTCCCGGGGGCTACGGGGTGATCCTGCGCCACGGGGAACATGAAAAAGAGCTCTGCGGCTTCGAGGCCGCCGCCACCTCCCAGCGCATGGAGCTGCTGGCGGCGATCCGGGGACTCGAAGCGTTGAAACACCAAAAAACGGTGCGCCTCTTCAGCGATTCCCAATACCTGGTACGGGGGATGAGCGAATGGATTCACGGCTGGGTTCGCAACGGCCGGCTGGAGACCCCCGACGCCCTCGCCAACCAGGATCTCTGGCGGCAGTTGCTGGCCCTCTCCCAACAGCACGCGGTCACCTGGCACTGGATCCCCGGCCATGCCGGGCATCCCTTCAACGAGCGCTGCGACAAGCTTGCCAAACGGGCCGCGGAGGAGGGGGTGGGGGCGGCCGGAGGAGCCGAAACCGAGGTCGAGGTCGAGGCGCTAAACGACGCCCCGGCCGAGCCGGTCCGGTTGCCGCCGGTTCCGGTCCGGGAGGAGTCGGACTTCGAGGCCGAAGACGACGGGCAACTGCGCTGGTACTGAACCGCTTCAGCTGGCCTCACCCGGCGGCACTGCCGAACTTGGCCCGGCCCTGATAAGCCGATCTTGACACCGCGGGCCCGGATGCATAGACTGCGGCCGACTTTCAATGCCGGTTGAGCAGACCGGGAAGGAGAATTTTTCATGAAGGATTGTCCCTGCGGCAGCGGCCGCGATTACGCCGCCTGCTGCGAACCGGTCATCACCGGCAAGCAGCCGGCCCAAACGGCGGAACAACTGATGCGGGCGCGCTATGCCGCCCACGTGAAGGTCGAGATCGATTTTCTCTTTAACAGCACCCACCCCGACCATCGCGAAGGGTACGACCACGCCGGCACCCGGACCTGGGCCGCGAATTCCGAGTGGCATGGTCTGGAGGTTGTCGGAACCACCGACGGAGGCCCGGGGGACGAGACCGGCGAAGTCGAGTTCATCGCCCGCTTTCGCGACAAGGAGGGACTGCGCAGTCATCACGAACGCGGGCAGTTTCAGAAGCAGAAGGGGACCTGGCTGTTCACCGAGGGGGCCATGGTCAAAGCGAAGCCCCTCTGTGTAAACAAGGTCGGGCGCAACGATCCCTGCCTCTGCGGCAGCGGCCTCAAGTACAAGAAGTGCTGCGGAAAATAATGGTCCGGCACCGGGAACGGACATGAACTGGCAGGTCTACATCATCCTCTGCGCCGACGACTCCCTCTATACCGGCAGCACCACCGACGTCGAACGCCGCTTCTCCCAGCACCTCGCCGGGAACGGCGCCAAATACTTCCGCGGTCGCCCGCCGCGGCGCCTGGTCTATCTGGAAACGGGCCACGACCGCAGCAGCGCCGGCCGGCGCGAAGCCGAGATCAAGCGGCTCCGGCCGGCCGAAAAACGGCTCCTGGTTGCCGCCGCGACCGATCCCCCGGGGGCTGCCAACGCTGGACCGATTTGCTCACGGCGGGGTAAGCTTGAAAAGAAACCGGAAGGTGCCGGCGGCCCGGACCAGGAGGCAACATGAGCGACACGACCGACAAATCATACGATCAGCACCTCGCGGAACTGCGCCGGGAAGAACAACTGCGGCAGGCCGGCTACCGGGAGAAGGCGCTGAAACTCTTCCCCCACGTCTGCGGCCGCTGCACCCGCGAATTCGAAGGGAAGAAACTTCGGGAGCTGACCGTCCACCACCGGGACCACAACCACGACAACAATCCCCCCGACGGCAGCAACTGGGAACTCCTCTGCCTCTACTGCCACGACCATGAACATACCCGCGGTGTCCAGGAAGATCGCGAAGCGGAAGGCCCCACCGAGCGCGAAACCCGGCCGAGCCTCGGTCATTCCCCCTTCGCCGCCCTGGCGGAGCGGTTCAAGGGCTCGAAGTAACGCCTGGAGGAGGCAGACCACCTTCGATCCCGCAGCCACCACCCCTACCCTTGCCTTTCGCGACCCGGGAACACCTCTCCAGGAGCATCGCACCATCCCCCACCTAAAGACTGAGGAACCTTTGCCTTCCCCGGGCGAGGACCGGCAGTCTCTTTAAACTTCCCTGGCAAAACCCATCCCCGGACGCTGCCCATTCTGTCTCCCTGCCGTTGGTCGATTGACAGGACCCAGGTCCCAAGGTAGAAGTGAAGAAGGACAAATTAAATTTCGCAAATCAAAAACCCTGTGATCGACGGGCAGGTCGAATTCGGGCGCCGTCGGCGCCAGCCCGTAGCGAGCCAAACCCTTCCAGTGGAGGTCGTCATGCGCAAGATCATCTTGCTTATTGTAAGCCTGGTGCTGTTGGGTGGGTCCGGAGTGGCGATTGGTGCCCAATGGGACTCAAACACCCTCAAGATGAATCCGGTTACGGGTGAGGCCGTCGCCTATGACCGGTCCGACTGCACGGCTCCGGGGGCCCAGGGATATATGGTCTTCCAGGACAAACCCGGGGTGACCTATTCCTCTGTCGGATCGGCCTTCAACGACAAGGCCTCGTGCATCACCATAGCGACCCGAACCCGGGTCCGCCTTTACCAGCACAAGGAGTTCAAAGGAAAAACCATGGATATCGACAACGACAGCTACGACGCCATCAAACAACAGGTCCTGAGCGGCTGGTGGAACGACACGGTGAGCTCCATCAAGGTCTGGAAAAAATGAGACGCTCGGGCCCGTCAAGGATGGCAGGGGCCAGGAAGACCACCCGCTTCGGATGGAGTTTCCTGGCCCCGCAGGTCTTCATGGCCGTCCTGCTGATGTCGGGAACGGCCGGCGGCGCCGGCCGGGAGTTGGCGGACATCCTGAAGGTTTCACCGCCGGAACAGGTCTTCCGCTGCGCGACGGTAGAGAGGATCAAGGAATTCGTCGTCACCAACCTTTCGAAACGGACCGTCACCATCTCGGCAACGTCCCTCCAGACCTGGGCGGTGATCTCCCCGTCCAGTCAGGCCGAGGTCGCACCGATGAGGTCCGCACTCTTCACGGTGGAGGTTGATTGCAAGGCGCTGGGCGTTAATAAACCTGCCAAGGGTGTCGTCCTGTTCGAGGCGGGCAACGGACGGCAGAAGGCCTACCTGAGAGTGAATTCGCCGCTGAGTCCGCTAACGCCGAAGTGATGGCCGGGGATGAACGGCGGGGATTTCCGGGCAGCGGGAGGGCCGGCATTCTCGGACACCTCCCGCACAGGAGGTAACCATGAGACATTCGTTATTTTCGAAACTGGCCCTTTTCTTCCTCATTGGAACCTTGAGCCTCGCCCTGCCGTCGCTCGGGTCTGCGGCGGACGTCTCGCCGGACGGTCTCGAGCTTTCGGGTTTCATGATGGTGGTGAAGACCAATCCACCCAGGGTCGGTGAAGCGGTGAAAATCAGCTTCGCCCTGAAGAACGTCACCGCCGGCCCGATCCGGTTTCACCCGGATTTCGGGGTCTTCGTGGGCGCCCGCTGGAATTCGACCACCGATGCCAACAATCGCGATTTTGGACATCAGTCCAAGGGCAAGGTGCTACTGCCCGGGGTGAGCCATACCTTCACCTCGAGCCGGAAGTTAGACGCGGTCGGGACCTGGCGTTTCTGGCCGGCCTACAACGTGAATGGCCACTGGGGGCCATTCCGCTGGAACGAGACCACGCTCAATGTCATCGCAGGTCCCGTCCGGCCGACCAGCGGTGGCAAGTAGAGCTGGCAACGATCGGTTGACGTAAAACGGCCTCTGCAAAAAAAACTCTGCCAGGAAAATCCTCGGGGGACGGTTTTGACAACCGGGGAATGGTCGCTCCGGCCAGTCCCCGGTTTCCCCTCTTACAGATCGCTGGTCATGATGAAGAGTGGTTGGCGCAGGAAAGAATCGTACTTCGGGCGCAGCCGGTCGACGTTGTAGTATTTCTCTACGTCGATGACCTTCTTTTGGCCGGTGACAATGGTGATCGGCACCGTATCGTAGCTGCCGTTGTGGATGCTGACCAGCCGCCCCGAGGTCCCTGCCAGGACCAGATCGAGGGCGAGGTTGCCGAAAGCCATCGGCACAATGGAGTCGAGGGCGTCAGGGTCGCCGCTGCGCACCAGGTATCCCAGCCGCTGGTTGAGGACGTTGATGCGCCGGCCCTGGTTGAACTTCGGGGACAGGTCCTTGAGGAGCGCCGAGACCTGATCTCCGATCCCTCCCAGCTTGCGGTGACCGTACTGGTCAACCTCCTCCCCCTCGAAACTCATCCCCGGCTGATGGCGCATCTTGGCCCCTTCCGAGATCAACACCACCGAATACTTGCTTGGATGCTGGTTGCGATCGTCGGTGAGGAGCCGGGCCAGCTGTTCGATGTCGAAATCGTGTTCGGGAATGATGCAGCGGTCCGCCGCCCCGGCCATGGTCGGCAAGAGGGCACTGAAGCCGGCATAGCGGCCAAAGACCTCGATCACCAGGTAGCGCTCGTGGCTGCCGGCCGAGGTTCGCAGGCGGTGGGTGAGTTCGATGGTACGGGTGACGCAGGTAGAAAACCCGATGCAGTAGTCGGTGCCGGGAACGTCGTTATCCATGGTTTTGGGGATGGCGACGACCTTGACCCCTTCCTCGTGCAGGCGCTGGGCGTAGCTCAGGGTATCGTCGCCGCCGATGGGAATCAGAAAGTCGAGGCCGAGATATTCGATGTGCTTGAGGACGTCGGGGGTGACGTCGTTGACCTCCGCGGGGTACTTGTCGCGCAGATGATCGGGGAGGTTGGCTTTCGGCAGGTGGCTCGGCCGGGTGCGCGAGGTATGCAGGAAGGTGCCGCCGGTGCGGCCGGCGCGGTTGACGATGTCCTGGGTCAACTGCTGGACATTGGCGCTGTTGTCGGCCTGCGGATCGGGGACCAGCTCCACCAGCCCGGCCCAGCCGCGCCGGATGCCGAGAACCTTGTAGCCTTCGCGCAGGGCGCGGATGGTGATCGCCCGAATGGCGGGGTTGAGGCCGGGGACATCGCCGCCGCCGGTGAGAATGCCGATCGTTCCTTTGTAGGCCATGGCGAACCTCCTGTTGTTCCGAGGGATGGGTTGCTTGCCGATGCCACAAGCTTAACGGAAGGGAGGCAATTCACAATGGGGAGGTTTTTGGATCAGGGGGACGAAGCGTTAACCCCGACTTCTTGAGGTTGAGTGGCTTGCCCCGCTGCCGATTGGAACCGGTATTTTGAGACGGTGCGATCCCTTATTGGGAACCCGGAGCGAAAACGATTGCAATCTCCCCACCGTTTCGTTAGAAAACGATAATCAATCACCGTTCTAGAAAGGAGGAGCAACCATGGGATTTTTTGACAAGATATTCGGCAGTGAACCCCAGTACCCGGAACTGGCCGCTGACACCACAGCAGCGGCCCGCATCGAGGCGATTCGCCAGAATCTCGAAGAACTGGCCCGGGATGTATCCGACCCCCTGGAGGTGGTCCCGGGAGAGGAGGGAGCGTACGTCTTCATCGGCAAGCCGCCCAAACGGTTCGGTATTGCCTGGATCGAGGACAACCGGGTGAAGAGCTTCAAGTCCCTGATGGCCGAGCACGGTGTCTCCGGCGAAGCGGTCGCCAAGGTCTCCGAGGAGCTGCGTGAGATCTATCAGCGTCATCAGAACGAAAACCGCTATCATGCCAAAGTGGCCAATCGCGACGTGGTCGTCACTCCTTCCGATCCATTGGAGCATGAGGTTCGGGAGGTCCTGTCGCGGCTGCAATAACCACCCGGCACCGGCATTTTCATCGGAACCGGGTCAAGAATCAGGTTTTTGGGGCACAACGCCCGGAGGCCTAACGGCTAAACGCGAAAAGGTCTTGCTTTGCCGTCATGACGGCAGGGCAAGGCTTTTTTCGCCTCCTTCAGAATCATGATTACGGGGGGCAACTTGTCACCGTGGAGGCGGGCCCCCAAGTGTTTCCCTCTCGGAACCGAACTTCTCAACTTCCTGCCATCGTCGCCCATGGCAGCATAATTCGGGTTGGCGACCTGCTGAAACCCGCTGAGCGGTTGCGCCGCGCCCTGGTGAATGCCGTTGACAAATCAGGGAGCTTCCCTTACTTTCATCGCAGTCCTCGCCCCTCCCAGCCATGAAAGGTTCGTCCCTGATGTCCGCCCTCCGTCCGCTCTCCGGTTTGATCCTTTGCCTGTTCCTCTCCGCTTGCGCTGCGACCACCCCGCCCGCGCCGAAAAGCGCCGCCGCCTATCTTCAGGAAGGGGAAACCCTTTTCGACCAGGGGCTTTACGCGGAAGCGGTGACCGCCTGGGAGAAGGTTCGGGACAGTTTTTACTCGCCGGAACTGAACGTGCTGGCCGAAATGAAGATCGCCGAAGCCTATTTTCTGGATGAAAAATATATCGAATCGGCCGCCGCTTACGAGGATTTCCTCAAGCAGCACCCCGACGACCCGCGGGCCGAGGAGGCCCTTTACCGGCTGGGACTCTCCTATTACCACCAGATCCTTGAACCCGACCGCGATCAGACCGCGACCCGCAACGCCCTGGTGAGCTTCGAAACCTACCTCAGGCGTTTTCCCAAAACGTCCCGGGCCGAAGAGGTCCGAATCTTTATTGCGCGTTGCCGGGACACGTTGGCCGAGCATGAACTCTCGATCAGTCGTTATTACCTGAAGAGCGGCAACCCCGCTGCCGCCCTTGGCCGTCTGCAAGAGGTCATCAAAACCTACCCCAATTTCTCGGGACGGGATGCGGTCTGGTTCTATCTGGGCCAGTCCTATCTGCAAACCGGCCAGCGTCAAGCCGCCATTGAGGCGTTCAATTCTCTCTACCGCGAATTTCCCGGCAGCAAGTACGTTCTTCAGGCACAGAAGTATCTGGAGAAGAAGTTCTGACCCCACCGCCCCCTTTTCCAGGGTCTTCTCCGTTATAGAAATCATTCCTAAACTATTGAACTTTTCACCCCTTTTTTGCCGCGTGGAGTGCGCGTCGCAGCATGCTTTTTCGCTTGACTTGCCGGCTACAGCATTATATAAACATTGGCAACTTATAACGGAATTTTAAAAGTCCTTCAGTCGTGCGCAACTGCCCTTTTTTTGGGGCCTTTTCTGTTTTGACGTCATGGTTTTCCCGGGCTTTGGGGCAGTCGTTCCGAGTGATATTCGGAATCTTTCCGGCGACTCGGCAACATAGTTTCTACCCCACCATTTCGCTCATTCGGGACGCACCATTCCGGGCGCCCCGAAATATTACAGTACAGTAGGAGGAGAGAGATGTCCGATTACGGCACACTGGAAAGTCGCGTACGTCGCAAGTCGCTGCTCAGCAAGGTCTGCAAGGCTGAGGACACCATCAAACACTTCAAGTCCGGGATGAACCTGGCCTGGTCCGGTTTCACCCCGGCCGGCTACCCGAAAGAGGTGCCGATCGCCCTGGCCGACTACGTCGAAGCCAACAACCTGCAGGGCAAGATGAAGTTCAACCTCTTCATCGGCGCCTCGGTCGGTGCAGAAACCGAAGACCGCTGGGCGACCCTCGACATGATCGATCGCCGCTGGCCTTACCAGACCGGCAAAAACATCGCCGCCGGGATCAACGCCGGCCGCATCCGCATGGGCGACAAACACCTTGGTCACTTTGCCCAGGACATCAGCTACGGCTTCTACACTGAGAACGGCCGCTACGACATCGGCATCATCGAAGTCTCGGCGATCACCGAAGAGTGCGGTCTGGCCCTGACCACCTCCTGCGGCATCGTCGCCGAAATGATCAACCTGTGCGACAAGATCATCATCGAGGTCAACACCGGACAGCCCTCCTTCGAGGGAATCCACGACATCCACATGCAGCAGAAGCCGCCCCACCGCGCTCCGTTTTTGATCACCGCGGCCGACAGCCGCATCGGTACCCCCTACGTCCCGTGCGATCCGGAGCGGATCATTGCCATTGTCGAGAGCAAGCGTCGTGACAAGGGTCGCGCCTTTGCCGAGATGGACGACACCTCCGACGCGATCGCCGGCCACATCATGGAATTCTTCGCCCATGAAGTGAAACGCGGCCGCCTGCCGGAAAACCTGCTGCCGTTGCAGTCGGGAGTCGGCTCCATCGCCAACGCCGTGGTTGGCGGCCTGGCCAAAGGCCCCTTCCACAATCTGTCGGTCTACACCGAGGTCCTGCAGGACACCATGCTCGACTTCTTCGACGGCGGCAACCTCAGCTGCGCCTCGTCCTGCTCCCTCTCCCTTTCTGAGAGCCCGGGTTTCCCGCGTTTCTTCGACAACTGGGACCGCTACTTCGGCAAGATCACCCTGCGCCCCCTGTCCATCTCCAACGCCCCGGAGCCGATCCGCCGCCTGGGGTGTATCGCCATGAACACGCCGGTCGAGTTCGACATCTTTGCCCACGCCAACTCGACCCTGGTCGGCGGCACCCGCATGATCAACGGTCTCGGCGGCTCCGGCGACTTCCTGCGCAACGGTTATCTGAAGATCATGCACAGCCCGTCGTCCCGGCCGTCGAAGACCGACCCGAACGGGATCACCTGCGTGGTGCCGAAGGCGCCGCATATCGACCACACCGAGCACGACCTCGATTGTCTCGTCACCGAGCAGGGTCTCGCCGACCTGCGCGGCCTGGCGCCGAAAGATCGCGCCAAGCTCATCATCGAGAAGTGCGCACATCCTGACTACAAACCGATCCTCAGGGACTACCTGGAGATGGCCACCAAAGAGTGCATCGCCAAAGGGATCGGCCACGAACCGCAACTCTTCGACCGCGCTTTCAAGATGCAGCAGAACCTGGCGACCAACGGCACCATGAAGATCAAGAACTGGGACATCAAGGTCGATCTCTGCGAATAACCCCGTCAATTGGTTTTTGTCCAAGAAACCCCGCCGGACCTCCCGGCGGGGTTTCTCTTTTGATCATTTCCAATGCCGACACCATCAAGGTCTTCGACCGGCAAGGGACCGCCGACAGCAACCGGTCACTCCCTGTCACCTCCCGGCAAGAAGTGACAATTAACGGCACGTCTATGCAAATTCTGTCCGCAACCATCGGCGTCTCCATACCGGGTATGATGCCCGGCCTTGTCCCCTTCATCGTAAACAACCCGCCACGGAGGCTTCCGAGAAGCCAATTTCGGGACAGTTATCGCCCCCGGCACCAGCAATTCGGCAGCCTGCAGGCTCAATCTCTCCTTCGCCACCTCCCGCCCGGGCCCACCCCCCGTGCGGGGCCCGTCTGCTCTTGATTTTGAGCGGATTTCTCGCCTCCAACTCCTCCTGCCATAGCCCTTCTCGATCAAGGTCTGGGCCATAAAATTGTCCCACAAATAAATAATATTTAATTAGTGACGGTTATCGTCTTCTTTATTGCAAAGTTCTTTTATTTAGAGTAGATTCTGGCGCGTAAACTGTTGGTATATAATTTGTTTTCGCGCGGCACGAGGTTTGCATTTGCCATCTTGCTAATTCCTGCTTCTCCCCCGGGGTTGGGCGTCATCGGGCTGGAGGGGTTACCAAAGAAAAACCCACAACCACAATCGACACTCTCCGACAAGAGCAAAACCAGGGCAACCTGGGGGCGCAGAGCCACGGATCCATCTCCCCATGGACCGCCGGGCCGCCGAAGAGAGTCAAAAGTGCATTTTGCCGGAAAGGCTGATTCTTTCCGGCCTAAGGCGCTGGTCCCCGGGGCTGGCGCCTTTTTTTGACGGGTATTGACCTGTCGCCATACAGTGCCGGGAGGCGGATGATTTCTGGTTTCCCGGGGTGGCGATGCCACCCGAATTCCCTGCTCCGAAAAAGGCAAATCCAGCGAAAGCTGGTGACGCAAAGCCACGGGTCCTCGTCCGCGAGGAAAGGTTCAGGACAGCCGGGCTGCCGAAGAGCTCGCAGCAGGAGCACCGGGATGGTGGTTTCTTTGCAACACCCTGTACCAAATCGACCCCGGTTCCGCAGCGGTCCGCAGTCCTGCGCCCGGTGGCTGGCCGTCGTCTGCCTGTTCGGCCTGATCCTGGCCGGCCGGGCTTTCGCCGTTCCGCTGGTCGACCAGCCGATGACCGGCAGCTCTGCCCCCGGCTGGTATTTCGGGGGTACCCCCACCTCCGCTCTCCTCACCGGCACCGGCGCCATCGACCCGGTCGGCAACGGCTGGCTGCGGCTCACCAACAACTCCAACGACCAGGCCGGCTACGGCTTCTTCAATACCGCCTTCAACATTTCCTCCGGCGTCACCATCTCGTTCGACTATGCGACCTGGGGCGGAAGCGACGCCGATGGTTACAGCGTCTTCCTCTTCGATGGCTCCGTCATCCCCGCCACCTTCCGCATCGGCGCCTCCGGCGGCTCCCTCGGCTACGCCCAGAAGACCGTCGCCCCGATCGCGTTAGGGCTGAACGGGGGCTACATTGGCGTCGGCATCGACGAATACGGCAACTTCTCAAGCCCGACCGAGGGTCGGGTCGGCGGCCCCGGGCTGCGGGCAAATTCGGTTTCAGTGCGTGGCCCCGAGAGCACCAGCTACGCCTACATCGGCGGGACCGGCGCCAACGTCGGCCAGCTCTCGTTCCCTTTGCCTCAGAATACCCGCCCGGCGCAGACCGGGGTCCAGTACCGCAAGGTCATCATCCAGCTCACCCCGGTGCCGGCCCCCAACTACCTGAGGATCGACGTTTACCTCCAGTTCGGCGCCGGCCAGGCTTACACCCAAGTGCTGAGCGGCCTCAACGTCGGCCGAGTGCCCCCGGCCTCGGTCAAGATCGGCTATGGCGCCAGCACCGGCGCCAGCACCAACTACCATGAAATCCGCAACCTGATCGTTGACCCCTTGAGCACCGCCATCAACCTGTCGATGACCAAGACCGCGTCCCTGGCGAGCATCACCCTGAACAGCGCGCTGACTTACACCCTCAAGGTCCGCAATGAAGGCCCCAGCAACGTCACGGCCAGCAACGTGCCGATCGTCGATACCATCCCGCCGCAGTTGACCGGAGTCACCTGGACCTGCAGCGGCACCGGCGGGGCGAGCTGCGGTGCTGCCTCGGGGAGCGGCAACGCACTCAACACCACCGCCACCCTCCCCTTCAACGGCACCGCCACCTACACCATCACCGGAACCCTGACCGCTATCCCGCCCGGTAACGTCCTCACCAATACGGCGACCCTCACGGTGCCGGCGGGGATCGAGGACATCCGCCCCGCCGACAACAGCTCCACCGTCAACGTCAGCTACGTCGGCGCGGCCGGCACGGTGACGGTCTCCGGCATGGTTTACGGCGACAGCGACCTCAGCGGCACCCGTAACGGCGCCGAAGGGACGACCAGCGTCTCCGGCATCTACGCCAAGCTCTTTCGTTCCGACGGTACTTACCTGCAACGGATGCTAATCCCGACGTCGGGGCTCTACTCCTTCTCCGGGGTGAATGCCTTCGGCACCTACACAATCATCCTCAGCAGCACCAACAACACCACCTTCAATCCTTCCTTTCCGAGCGTCCAGTGGACCTACGTCAACCCGTTGAATTTCACCCTCAGCGGGCTGGCGGTCGGCAACACCAACCTCACCAATCAGGATTTCGGGGTCTACGGCGGAACCCGGGTCGCCGGACGGGTCTTTGACGACAATGGCGTGGGCGGCGGGACCGCCAACGACAACGCCCAGAACGGCACCGAAGTGGGTATCTACGGGGTGCGGGTGGGGATCTGCAACAACACCGCCGCCTGCACCGGATCGACCAATACCATCGCCAACACCCTCACCGACACCAACGGTGACTTCGTCCTTTATGTCCCCTACGGCAGCTCCGCCCTGACCGTCGGCACCGCCCGGGTCGCCCAGGACCTCCCGGCCGGCTACCGGATGGTGAACTACAACCCCGGGACAACCACCGGCTCGGCGGTCAACCTCACCAACGGCTACATGACCTTCAGCTTCTCCCGCGGCACCAATGCCGGCGGCATCCTCCTCGGCGATGTCCCGTTGAACGCCTTCGCCGCCAACAACGCCGGCGGCGGCGCCCCCGGGGCGATCGTCTACTACCCCCACACCTTCACCCCGGGGAGCGGCGGCAGCCTCGCCTTGACCGTCAACAGCCGCACCCGGAGTACCTGGCCGGCCGTCACCTTCTACCGCGACGCCGACTGCAGCGCCACCTTCAATGCCGGCGATACCCCCATCTCCGGGCCAATAACCGCCACCGCCGATACGCCGATCTGCCTGCTGACCGCCGAATCCATCGCCTCGACCGCCACCAACGGCCAGACCGACGTTCTGGTCACGCGGGGGACCTTCACCTACACCAATTCGGTGGGGCCGGTCGTGTCGACCTTCGACGTGACCGACACCACCACGGTCGTCGCCTCCGACCTGTCGACTTCGACCAAGACCTGGGTCGATCTCAACGGCGGGAACCCGAACCGCGGGGACGTGATCCGCTACACCATCACTCTGAAAGAAACGGCCGGCGGCCCCGCCACCGGGGTCTCCGTCACCGACAACATCCCGGCCAACGTCAACTCCTTCACCGTCGTCAGCATTCCGGCCGGCGCCACCAACAACTCCACAGGGAGCGGGACCGGCGCCAACGGCACCGGCTATCTGAACATCACCGGGATCAATCTGGCGGCCAGCTCCACGGCGACCATCGTCCTGGACGTGACCATCAGCGGCACCGCCCCCGCCGGAACCCTGATCAACAACAGTGCCACCGTTACCAACCCCACCGGTCCCGGCGCCACGCCGGCCGCGATCCAGATCACCGTCTCCGTCCCCGACCTGTCGACCTCGACCAAAAGCCGGGTCGATCTCAACGGCGGCAGCGCCCTCCCCGGGGACGTGATCCGCTATACCATCACCGTCACCGAATCGGCCGGCAGCGCCGCCCCCGGAGCCTTGGTCACCGACAACATCCCGGCCAACGTCCATTCCTTCAGCGTCGTCAGCATCCCGGCCGGCGCCACCAACAGCTCCACCGGGAGCGGGACCGGCAGCCACGGCACCGGCTATCTCAACATCACCGGGATCAACGTGCTGGCCAATGCCTCGGTCACCATCGTCTTCGACGTGACCATCGACACCCCCCTGGCGAGCGGGACCACCATCAACAACAGCGCCACCGTTACTAATCCGGTCGGTCCCGGCGCCACTCCGGCCGCGCCGCAGATCACGGTGGTCGGTCCCAATCTCTCAACCTCGACCAAGAGCTGGGACGATCTCAACGGCGGCGACCAGGCTCCCGACGACGTCCTGAGCTACACCATCACCCTCACCGAGTCCGCGGGCGTCGACGCCACCAATGTCTCGGTCACCGACAACATCCCGGCCAACCTCAACTCCTTTAACGTCGTCAGCATCCCGTCCGGCGCCACCGACAGCTCCACCGCCGCCCCCAGCGGCAGCCACGGCACCGGCTATCTGAACATCACCGGCATCACCGTCCCGGCCGGCGGCAGCGTCACCGTCGTCTTCGAAGTGGCCATCGACAACCCGCTTGCGCCCCTCACCACCATCGACAACAGCGCCACCGTCACCAACCCGAACGGCCCGGGCGCCACCCCGTCCGCCCCCACCGTGACCGTGTCGGCCTCGGCGATCCCCGTCGCTGGTCTCAAACCCCTCTACCTCTACGGCGCCTCGGGCTACCAGCTCTCCCGCACCCCGACTCCCCCAACGTCGGCCTATGTCGCCATCCCAAAGGGCGGGGGGGCCCGAACCTGGACCGAGAGCCCGGTCCTGGCCCTGCCGGTGACGCTCAGCTCCACGGTCAACACCACCGTACCGGTCATCCTCCGGCTGGGCACCAACAGTACCCGGACCTATAACATCGACGTCAACCTGGCCTGTTCCTCGACGCCGGGAACCTTTATCAACGACAACCGGGACATTTACCTCAGCAGCACGGTGAATACGTTCACCTTCAACCTGCCGCTGACGACCCTGAGCTGCGCCGCCGGCGACTCCTGGCAGCTCACCATCGTCAACAACATGAGTTCGAGTTCTACCCGCGATGTCCGGGTTTACCCGGTCAACGGGGGGACGACGTCCCAGGTCCGGCTCCCCTCCCTGAACGTCATCAACGTCGATACCATCTCTTACTACGACAATTCCTACGCCGGGGGCGGCACTGCGCTTACCAGCGCCCTGCCCGGGCAAATCGTCTATATCCGCGCCACCGTCAGCGACCCCTTCGGCTCCTTCGACATCAATGCCAGCAACACCACGGGGACCCGGCCGGACATCACCATCACCGATCCGGATGGGACGACCGTCGGCCCCTTCAACATGACCGAAATCGGCGCCCTCACCGACGCCGCCACCAAGACCTTCGAATATGCCTATACCGTCCCCGGCGCGGGCCCGACCGGCGGCTGGACGATTCGCGTCGATGCCCCCGAGGGGACCGAAGGAACGATCAGCGACTTCGGAATCGGAGGAATGCTGGTCACATGGCCGCCACCGTTGCTGACCATCCTCAAGTCGGCCAGAAACAGTTCGGGGACCGTTATCGCCAATGCCAAATCCGGTGACGTCATCACCTATATGGTCACGGTGGTCAATACCGGCAGCGGGCCTGCCTATAACGTCATCCTCACCGACCAACTCAGCGCCTATGGCGCCTGGCAACTCGATTACAGCAACGTCGGACCGCCTTACAACCCGTTCAGCTTCACTGCCGGCACCTCGGGGCTGACCATGGGAACCCCGGACTACTCCCGCAACGGCGGGACGGTCTGGTCGCAGACCCCGATCTCCGGCAACGAAGCACCGATCGGCTACGACGGAACGATCAGCAACTGGAAACTTCCGATGACCGGCACCATGCCGGCAAGCGGGACTTTTACCCTGCGCTACCGAGTCAGGGTTCAGTAAGCCAAACACTCCAACCGAAGGAGGCAGGTATGAATTTGCCGAAAAAAGTATTGACCCTACTGCTGACCGCCGGGCTGATCTTCCCGCTGGCCGCCATGGCGGCACCGCAGGTCAACCTGACCGTCAAGGCCGAAAAGGATGTCACCGTCGAGGAAAACGGCAAGCCCGTCACCAAGCGGGTTTTGGCGGAGACCGTCGCGCCCGGAGAGACGGTCATCTACACCATCAGTTACGTCAACGCCGGGAAGGAAGCGGCCATGAAAGTAGCGATCGTCGATCCGATCCCCACCGGGATGACCTATCTAACCGGAACCGCCTCCAATACCGATGACCTGACCTTTTCCATCGATGGCGGCAAGACCTACAAAATGCCTTCCCTGCTGACCTATGAAGTCCAGAATCCGAACGGAAGCGTTGAAAAACGGGTCGCGACCCCGGAGAAGTACACCCATGTCCGGTGGCTGATCCCGACGGTCCCGCCCGGCGCGACCGGCAGTGTTTCGTTTCAAGTCCGCATGCAATAGTCCTAACCTCCAACTTTGGGAGTCTTGTCGATGAAACGATTTCGCAGCAAACCGATCCGCTACCCCCCTTTCCGCATTCGGGACGGCCCTGATGCGTTCAAATCACCTTGTGTCAATCAACTGAAGAGTACACACCCACCCAGAAGGAGAACACCATGAACCGAAACCGCAACAAGACGCAATTCCGACTGCAGACATTTTTTGCAGCGGCCCTGCTGGCCTTGGGCATGGCTTGGGCACTCCCCTCGTCCGCCCTGGCCTTCAGCCCCGCCGAAGGGGCCCTCATCCTCAACGTGGTCAGCGTCCACTACGAGGACAACACCGGCGGCGGTCACGACGCCAACGCCTCGTCCCTGGTGACGGTAAGCCTGGTTCCCGCGGGACTGACCGTCTCCGGCCCGCCGGCCACCGGCGTTCCCGGTGACACCGGACTTAAAACCTGTCCGCCGACCATCAACTCCGGCGACACCAGCACCACCATCAACGCCGTCAGCGCCAATGCCAACGGCAACGACACCTACACCCTCGCCATCGCCAACGTTGTCCCGACCAACGCCAACAACCAGAGCGTGACCTACACGGTTCGCAACTATGCCGGGGTCATCACCCCGGCCGTAGCCGGAGAGTACCCCCTGGGCAGCTCCCTGACGGTCGGCGTCGCAAGCGCCGACACCCTCCAGTTCGACGGCGGGGTTAACCTAACCGCCATGTTCAGCATCGGCGACATCGTCGTCGTCAAGATCAGCGGGAGCCCGATCGATTACCGGGTCATTGGAGTCACCAACGGCACCGCGGTCTCCCACGACAACCCCGGGAACGTCGACCACAGCGACGTCGGCAACACCAATAACGCCAACGCCTACGGGACGCTGCAACTCGCCGCCTTCCAGGTCACTATCGGCGGCAACATCTACGGCAGCAACACCACCCCCGCCTTCACCACTCCCGCGACAGCCCCTCCCGCCGGCACCATCGTCGGCGAAATGGCCCTGGTGGAAGTCAGCGTGAGCGCCGATGCCACCTCGCAGTCCATCAGCGGCAGTGTCGCCTTCGATTTCACCACGACCAATTCCGTCCCCAACGCCACCAGCGATTCTTGCTCGGTGACCGTCAACGCGCTGGCGAACCTGACTATCAAGAAAGAAGTTCGCAACCTGACCGCCGCCGGCAGCTTCGCGGCCACCGCCACCGGCAAACCGACCGACGTCCTCGAATACCGGGTAACCGTCACCAACGCCAACCCCTCGGCCGCCAACGTGGTCGTGGTCAGCGATAACGTGCCGGTCTACACCACGCTGGTGACCGCCAGCGGTAATTTTGCGACCGCCGCTCTCAATGGCGGAACGGCGGTCAACCTCACCAGCGTCGCCACCGATACCGAGAGCGCCACCGTCGCCTCGGGCAGCGCCGGCGGGACTGCGGCCGGCTCGGCTCTGAACTTCTATCTCGGCGCCGGCAACAGCGGCGGCGCCACTCCGGCCGGCGGCACCCTCGCCGGGAGTGATGAGGTCGTCCTGCTCTACCAGGTCACTATCGACTAACCCCAGCCCCCGGACGGCGGGTCCGCCCGCCGTCCGGGACCGAACTTTTACCCCAACTGTCAAAGGGGCGACATCATGCGTATCAAATTCTGGTTATTGTTCCTTCTGCTCCTCCTCCCGACCTGGTTGATGGTCGCCGAGGCGCAGGCGGTCACTCCGGCCAACACCACCATCAGCAATACCGCCTCGTTGGTCTACGACGGCCAGGCGACGCCGATTACGGCGTCGGTCGACGTCAAGGTCAGCCTGGTCCCGCGGACACCGACCCTCTCCAAACCGACGGTCCTGACCCAGGGGCCCGACGACAATTCCGTCGCCGAGAGTCAGCCGAGCACGGCCAACTACCGGCTGACGACCAACTCCAACGGTCCCGACACCTTCAACCTGACCCAGGCCATGAGCCCAACAAACCTGACCGGCACCTCGGGGACCGTCACTTATCTACAGGGGGCCACGCCGATCACCTCCATCACCCTGGGAGCCACGGCTGCGTCGCTGGCCGCCAGTTCCGGACAACCGAGCATCACGGTTCCCTATGACGGCAACAACGGCGACTCCGCGGTCAACGGAATCAAGGTCAACGACCTGGTGCGGATCGGTTCCGACGCCGCAGGAAATGATTACATCGTGCAAGGGATCAGCGAAAACCCCGGAGGCGGGACCGCCATCATCACCTTCACGACCAACCTGGTGGCCGGCGTCGGCATCGGCGACCTGCTCCGCGAGTACCAGCTCTTCGACATGAAGATTGCCAATGTCGGGACCGCGACCGGCGCCAACCCTTATGTCGATGTCACGACCACCGCCACCTCGACTACGAATGGCGCTGCCACCGTCAACGACGTCCACCGGACCAACGTGGTTCAGATCGGCTTTGCCAAGTACATCCGCAATGTCGATACCCCCAACGGTTCGGGTACGCCTGTGACTCTGAACACTCATCCTTTCTTTCCCACCTCCGGGGGAGTTACCGCGGCGCCAGGAGAGACTATCGAATATGCCCTGGTCGTCACCACCGCCGCTGCCGGATTGACCGGCGGAGTGCTGACCGATACCGCGCCGGCCTTTACCACCTACGTGCTGAGCAGCACCTATAAAGACGGGGCCACCCTGATCCCCGATGTCGCCGGAGCACTGCCGTTGCTCTCTCCAGGATATGCCCTGGGGACCATTGTCGGGGCCCAGACGGTGATCATCACCTTCCAGGTGAAGCTCGACGAATAACCAGCAACAGGACCGGATAACACGCACATGAGCCCTCGCTTCACCGCATATCTTTGTCGGCTCCTCGCCCCGCGACCCGGGGCGGGGAGGCCGGCTGCGGACCCCCCGGCCAGGGGGGGATGGCTCCGTGCGTCCGGCATCGGTCTGGGAATGGTGCTGGGAATGGTCCTCGGCCTCGCCGCACCGTCCCTGGCCACCCCCCCGACCAGGGGCGACCAGATTAAAAACCTCGCCCACGTCCATTACCTGGGGACCTTCAAAGACGCGGAGGTCCAGGTTCTGGTCTGGTTCCGCACCCCGTCGACCCTCGAATTCCTCAAATATTCACCAACCTCGACGGATGCCCCGTCGGTACCAGTCAACATTACCTACTATCGGACCGACAACCAGGCCGACGGGACCTTCAACCCCCTCGCCCCGCCCCGCGGATTCAACGACGAGGCGCCGATCGACCTCGGCAAGCCGGTGCCACTGCTGCCGGCCGATATCTACCATCAGGGCGAACCGATCTTCCTGCGCCTGACCGATCGCGACCAGAACTTCGATCCGAAGCTCGCCGAAACAATCCTGCTGATCCTCACCTCGCCGGACACCGGCGACAGCGAAATCCTGCGCCTGACCGAGACCGGGCCGGATACCGGCATCTTTACCGGGTACATCCAGTCGACTTCAGGGGCGTCCACTCCTTACGACGGGCTCCTGCAGGTGACCCAGGACGGAACCATCCAGGCCAACTATACCGACCGCAACGATGGCAGCGACCTGTCAGCCGCCGCGGCCCTCTTCGATCCTTTCGGCCTCGTCTTCGACAGCGCCAGCGGCGAGCCGATCGACGGGGTGATCGTGACCTTGATCGACGTGGCGACCGGTCTGCCGGCTACGGTCTTCGGCGATGACGGCCGCAGCGCCTTCCCCGCCACTATCACCACCGGCGTCCCGCTTAGCGACGCCAGCGGCCGGGTCTATGAACAGGGCCCGGGCAAATTCCGTTTCCCGTTTGTCGCGGCTGGCCGCTACCGCCTGCAGATCGACCCGCCGGTCGGCTACGCAGTGCCATCGGACGTGACCATCGAGGACCTGCAAAAACTCCCCGGCGCGCCCTATACCCTTTCCGATGCTTCCTTCGGCGGGATTCTCGACCTCAACCCGGGGCCGGCCCTGAAGATCGATATCCCGGCCGACCCGGTGACCAGGGAACTCTGGATTCAGAAGACCGCCCTCAAAACCCGGGTGGCGATCGGCGACTTTCTCCCTTACCAGATTATTGTCGCCAACGTCGACCCGATTCACGGCACTCGCGGCGGGATGACAGTGATCGACACCCTTCCCCCCGGCTTCCGCTATGCCCCGAATTCGACCAAAAACGACGGGAAAGCCCTTCCGGACCCGGAGATCTCCGCCGACGGACGGACCCTGACCTATCATCTCGACGACTTTGCCGCCGCCGAAACCCGCAACCTCGCCTATGTGGCCGAGATTCGCGCCGGCGCCCGGCCGGGGCAGGCCGTCAACCTGGTGGTGGCCCGCACCGGCAAGGTCGAATCGAACCTGGCCAAAGCGACCGTGATCGTCGCCGAAGACTTCTTTCGCAACACCACCTTTCTCCTCGGCCGGGTCAATACCGGCGGCTGCGATGGACTCCAGGAAGGGGAAGTCGATGGTCTGGCCGGCGCGCGGGTCTACCTTGAAGACGGCAGTTATGCCCTCACCGACGAGCGCGGCATGTACCATTTCGAAGGGGTGCGCCCCGGCCTGCATGTGGTGCAGCTCGATCCGGCCTCGGTGCCGGCCCATTATCAGACGGTCAACTGCGACCCGAACACCCGCTTTGCAGGCCGCACCAATTCCCAATTCGCCGAGGTCCAGGGCGGGACCCTGTGGCGGACCGATTTCCATCTCCAATTGAAACCCCGGCCGCAGGGACAGGTTCGGTTCGCCAACCTGAGCCGGATGGATGGCGACCAGATCTCCTTCACTTTCCCGGTCGGAATCGAAGCCGCCCCCTTGAAGGATTTGCGCCTGGTGGTCCTGCTGCCGGACCAGCTCGTCTACCAGAACGGCAGCGCCACGCTGTCCGGTGCGCCCCTGGCCGATCCGACCCGTGACGGGGATGCCCTGGTCTTCCTCCTGGGGGATCAGGCCGCGGGCTGGAAGGGCGAGATCGCTTTTCGCACCGTTCTGCGGCCGGCCGAAGGGCCCCGCGACCTGTTGACCCTGGCCTCGCTGACCTTCACCAACGACCTGGGGGGAGCACAACAAACCCCGGGGCTGACGACCCTCCGCCGCCAGGAGATCGAGACCGAGCGCCAGGCGCAACAGCTGACCGCGGAGCCCCACTTCGACAGCTTCACCACCACCCTGAGCGAGGCCGACCGGGCGCTCCTCGACCGGTTGACCGCGGCGCTGCACGGGCAGCAGGTGGTGAAGGTCTTCGCCGTGGGGCACACCGACTCGGTTCCGATCGCCCCCGAGCACCGCAGCCTGATCCCCGACAACCAGGCTTTATCCGTGGCCCGCGCCGAAACCGTCGGGAGTTATCTGCAACAGGCCCTGAAACTGGCTCCCGAGCAGGTGGTCCTGACCGGCAAGGGTGAGACCGCCCCCGTCGGGGCCAATACCAGCGCCGAAGGGCGCGCCGCCAATCGGCGGGTCGATGTCACGGTCAACGCCGAACAGCAAACCGATCAGGCCAAAGTCATCGAGCTCAATACCGAAAGCGGACCTCTCTCGGTGGCGGTCCCGGCGCTCCATCCCGAGGAGGCGGCCCAACGCGCCAAAGCGGCCGAAGACGAGAAGGAGAAGAAAACCTCCGCCCTCCTTTACCCCGTCGACGGCACCTATCTCGGCGGCCGTATCACCGCAGTTCGGACCAGACTCGAATCGAAGCTGAAACCGCGCCTGACCCTCGATGGCCGGGAGATTCCCAAGGACCAGATTGGGTTCACCATGGTCGACAAGGACGCCGGCACCACCGTCTACAGTTACATCGGCGTCGATTTCGGGGACCCGGGAAACCACAAACTGACCTTCCAGGGGCTCGATCCTTTCGGCAACGCCCGTTTCGAGCAGACCGCCAATCTGGTCCGGACCGGCGAAATCGGGGTGTTGAGGTTCCTGGACGACGGCGAGAACGTCGCCGACGGCCGCACCGCGGTCAGCTTCCGTCTGGAGATCCTCGACAGCCGCGGCGAACGCATCCGCTCTCCGCTTGAGCTCGAAATCCGCGGCGGCAGCCTGACGCCCTTCGGCATCAAGGTCGAAGAGCTGACCAACGACCCTACCGCCAAACCGACCTCGAACAAGGTCATGGTCGATGCCGAGGGCGTGGCGCGGTTTGCCCCCGTCACCTCCGGCGGCCGTTTCCATGTCGTGCTCGGCTACAACGACCGGGAGCTGGCCGTCGACACCTACGTTCAGCCGGAGCTGCGGGACTGGATTCTGGTCGGCATGGCCGAGGATACCGTCGGCTACCGGACCCTCAGCGGCCACCTGGAAAATCTGCCGGCCGGCAGCGACGAAGGCCTCTATGAAAATGGCCGGGTGGCCTTCTTCGGCAAAGGCCGGGTCCTCGGCAAGTGGCTCCTTACCCTGGCCTATGACAGCGCCAAGCCGGACCTGAAGAGCCGTCAGCTCTTCCAGATGATCGATCCGAACAACTACTACACCCTCTACTGCGACGCCAGCCAGACCAGCTACGACGCTTCCAGCGCCAGCAAACTCTTCGTCAAGCTGGAACGGGAGCAGTTTTATGCCCTCTTCGGTGACTTCAACACCGGTCTGACGGTCACCGAACTCAGCCGCTACAGCCGCAGTCTGACCGGCGTCAAGGCCGAGTGGCACGGCCGTTTCGGGGAGGTTCAGGCCTTCGCGTCCGATACCGGCCAGGTCTTCACCAAGGATGAGATCCCCGGCGACGGGACATCAGGCCTTTACCACCTGTCCCGCTCCGGCATCGTGATCAACTCCGACCAGCTGCGCATCGAAACCCGCGACCGCTTTCACAGCGAGGTGGTGTTGGAAACCCGGCAGCTGACCCGCCACCTCGACTACGAAATCGACTTCGACACCGGCAGCCTCTTCTTCAAGAGCCCGGTCCCCTCCAAGGATGCCAATTTCAACCCGATTTACATCGTCGTCGACTATGAAATCGCCGGGTCGGGAGGTCAGCATTGGAGCCTCGGCGGGCGGGGAGCGGTGAACTTCTTCGACAAGACCGTGGAAGTCGGCGCCTCGGCCATCAGCGAGGACCAGGGCACCCGTAGCGGCCAGCTCTACGGTCTCGACTCGACCTGGAATATTTCGCCGACGACGCTGCTGCACGCCGAGGCCGCGACCAGTTCCAACGACGACGTCAACACCGGAAAGGTTTCGGACAACGCCTGGCTGGCGGAACTGCGCCACGATGGGCTGGGGCTCAGCAGTCACCTTTATTACCGGGAAACGGGCGCGGATTTCGGCCTCGGCCAGCAGCCCGCGAGTGAAGCCGGCACCCGCAAATTCGGCTTCGATAGCCGCTGGCTGGCGGGACCGACCTGGACCCTCAGCGGCGAAGCCTTTCAGCAGCAGCAGCTGGACAGCTCTGCCAAGCGGACGGTCGCGCAAGGGGCCGTTGAATACCACCAGCTGAGCTACGGCCTCTCCCTCGGCCTGCGCCAGGCGAACGACCAGACCGCCGACGGCAAGGACCTCTCCTCCACCCAGCTGTTGGCCGGCGCCCATTGGCAGCCGACCGGCGGGCGCCTGACGCTGCGCGCCGACCATGAGCAGTCCCTCTTCGGCCATGGTGACAGCGGCGACTACCCGACCCGCACCATCTTCGGCGGCGACTACCGGCTGACCGGCAGCACTTCGGTTTTCGCCGAGCAGGAGTTTACCAACGGCAGTAACTCTGCCGGCAACGCCACCCGGGCCGGTCTGAAGACCACCCCCTGGAAGGGCGGCGCGATCTCGACCGGCATCGACCGGAGGGTCGATGAAAACGGTCAGCGGCTCTTCGCCCTGGTCGGGCTGCAGCAAGCCTGGCAGGTGACCGAACGTTGGCAGGTTGATGCCGGCATCGATCGCAGCCAGACGATTCGACAGTCCGCCCCCATCAACCCCAATGCCCCTCCGGCCTCCGGCACCAGCCAGGATTACACCGCCGTGTCCCTCGGTGCGACCTACAAGGTGGAGCGCTGGAGCTGGTGGAACCGGGTCGAATACCGCAGTTCCGAAAGCGAGGACAAATACGGAGTGACGACCGGCCTCCAGGGCCAGCTCGCCGAAGGGCTCGGCATCACCACCCGCATCCAGGCCTTTGTCAATCAGGCGGCCGAAGGCAACGACAGCTCCAACGCCGACCTCACCTTCGGGGTCGCCTGGCGACCGCTGCAGAGCCGCTGGATCGTCCTCGATCGACTCGACCTGTTGGTCGATTCCCAAACCAGCGACACCTCCTCCCTGCGCAGCTGGCGGCTGGTCAACAACCTCAACCTCAACTGCCGCGTCGGGCGCCGCACCCAGATCTCCTTCCAGTACGGCGCCAAGTTCGTCGGCGAAACCATCGACGGCGGCCGCTACCACGGCTTCACCGACCTGATCGGCCTGGAGGCCCGCTACGACCTGACCCCCCGCTGGGACCTCGGCGTCTACGCCAGCGTCCTCCACTCCTGGAACGGCGGAGCCATCGATTACCGTCTCGGCGCCTCCCTCGGCTTCCAGGTCATCACCAACGCCTGGATGAGCCTCGGCTATAATGTCCTCGGCTTCCAAGACCCCGACTTCTCCGCCGCCGACTTCACCGCCCAGGGCCCTTACCTGCGGCTGCGCGTCAAGTTCGACCAGAACTCCGCCGACGACATCAAAAACCTCCTGAAATCCTTCTGAGCACACAAAAAAACAGCGGCCCTAAAAAGGACCGCTGTTCTCCGTTTGAAATTTCAGGCCGGGCGGGTTAAAGCTTGGCTCCCTCCGCCGCCAGATAGGTGGCGACTCCTTCCTTGTTCGGCACCATCCCCTTGTCCCCCTTGTTCCAGCCGGCCGGGCAGACTTCTCCGTACTTCTCGGTGAACTGCAGGGCGTCGACCATCCGCAGCATCTCGTCGACATTACGGCCCAGGGGGAGATCGTTGACGACCTGGTGGCGGACGATCCCTTCCTTGTCGATCAGGAAGGAGCCCCGGTAGGCGACTCCGGCATCCCCAAATTCAACATCGTAGGCGCGGCAGATCTCGTGCTTGACGTCGGATACCAGCGGATAGTGAACGGCGCCAATGCCGCCGTCATCGACCGGCGTGTTGCGCCAGGCGACGTGGGTGAACTGGGAATCGATGGAGCAGCCGATGACCTGCACACCGCGGCTTTTGAACTCCTCGATGCGGTGGCTGAAGGCGATCAGCTCCGTCGGGCAGACGAAGGTGAAGTCGAGGGGATAGAAGAAGAGGACAACATACTCCCCCTGATAGTGGGAGAGGCTGAAATCGGCCTTGATCGAACCGTCGGGCAGGACCGCGGCGGCCTTGAAATCGGGGGCTTTCTTACCAACCAATACGCTCATGAAAGGACTCCTTTGAAGACTATGGATTGGAATGGGGGGGGCGAAATTTGGCTACATTCTATCCAGCCCGGGAAGGCTGTCAAGAGAATGATGACAATATTGGTTATTTTTTCCGGCTGCGGGGGTGAGCCTGGTCGTATACAGAGGTGAGGTGCTCGATACTGACCTGGGTGTACTTCTGGGTGGTAGAGAGGGAGGCGTGGCCGAGCAGTTCCTGGATCGCCCGCAGGTCGGCGCCGTCGTCGAGCAGATGGGTGGCGAAGGAGTGGCGCAGGGCGTGGGGGGTGGCGTCCTTGAGGATTCCGGCCCTGAGGAGGCGAAGCTTGACGTGGCGCTGGACGCTGCGGTCGGTCAGCCGGCCGCCGCGCCGGTTGAGAAAGAGCGGAGACGTCTCGGCCCGATGGCCGCGCCCTTCCAGATAATGTTCCAAAGCCTCGCGGGCCTTGCGCCCGACCGGCACGATCCGCTCCTTGCGTCCTTTGCCGATGACCCGCACCAGCCCCTGAGTCAGGTCGAGGCTGCCGACATCGAGGGCGGTCAGTTCCCCGACCCGCAGCCCGCTCGAATAGAGGAGTTCGACGATGGCCCGGTCGCGCAGGGACGCAAGTTCGCCATCCTCGTCCTGCTCCATGAGGGCGAAGGCCTCGTCGACGCTCAAGGTCTTGGGCAGGTACTTCTCGGCCCGGGGCGTTCCCACCAGTTCTCCGGGACTGACCTCCAGCACCCCCTCGCGCACCAAATAACGCAGGAAAGTCCGCAGCGCCGCCAGTTTGCGGCCGATGGTGGTCCGCCGGCAGCTGCGATGGAGGAGGGCCAGGTAGCGGCGCAGGACGATCTGGTCGATGCGCCGCACCAGCCCGGTTCCGCGCTCCGGCCACTTCAGCTCTTCCTTGAGAAAAGTCTGAAAAGCCGCGAGATCCCGCCGATAAGCGGCAAGGGTGTGGGGCGAGAGGTTGCGCTCGACGCAAAGATGCTGTTCGAAGCGGGCAAGGAGTTCCTGCAATTCAAACCTCGATTCGGCGGGGGGACGTCAAGCTCGAACCCGGCAGTCACCAGGAATCCTCCGCCCTCTGGCAGGTGGTATTCATTCAACTCACTTCCCGCCATCCTGTCAAGCGCCTTGACGACGGTTCTTCATCCTTTCGCGTCTCTGAGCGGATAAGGCCAGGCGAGGATGCCGCCGTCCATGAATTTGGTGTTGGTGAACCCGGCGGCGTCGAGGATCTTCTGGGCCTCGTAGCCGCGCAGACCGAGCTTGCAGAAGGTGACGATCTCCTGGTCCCGGGGCAGCTCGTCGAGCTTTTCCCGCAGCAGACCGAGAGGGATCAGTTTTGCTCCGTGGAGACCTACCTCGCCATGTTCTGCCGGAGAACGGACGTCGAGAAAGAGGAAGTCGTCCTTCTGGTCGAACTTGCGCTTGACCTCGCGGGGAGAAATTCCCCGGGCGTGGCCGGCCAGTTTGTTCTTAAGGATGTCCGCCGCCACGATCAGGTTATCCATCGCCGCCGAATAGGGCGGTGCATAGGCGAGGTCGACCTGGGAGAGTTGCTCCGCCGTCGCCCCGAAACTGAGGGCGGTCGCCGCGGCGTCGAGGCGCTTGTCGATGGCACCCGCGCCGGCGGCCTGCAAGCCGAGGATGCGCCCCGTCGACCGCTCGGCGATCAGCTTGAGGACAATCGGTTTGGCGCCGGGGAAGAAGTGGGCCTTGTCGGGGGACGGGGAGAGGACGACCTCGATCTCGTAGCCGTGGGCCCGGGCCTCGGCCTCGGTCAGGCCGGTCTTGCCGGCGTTGATCTTGAAGACCCGCAGAATGCTGGTGCCGAGGACGCCGCCGAAGCTCGCCTCGCCCCCCGCGGCGTTGATGCCGGCGACGCGCCCCTGCTTGTTGGCAGTGCTGCCGAGGGGGATGTGAACCTGCTTCCCGGTAATCCGGTGGGTCGTTTCGCAGCAGTCGCCGCAGGCGAAGATGAGCGGATCGCTGGTCGCCAACCGCCTGTCGACGGCGATGGCGCCGGTGGCACCGATGGTCAGCCCCGCGTCCCTTGCCAGGGCGGTGTTGGGCCGGACCCCGGGGGCAAGGACGACGAGATCGGCCGGAATTTCCCGGTCGCCGATCAGGACCTTCTCGACGGTGGCCTCGCCGGCGAAACCGGTCACGGCAGAACCGGTGAGGACCGTCACCCCTTGCTGGCGGAGCTCTTTTTCAACCAGGAAGGCCAGCTCCGGATCGAGGATCCCCGGCAGGAGCTGGTCGCGCATCTCCACCACGGTCACGGCCATCCCCCGCTGTTTCAGTGCTTCCGCCGTTTCCAGGCCGATCAGGCCGCCGCCGACGATGCAGGCGTTCTGGCCGGAGAGCGCCCGGCTCTTAAGGGCTTCCGCGTCTTCCAGTGACTTGACGGTGAAGATATGGGGGAGAGCGACCCCGGGGAGGGGCGGGATCAGGGGGGTGCTGCCGGTGGCGAGGATCAGCCGGTCGTAGCCGAGGAGCGTAGTCTCTTTGCTGGGCCGATCGAGCAGCTGTACGGTCCGGGCCTCCCGGTCGATCCTGACCGCCTCGGTATTGATCAGGACCCTGACCCCCTTGACCTTCTTGAAGAAGGGGGTGTCCCGCATCGTCCCGCCCGAGGTGCTCATCAGTTCCTGGACGTGGGCCACGTCGTCGGCCACGAAGTAGGGGATGCCGCAGGCGCCGTAGGAGATGAAATTCCCGCGGTCGATGAGGGTGACCTCCGCCCGAGGGTTGATCCGCTTGGCCTTGGAGGCGGCTTTGGCGCCGGCCGCATTGGCGCCGATCACGACGATTCGCAACTGCATGGAACGACTCCTTCTGATTTCTTTATGGGGAATTGGAATGGGTGATTCGGGAAATTTCGGCGGGTTTAACGCTCGACCGGCCGGCCGGCCTGCTTCCAGCCGGCCATGTGCCCGACCAGCAGAGCGACCTTCCGGTGACCGAAGGCTTTGAGCAGACCGCCGGCCATCTGGGCGCGGGGTCCGTGTTCGCAGACCACCACCAGTTCGGCGTCCTTGTCGGCGGGGAGGCGCGCCAGCCGCAGCAGGATCTTCCAGGTCGGGGCATGGACAGCGCCGGCGATGTGTCCCTGCCGGAATTCCATGCCGCTGCGGACATCGATCACCGTCGGCGACTGCTTGGCTTTGAGGCGTTTCAACAATTCCTGGGGCTGCATGCAAACTCCTTGTTCGATACCGGTCGCGGCGCGAGGGGTTGGTTCAGGCCTGGGAACGGAGGTCGAGGACGACCCGCCAGGCGAGGAGCAGAAACGGCCAGGCGTGCCAGACCAGGTCGAAGATATCGATCGGTTTTTTCAGGGTCCCGGCCGCCAGCATCCGGAGCTTTTCCACGATGTGGGGCTGGGGAAAGAAAGGGGCGAAACCGAGGATGAGGACCAGGGGGATGAGGACCTGATATTCGAGAAGACCTTTCATGATCCACCCCCTCCTTCGGGCAGCGACGACAGCTCCCGGCCCGAGGCTGCAACGGTGGTTCCGATCGCCAACGCCCGGCCGTGGACCAGCGCCGCGGCGACCTTGCTTCGCCCCGCGGCGAGGAGGCGCTGGACAGTGCCGCGCGAGACCCCCATGCAGACTCCGGCTTCGGCCTGGGTCTTCCCCTCGCCGTCACAGAGGTGCAGAGCTTCCAGTTCGTCCTGGGCGAGCTCAACGACCTCCAGATCCTTGAGGGGAGTCCCGGCCGGCTTGAAGACCGCGCTGTAGCCGGCCCGGTGGGGGCAGGCGCAGAGGCGCGGTTTACGGGGCCGCGCCATGATTAGTGGGAGCAGCCCTGGCCATGGCTTTGACCATGACCATGACCGTGGCCATGGCCGCCGCAGGTATGGCCCGGTTGATATTCCGCCAGGCCCTCGGTGCGCAGCAGGGCGATATTGTCCGCGATCGTCCCCTCCTGGGACTGGAAGACCCGCAGGCCCGCACTGTTGAGTTTATGCAAGGCGCCGCCGCCGATGCCGCCGACGACGACCGCATCGACCTGATGCCCACCCAGACCCGCCACCGGATTGCAGGCTCCGTGCTGATGGATCTGGTCGCTGTTGTTGATGGCGGTCATCTCGCCGGTGGCGAGATCGACCAGCACGAACCCCGGCGCCGAACCGAAGTGTCCAAATACCTGACTCTCCAACCCTTGATTTTCCTGAACCGGAAAACAGACCTTCATAGTGGACCTCCTGGTTAATTTGTGAATATGCACAAAATAAACCCACTCTATATGAATGTCAATATATTTTATCCCAAAAAATATTCCCTCACCCCTCCTCCCGGACCAGCAGACCCAACTCTTTCAGCCGATACTGCAAGGTCCGGAGCGAAATGCCGAGGGCCGCGGCGGTCTGCCGACGGTTCCCCCGACACTGCCCCAGAGCGGCGCGGATCGCCTCCTCCTCGCGATCCTTGAGGAGCCCCTGCCGGGACGGAGGCGGTTCGCCCAGCCGCTGCAGTTCGGCCGGGAGTTCGGGGGGGCTGATCTCCCCCCGGGCCAGGATGACGCCCCGTTCGATGAGATTCTGCAGTTCCCGAACGTTGCCGGGCCAAAGATGGCGCTGCAGGAGGGCCAGCGCCTCGGCGGTGATGCCGACCGGACGCCGGGCGCCGGCGGCGGCTGAGAAACGGGCGCAGAAATGGCGCACCAGGGCCGGGATGGCATCAATCCTCTCCCGCAGCGGCGGCAGGACGATCGGAAACACATTGAGCCGGTAGTAGAGGTCTTCCCGGAAGCGCTGCTCCGCAACTTCCCGGGCCAGATCCCGATGGGTGGCGGCGATCACCCGCACCTCGGCCTTGATCTGCAGCGTCCCGCCGACCCGTTCGAAGACCCGCTCCTGCAGCACCCGCAGCAGCTTGGCCTGGAGGAGGGGCGGCATCTCGCCGATTTCGTCGAGGAAGATCGTCCCACCCTGGGCCAGTTCGAACTTCCCCCGCCGGGCCTGAACCGCCCCGGTAAAGGCACCCCGTTCGTGGCCGAAGAGTTCGCTCTCCAGGAGGTTCTCCGGGATGGCGGCGCAGTTGAGGGGGATGAAGGGGCCTTGCTTGCGGGGGCTGGCCAGATGCACCATGCGGGCGATCAGCTCCTTGCCGGTGCCGCTTTCGCCCTGGAGGAGGACACTGGCTTGAGTCGGAGCAACGTCGAGGACCAGCTTGCGGACCTCGTCCATGGCGCGGCCGGCAAAGATCAGCTCCTCCGGGGGCAGGCCGTTCTGCTCCAACTCGTGGAAGGAGACCATCAGCCGCTGCAGCGCCACCTGCTCCAGGGCCCGCTTGACGATGGCGAGGAGGCTGGCCGGATCCTTGAGGGGCTTGGAGAGAAAATCGAAAGCTCCCTCCTTGACCGCCGCCACCGCCTCTTCGACCCGGCCGAAGGCGGTGATGAAGATGAAGAGGGGGGGGAAGCTTTCACTGCGGCTCAGACGGAACAGCTCGAGACCGCCGCGAACCGGCATCTTCAGGTCGCAAAGAACCAGGTCGAAGCCTTCCCGCTGGATGCGGCGCAGCCCCTCCCCGCCGTCGGCGGCCGTCGCCACCGTATAACCGGCCTGGTCGAGGATGGTCCGCAGCAGGTCCCGAAAGACCGCGTCGTCTTCCACAAC
>JBBQBQ010000002.1:0-41149 GCA_038317685.1 Desulfuromonadales bacterium | reverse complement strand
GGCGCGGCGGGTTGTTACGTCCCGAAGCCTTGGCTGGTTCCGGTAAAGTACTTTTGGGATTGGAAACCTCTTCCAAAGCCGCCAGCAGCGTTTACCCCGAGCCGCCAATCCATACGGACACCACCACTATGTATCAAGAATTTTTCGGTTTGCGAGAAGCCCCCTTTACTATTGCTCCCGACCCGCGCTATTTGTACCTCAGCGTGGACCATCGGGAAGCTCTGGCGCACCTCCTTTACGGGTTGCGAGGGGACGGGGGCTTCGTCTTGTTGACTGGCGAGGTCGGCACCGGCAAGACGACTATCTGCCGGTGCCTCCTTGAACAAATTCCGGAGCAGGTCCAGGTGGCCCTGGTGCTCAACCCCAAACTCACGGTCAGCGAGTTGTTGGCGACCATTTGTGATGACCTGGGCGTCTCCTACCCCCCTGGCAACCTCAGCCACAAGGTCTTCATCGATAATTTGAACCAGTTCCTTCTCGCTTCCAACGCCCGGGGACGGTCGACGGTCCTGATCGTCGATGAAGCCCAGAATCTTTCCGGAGAAGTTCTGGAAGAACTCCGTCTCCTCACCAACCTTGAAACCAACACCAGAAAATTATTGCAGATCATTCTGATCGGCCAACCGGAGTTGCGAGTCCTGCTGGCCCGCCCGGAGTTGCGGCAGGTCGCCCAGCGGATTACCGCCCGCTACCATCTTGGCCCGCTGGGGCGCCGGGACCTCTCCTCCTATCTCCAGCACCGTCTCGCGGTCGCCGGCGCCCGGCAAGGACTATTCTCGCCCGCCGCGATCGTTCTGCTGCATCGTTTCAGTCGTGGGATTCCGCGACTGATCAATGTCCTGTGCGACCGGGCGCTCCTTGGCGCCTATACCCGCGGCCGGCATCAGGTCGATGCCGGCCTGGTGAAAGCCGCGGCCCGTGAAGTCCTGCCTTTCCGGCAGCGCCCCTGGAGGATCTCTTCTTGGCAAACCGCCTGCCTGACCTTGTTGGTCGTCGCAGGGCTGGTGGCCGGCGGCTCTTTTTTGGGCGGCCCCTCAAAACCATCATCCCTTCCTTCCGCTGCTGCAACGGGAGGGAAGGAAGTTCTGGCCGGAGCCAGCGTTGCCGCCGTCTCCAGTCCCGTCCCGGTCTCACAACCGGGTTCCTGGCCGAAACCAGAGGTTCTCCACGCCAGTGACCTTGCCACCGCCGAAAAGACCTTGCTGCGTCGCTGGGGAATCGAAGCAGGGGGGGGCGAAATCTGCCAGACCGCCGGCAGCGCGGGTCTGGAATGTTTAAAAGGGAGGGGAACCCTGCGGCTGCTGCAGAGGCTTAATCTGCCGGCGATCCTAAGGCTCGCCAGCAGCAACAGCGGTCTTTTCTACGCGACGCTCCTCGAACTGCGCAATAACGACGCGGTGCTGGCGATGGGTGACAGAGTGGAGGTTGTTTCGTGGGGGCAGCTCGATCGGTTCTGGCTGGGGGAATATACCCTCCTTTGGCGGCCCCCGCTCCCGAACCTGAAGAATCTGCGTTTCGGAAAGAATGATCCGGGGGTCGTCTGGTTGGCTGATGCCCTTCCGGCGATTCCCGGTGCTACTGTCAAACCGGTCTCGGACAATTTCGATGCTCCCCTGGAGGAGCGGGTCAAGGACTACCAATTGCGCCAGGGATTGACCCCTGACGGGATCGCCGGTCCGTTGACCCTGATCCTCCTTAACCAGGCCGCGGGCAGACCTGGACCTCATCTGACCGGAAGTGATTAGGAGCCTAAAACGATGTCCTTCATTCTTGACGCCTTGAGAAAATCGGAGCAGGAACGCAGTAAAGGCCAGGTTCCAAACCTGCAGACCGCCCCGGTCATCGTGCCGCCTTCCAGGACCAGGCTCTGGCCTTATCTTCTCATGGGGGTGCTGTTGCTCGGCGCTGGGGTTCTCTTCGGCTGGTATTGGATGGGAAGCCGTCAGCCGGCCCCTCTCCCCGAGCTCACCGTGGCGGTCGAACCGCCTTCCGGCCGGACCGCCCAGCCCCGGTCGGTTCCGGTTCCATCGGTCACGCCGGCCGTTCCGGCCAGCCCAGCCACTCCAGCCCCGACTCCGGCCCGGTCGGCGCCCTCTCAACCATCCGGGGTGACAGTCAGTCGGACCGAGCCAACTCCTCCGGTTGCCCTTACGGCAACGCCAAGCACGGTTCCCCCGTCTTCCGCGACCAACCTTCCGGCCGGAGAACCCGTTCCGATTCCGCGACCGGAACAAAACCTTCTCCAGCAGGCACAGGCTCCGGTTCCGACCCAGGCGGCGCCAAACGCCGGGACGACCAAAGGGCCAAAACATCCTTCGGCAACCGCAGACGATGTGGTGCTGGACATTAAAAGCCTGCCGCCGGGCATCCGCTCCAGATTGCCGGTCCTCAATCTGCAGCTTCACTTTTATACCGAGCAGCCAGATCGGCGCCTGATCAGGCTTAATGGCGCCAACCTGCGCCAGGGGGATAAGGCAGAAGGGGGACTGACGGTTGAGAAGATCACCGTGGACGGGGTCATCTTCTCCTTCGAAGGGGGACATTTCCGGTTACGCACCGGACGGCCCTGAACCGGTCCCGGAGGAGGGCGTCAACGACCGGTGACCGTGGCAATCGATTCATAAGCAATATCGAGCAGGGACTGCAACTCGGTTTCATCGATGGTCAAAGGGGGCATAAAGTAGACGACATTCCCCAGGGGGCGCAACACCGCCCCTCGGGCCAGCGCTTCATGGTAGACCGCCAGACCGCGCCTCTCTTCCCAGCGGTAGGGAACTTTCCCCTGCCGGTCTTCGACCAGTTCGACCGCCGCCACCATGCCGCAATGACGAAACTCTCCGACCTGGGGGAGCGCTTCGAAACGTTCGGCCTGGCCGGCCAGGACCTCCAGCTTCGGCTTCAGCCCCTCCAGAATCCCCTCATCCCTAAAAATATTCAGCACTTCCACCGCCAATGCGCAGGCCAGAGGATTGCCGGTATAGGAGTGGGAATGGAGGAAGGCCTTCATGGTGGCGTAGTCATCATAGAATACGCGGTAGATCTCTTCCGTCGCCAGGGTCACTGACAAGGGCATATATCCGCCGGTGATCCCCTTGGAGAGACACATCAGATCGGGTGAGACCCCGGCGTGTTCGTTGGCGAAGAACCGGCCGGTCCGTCCGAAACCGACGGCGATCTCGTCGGCGATATAGTGAACACCGCAACGGTCACAGGCCTCCCGCAATCGGCGCAGGTAGGCCGGCGGATAGATGCGCATGCCGGCGGCCCCCTGAATGAGGGGTTCGATAATGACTCCCGCGATCTGTTCGTGTTCTTTGAGAAGCAGCGCCTCCATGGCCTCGAAACATTCGACATCACAGGCGTCCCGAGTCTTGCCGAAAGGACAGCGGAAACAATCCGGGCCCTGGACCTGTAACTCGTCGAGGAGCATCGGGCGGTAAATTTTTCGGTAGAGATCGCAACCGCTGACCGACAGGGCACCGATGGTTTCCCCGTGATAGGCCTCGCTGATGGAGACAAAGCGCGTCTTTTGCGGGATGCCGACCTGTTGCCAATACTGGAAGCTCATCTTCAGGGCCACTTCCACTGCCGAGGAGCCATTATCGGCAAAAAAGACCCGGGTGAGTCCGGCAGGAGCCAGGCGACAAAGGCGCTCGGCGAGTTCGGCGGCCGGCTGATGGGTGAAGCCGGCAAAGATGTGATGGGCGATCTTCCCGGTCTGGGCTGTCAAAGCCCGATTGAGACGGGGATGGTTGTGCCCGAAGAGGTTCACCCACCAGGAGGAAACGCCATCGATGTAGCGCTTGCCGTCGATGTCGATCAGGTAGACACCGGCGCCGCGATCGATGACCAGCGGCGGGTGGGATTCGTGATCCTTCTGCTGGCTGCAGGGATGCCAGATGTGCTCGCGATCGATCCTAAGAATCTCTTTTTTATTCATAATCTTTCCAGATTTTCGAGAATTTACCTGAAGTGTTCTCCGCAGCCTCAGCGTAAACCCAGCCCGGCCATCAGCCAGGGGAGGGTCGGCAGCTGGCGCAGGTGACCAGCCAGACTTTCGATCTTTTCTTCAGGGGTCCCAAAGACCTCGGGAAGAACCCCCAGCAGGTCTGCGGAAGCGAGGGAGGCCAGGGTGTGAGGTGCCGTTTCGGCGGCGGCATCGGGCGCGGCCGGCAGGTTGTTGATGAGGTAGCCGGCCTGGGAAATCCCCATGGCTCTGGCCGCAAAGATAGTCAGGAGGGTATGGTTGATCGTCCCCAGACCCGGACGGCAGATCGTCAGCAGGGGGAGGGCCGACTCACGGACCAGATCGGCCACCAGATAACCGCCGGCCAAGGGAACCATCAGGCCACCGGCCCCTTCGACAATGATGAAATCGGAGTGCCGCGCCAGTTCAGCGATGGCCGCCAAAAGTCGGGACGGCTCGATGGTTCGTCCTTCTTTTTCGGCGGCGACGGCCGGGGCCAGCGGCAGCCCGAACCGATACGGGGCCAGCAGCTCCTCGTCCAGGTTCCCCCCGGCCGCCCACCGCAGCAGCTCGGCATCGTCGCCGGGTCGGGACGGATCGGTCACCCCGGTTTCAACCGGCTTCATCACCCCGACCCGCAGCCCCCGCTCCGTCAGGAAAGAGGCCAGAGCCGCGGCCACCAGGGTTTTGCCGACGCCGGTATCGGTGCCGGTGACAAAGACCCCCGGCAACAGAAGGTCAGCAGCCATGGATTTCGACCTCCGCATCTTGAAACATCTGCAGGTCGATCTCTCGGTCGCGGCCCTTGGTGGTCAGATAATGACCAATCATGGTCCCGCTGGCTCCCGCCATGAAGATCCAGGACTGAAACTCGCGGAGATTGGGCTCCCGTCCGCCACAAACGCTGATCCGTTTGCCGGGAAGAGCATAGCGAAACAGAGCAATGATCCGCAGACAGTCAAGGGGGGTCAGATGCCGGGCATCCTCGAGGCGCGTTCCCTGGACCGGATTGAGGAAGTTTAGGGGGACTGAATCGACGTCCAGATCACGCAGAGTGAAGGCCAGTTCGACGCGCTGTGCCAACGATTCGCCGAGACCGAAGATCCCCCCGCAGCAGACCCGCATGCCGGCCGCCTTGGCGACTCGGACGGTATTCACATCGGCTTCGTAATCATGGGTGGTGCAGATCTGTGGGAAGAAAGACCGGGCTGTCTCAAGGTTGTGGTGGTAGGTGACACACCCGGCAGCAGCCAAAGCAACGGCAGTTTCGGAATCGAGGATCCCGAGCGAAGCCGATGGATCGAGATGGGTAGCGGTGTGAATCTGCCCCAGGGCGTCCAGAATACGGTTGAACTCGCTGCCGGGAGTCACGCGGGTTCCGCTGGTGACGATGCCGTAACAATGTGAGCCTTCGGCTTCAGCCTGCAGGGCTCCCGAAACCATCTCCTCCACCGATTTCAAAGGGTAGACCGGGGCATCGGTCCGGGCGTGGGCCGATTGGGCACAAAAGGCACAATTTTCGGGGCAGCGACCCGATTTGGCGTTGATGATCGAGCAGAGCTCAATCCGGTTGCCAAAGCTTTCTTCCCGGAGGCGATGGGCACCGGCCAGGAGATAGGACAGTGCCGAACCTTGGGCCGTCAGGATTGACAGAGCTTCCCCCCGATCCAGGCGGTGGCCGGCAAGGACCGCTTCACAGAGGTCGGGGCGGATGGCAGTTGACATGGCAGTATCTCCTTGAACGTTGGGTGGCGACGATTATAGGGGGCGCGACGGAATTGTCAACCTTGAGATACCTGCAGGTTGACGCTTTTGGGAGCCTTTACCATTTGTTGTCTGGCGCATCTCATATCGTATTGACAGAGGGGCCTGGTGAATGATAAAACAGCATCTCATTTTAGCCAGGGCGGTGTCTCCATGGTCAAAAAAATCATCGGCAAAAAGCTCAAGGTTACACGCCTCAAAAACGATATGACGATTCAGGAATTGGCGGAACGCTCCCGAGTCTCCTCCAACATGATCTCCCGAATCGAACGGGGTCTCACCATTCCCTCGGTGGAGATTCTGATGAAGCTGGCCAATGCCTTCGGCATGAGCATCAATTTCTTCGTCGAAGAGGCCGCACGGGGAACGACCATCGTCCAAACCCGCAAAGGGGAGGGGCAGCCGATCTTCTTTTTTGAGGACAAACACCAGATCACCAGCCTGACTCAGGGGATTCGGGACCCAAGTTTCGCGGTCTTTTATGACACTCTGGAAAAGGATTGCAGCAGCGGCGAGGGAGGCATGGTCCACACCGGCGAGGAATTTGCCCTGGTGCTGGCAGGTCGCCTTGAATTTGTCATCGAGGAGCAGAGGTATCTGCTGGAGGAGGGCGATTCCCTGACCTTCAAAGCCTCCTTGCCTCACCGTTGGACCAATCTGAATGACGGCCAGACCCTGGTCATGTGGGTCGTCTCGCCAGCCCCCAATCTGGCGCAGTAAACCCCGTCGCTGCAGGAGAACGAAGCATGAAGGTCAAAAAAATCGTTGGGAAAAAACTGAAGACGATCCGTCTTAAAAACGACTTGACAATCCAGGAACTGGCCGATCGGTCCCGGGTCTCTTCAAACATGATTTCGCGGGTCGAACGGGGACTTACCATCCCTTCGGTGGAGATTCTCATGAAGCTGGCGGGAGTCTTCGACAAAAGCATCAATTACTTTGTCGAAGAGGTCACCACGACCCATGAGATCGTCTTTTCCTGTCCGGGGAAACGTGACAAAACCGTTTATGACGACGAATACAACATGCATACGGAATCGTTCACTTCGGGACTCCGTGACCCGCAATTCACGTCATTTTTTTGTACGGTTCAAAAAGGCGGGACGAGCGGCGAGCAGAATATGTACCATCCCGGCGATGAACTGATTTTTTTGCTGGAGGGGCGTTTGCAGGTTATTATCGCCGGGGAAAGCCATGTCTTGAATGCCGGCGACAGCCTCTCCTTCAAATCCCATCTGCCGCATCGCTGGGACAATATCGGGGAAGCCGAAGCCAAGGTCATCTGGACCCTTTCGCCCTTCACCACGATTTAAACACCCTCACGTCACACAAAGAAAATCGACCCCCTCGATCAGCCCCCGCCCAGTGGCCCAGGGCCGCACTTGCTCCCTGGCACCCTTGGCGCCGACGGTCACCAATATCGGTCCGCAGCCGGGTTTCAGAGCCGCAATCGGCACCACCTGTGCGCCGTGGATGACCTGGCCGATCTTGCGGGGATCGACCTCCGCCCAGCGGATCACTTCGATCCCCCCCGCCAGCAGCGCTTGGCGCCAACCTTTTCCCTCCTGCCCCGCCCCCCACAAAGTGACCTCAGATTTCCCGGCCAGGAAGGTACGTTGCAGGTGATGGACTTTGCAGGCACGAAAGGCTTCCGCGGAATAGTCGCGGCAGGTGCGCGTCAGTCGCCGGGGGCGGTCCCGCCAAAAAAACAGGACCTCGGGGAGGCGGGCAAAGGTCCCGGGAAGGTCGGCGAGGCGCAACCAGAGATCGTAATCTTCGGGCCATCCCCAATCCCGATAGCCGCCGACCGCGAGGAGGGAGGTCCTGCGAAGCATGACGCTGGGATGGACGAAGGGAGACTCGACGAAGAGGTCGCGGCGAATCTCCTTATCGTCGAGAAGGGCATTCTGCCAGGCTTCATAAGCGAGCATCCCGCCCCGCAGGTCCGGCCGCGGAAAGTGCCGGACCCGACAGGAGACCAGAAGCCCTTCCGGATGGTTTCGGAGATGCTCGGCCTGTCGTTCCAGCCGCTCCGGATGACAGACATCGTCGCCATCCATGCGCGCCACCAGGTCGGCGCGACATTCGTGCAGCCCTTTGTTCAGAGCCGCCACCAGGCCGGAAGGGGGGAGGGTCAGGATGCGCACCCGCCGATCGCGGGCGGCGGCCGCGGCGAGGATTTGGGGAGTGTGGTCGCTTGAACCGTCGTCAACTGCCAACAACTCCCAATCCGTGAGGGTTTGCCGGAAGAGGGAGTCAAGGGCCGCCGGAAGGGTTTCTGCTTCGTTGCGCAACGGCAGCAGAATCGAAACGCGGGGGGTCATAGACCGAGAGTGCGTAAAATGAAGAGGGCCACACTGTAAGTGAAGGCGGAAAAAAGGGTCGACATCATGACAATCGAGCCGGCCAATTCAGCATCTCCCTCCAGTTGATAGGCCAGGATATAGGTGGCGGTGGCGGTCGGAGTTCCTGCCAAAAGCACGCCGATGGCCAGGTCCATGCCACTGATCCCGAGGAGGGCCAGCAGCACCGCCGCCGCCAGGGGGAGCCAGATAAGCTTGATTCCGGAAGCGAAGGCGGCCATGACCAGATCGCCCCGCAGCTTGTCGAGTGAGAAGGTGCCGCCGATAGCGATCAGGGCCAGGGGGAGGGTCATGCCGGTGGTAATCTGCAGGCTGCGGTCGATGATCACCGGCAACGGTAGCTGCAGATAACTCCAGATGATGCCCGTAAAAGACGCGATGATCAGGGGGTTGAGGGCGATCTGCCGAACCCAGAAGATCGGACCGCGCACTTTTCCATCGCCACGATGAGGCAGGAGCAGCGCCAGGATCGCAAAGAAATTCAGGACCGGGACCAGAAACCCCATGAGAATACCGGCCCGGGTCAATCCGACTTCACCATAGGCGTTGAAGACGATGGCCAGGCCGACGTAGGCGAGATTGCCGCGAAAGGCCCCTTGACTGAAAGCTCCCCGGGTCGCCGGCGGGTAACGGCGCAGGGCGGCCCAACCATAGCTCGTCAGAAAACCGATCAGAATGACAGCGGCCGAGCCTGCGACCAGCGGTCCGTTGAAATTGGCTGCAAACTCGGCCTTGCCGATCTTGTAGAAGAGGAGAAGCGGAAGGCACAGGTAATAGACCAGCCGATTGGTCTGGAAGAGGAAGGTGCTATCGATCAGCGCCAGCCGCCGAAGCAGGTAGCCGAGGCCGATGACCAGAAAGACCGGCAGGACAATGGTGAGAATCTCGAAAAAAAGGGGCATGGTCCTTCCTTCCCACCGGCAGTAAGGCGGTCAGCATAACCTGCGGCGGGATGGTCGGCCAAGATTATTTTTTTGGGGCTTTTTTCTCCATCCTTCCTACTTGACGTCATTCTTCTACCGCTTCACAATCGGTTATGCGTCGTCGACTCTGGTTTCATATTGGCGTTCTGGTCCTGCTGGTCGGGGTAATCACCGCCCTGCACTATCTCACCACCATTCAGAAAGCCGCCATCCATGACATCTACCGTCGCCTGTATTATGTCCCGATCGTGCTCGGCGGGATCTGGTATGGCCTTCGCGGCGGGCTGGGGGTCTCCCTCGCGGTCTCCATCGTCTTTGCGCCCCATGTCATCTTTCAGTGGGGACACCACCCTCTCAGCGAACTGGAGCAGTATCTGGAGATCATTCTTTACAACGTTATCGGCGGCCTGACCGGTCTGTTGACTGAACGAGAGCGCCACCAGAAGGATCGTTACCAGCAGGCGGCTCGAACGCTGGAAGAAAGTTACCAGGCTCTGCGCCAGCAGGCTGACCAGATTCTTGAAATCGAAGAACAATTGCGGCGCGCCGACCGTCTTTCAGCGCTGGGAGAACTGTCCGCTGGAATGGCCCATGAAATCCGCAACCCGCTCGGTTCGATCCGCGGGACGGCCGAGATTCTCCGGGACGGAATCGCGGCCGACGATCCCCGCGCCGAATTTGCCGATATTCTGATCCGCGAAGTCGACCGGCTCAACCGGGTGGTCCAGGATTTCCTGGAATTTGCCCGACCGGCAGAGACGGCCAAGGGTCGTCATGACCTCAACGCCCTGCTGGCGGACGTTCTCGCCCTGACCCGTCAGCAGGCCTTGAAATCACGAATAGAAGTCCAATTCACGGCCGGGGAGATTCCGCCGGTGAGCGGCGAGGGTGAACAACTGCGGCAGGCCTTTCTTAACCTGGTCCTGAACGCTTTGCAAGCGATGCCGGAGGGCGGAGACCTGAAGATATCCAGTCGTCTGGAGGCAGGAAAGGTCCAGGTGACCTTTGCCGACAGCGGCATCGGCATCGCGGCCGAGGACCTGGGACGCATCTTTAACCCCTTCTTTACGACCCGGCGGGAAGGAACCGGACTCGGTTTGGCAATCACCCATCGCATTATCCAGGGGCACGGTGGACGCATCGACGTGACGAGCCGGCTCGGCGCCGGCTCGACCTTCACCCTGGCTTTTCCGCCGGCCAGCCTCGGCTGATCAGGTTCAAAGGAGGACCGTGATTTCAGGAAACTCGACCCTATCAGCCCCGCAGACCGTCCTGCTGATCGACGATGATCCCTCCTTGCGCCGAGTCATCGAGTTCACCCTGCAACAGGGGGGCTATCGGGTGTTGACGGCGGCGGACGGCGAAGCAGGACTGGCGCTCTTTGCCCGCGAGCAACCGCCTGCGGTGATCACGGATATCCAGATGCCCGGGCTCTCGGGTTATGAGGTTTTGGCCCGGATCAAGGAAGCGCAGCCGGCCACCGTGGTGATCGTGATTACCGCTTTCGGCACTGTCGACAAAGCGGTCGCCGCCATGAAGCAGGGCGCCTTCGATTATCTGACCAAGCCTTTTTCTCGTGAAGAACTGCAGCTGACGGTCGACCGCGCCTTTTCCTTTCTCGGTCTCCAGCAGGAGAATGTCCGGTTGCGCTCGGCCCTGGAGGAGCGGAACGATTTCAGTCATGTGGTCGGGATCTCCGACGCCATGCAGCAGGTCTTCGAACGGGTTCGACGGGTAGCGGCGTCCGAGGCGACGGTCCTCATCGAAGGGGAAAGCGGCACCGGCAAGGAGTTGATCGCCCGGGCCATCCACCAGGGGAGTGACCGTCGCGGTCACCCTTTCGTGGCAATCAACTGTGCCGCAATCCCCGGCGAACTGCTGGAAAGCGAACTCTTCGGCCACGTCAAGGGTGCCTTTACCGGAGCGGTTCGAGACCGCCCCGGGAAATTTTCTTTGGCCGATGGCGGCACCCTCTTCCTGGACGAAATCGGCGAACTCTCTTTGGAAATGCAGCCGAAGCTGCTGCGTGCCTTGCAGGAGCGGGAAATCGAGCCGGTCGGCGGCAAGGTCCGCAAGATCGACGTCAGAGTGGTGGCAGCGACCAACAAGGACCTGGAAACGGCCCTGGCGGCCGGTGGTTTTCGGGAAGACCTTTATTACCGGTTGGCGGTGGTGCCGTTACGGCTGCCGGCGTTACGCGAGCGCCCGGAGGATATTCCCCTGCTGGTGAAGCATTTTTCCGCCAAACATGATGGAGCGGAAATTATTTTCAGTGACGGGACCTTGCAGGCGCTTCGGAATTATTCCTGGCCGGGAAATGTCCGGGAGCTGGAGAACCTCGTCCAGCAGGTCCTGATCCTGCGCCGCGGGGCACGGATCGAGGTCAGTGATTTGCCGCCCAAGCTCAGCGCGGCAGGGGGACGAGCCAGCGGCGGAGTTCTCAATCTGCCGGAGGAGGGTTATCCCTTGGAACAATTGGAGAAGGAGGCGGTCGAAGAAGCCTTGCGACGCTGCGACGGCAATCAGAGCCGGGCCGCGGCCTTCCTTCGCATTCCCCGTCACACCCTCCTTTACCGGCTCGAAAAGTATGGGATCGGGGGGAAAAAGGACCGGAACGCAGGGTAAGGTTGGGACAGGCGCCTTCACCTGATACGGCATGGATCCATGGCCAAAACTTTAATTTTCATCATTATTTTTGAGGCCCACCGATCGGAAAAGGAGATTGTTTAAATGGCACGACTGCTGGTGGATGGCAACCTCGCCCGGCGGGCTGACCAGACCCAGTTCGAACTGGAGGGCTGGGTGGCGACCGCACCTTTTGAGGATTTGATCGGAATCACCATCGAAGAGGCCCGGGAGGGGCGCGCGATCCTATCCTTGCCCTTCGTCGTGAAACTCGCCCAAGGGGGCGGATACCTGCACGGCGGTGCCCTGACCTCACTGGCCGATACAGCCGTCGCCATGGCGATCAAATCGCTCCTCCCTCCCGGCACCATTTTTGCCACCACCGAAATGACCACCCAGTTTGTGCTCCCGGTGACGGCCGGAAGAGTCCGCGCCCGTGCCGTGGTGCGCGGTCCTGAGGGTCGCACCTTTCACGGTGAAGCCGAGCTTGAAGACGAGGCGGGACGGGTGGTGGCCCGCTTTCGCTCGACCTTTCGCGTGGCCCGCGGTCAGGGGATCGGTGAATGAGGCGACGTGACTTCGAAGAGCTGGTGGAACGGGCCCTGGCCGCCATCCCCCGGGAGTTTCTCGAAAGGGTCGAGAACCTGAGTATCCAGGTCGAGGACTGGGCCGATCCGGAGACCCTCGGTGAGGTTGATTTTGACGACCCCCGTGACCTCCTCGGCGACTACCGGGGCTTGCCGCTCGGCGAGCGGGGGAGCGATATCATGCCGGGGCTGCCGGATGTCATCATGATCTACCAGGGGGCCATCGAAGCATATGTTCAGGAGACCGGCGAGGCCCCCTTGCGGGTCATCCGCGAAACGATCATCCATGAGTTGGCCCACTATTTCGGTTTTTCCGAGGAAGAAATGGATACCATCGAAGCGATCTGGGCCGGGGATATCAAAGATGCTGATCAAGGGTAACGACCGGTGAATGAATTTCTCGATCTTTTTCTCAACTACCTGACGGTTGAACGCGGCCTGGCCCGCAACACCCTGGAAGCCTACGGACGGGATCTGGCGCGATATCTTGACTTTCTGGAAAAAAACCACCTCACAACCCCCGACGCCATCACTCCGCCTCTGGTGCTTCGATTCCTCGCCCGGCTGCGAGAGGACGGGCTTGCCCCCCGCAGCCGGGCGAGGGCTCTGGTGGCACTGCGTTCCTTTCATAAATTTCTCCTGAGCGAGGGCCATGCCGCCCGCAATCCCACCGCTTTGGTCGAGGCGCCAAAAAGCCTGAACCGGCTTCCCCACTCGCTGAGCCCGGCCGATGTCGATCGCCTGCTGGCCGCTCCCCGCGGTGAGGAGCCTTTGGCGCTGCGGGATCGGGCCATGCTGGAAGTTCTCTATGCCACCGGCCTGCGGGTCACGGAACTCGTGACCCTGAAACTCGCTGACCTGCAGCTCGATGTCGGCTATCTACGGGCCTTCGGTAAGCGCAGCAAACAGCGGATCGTTCCCCTCGGCGAAATCGCCATGGCTGAGCTGGAACATTATCTGAAGGGTGCCCGACCCCTCCTCGACCGGGGCGAGGGTGGCGCAGTCCTCTTTCTCAGCCGAACCGGTGAGGGGTTGACACGTCAGGGCTTCTGGAAGATTATTAAGCGCCGCGCCCGGGAGGCCGGCATCGGCAAGGAGATTTCGCCTCACACCCTGCGCCACTCTTTCGCGACCCACCTGTTGGAGAACGGCGCAGACCTGCGGGCGGTCCAGACCATGCTCGGTCATGCCGACATTTCGACCACTCAAATTTATACCCATGTGACCCGGGAACGACTGCGGCGCCTGCATGAGCAGCACCATCCCCGCGGCTGATCACCCGAAGGAACCGGGCGAACCAGGAGGAATGTGATGAAATACGTGATCCTGCTGGGCGACGGGATGGCTGATGAGCCCCTCGATGAGCTGGGAGGGAAAACTCCCTTGCAGTACGCCCATACCCCCCGTATGGACGATTTGGCGCGGCGCGGCTTGATGGGGCTGGCCGAGACCGTTCCCGAGGGATTTCATCCGGGGAGTGACGTCGCAAACCTCTCCGTCTTCGGCTACAACCCGGCGGCCTGCTACAGCGGCCGCTCCCCCTTGGAAGCCGCCAGCATGGGGGTCGAACTCGGCCCTGACGATGTCGCCTTCCGGCTCAATCTGGTGACCCTGACACCTCTTTACGGCCGCCTCTACATGGAAGATTTTTCGGCGGGGCATATTACGACCGCCGAGGCCGGAGAACTGATCTCCTGTCTTCAGGAAGAACTTGGCGGGGATGAGTTCGAGTTTCACCCCGGGGTTTCCTATCGGCATCTGCTGGTCTGGCGGGGCGGGAAAGACGACCTGACCTTCACGCCGCCCCACGACCTCACCCATCAGAGCGTCGAGGGACACCTCCCCAAGGGGGACGGCGCGGGGGAGTTGATCCGTCTGACCACTTCGGCGCAGATGCTCCTCAATACCCATCCGGTCAACCTGAAACGGGAACGAGCCGGCCAGCCCATGGCCAATTCGATCTGGCTGTGGGGGCATGGACGGGCCCCCCGCATGGCAACCTTTCAAGCGCAATACGGTCTGAGTGGCGCCGTCATCTCGGCCGTCGACCTGATCAAGGGGATCGGGGTTTATGCCGGCCTCGATATCATCAACGTTCCGGGGGCGACCGGCTACATCGACACCAACTACCGCGGCAAGGCGACCGCAGCGCTCGACGCCTTGCGCAGCCGCGATTTTGTCTACCTGCACGTCGAGGCCCCGGACGAGGCGGCTCATGCCGGCAACCTCAAGGACAAGCTGCAGGCCATCGAGGATTTCGATGCCCAGGTGGTCGGCACGGTCCTCGACGGCCTTCCGGCCCTCGGCGCTTATCGGGTTTTGGTCCTTCCCGACCATCCGACCCCGGTGGCGCGCATGACCCACACCCTCGGGCCCGTCCCCTTTGCCCTTTTCGGCAGCGCCGGGGAATTCCGGTGCAACGGCCTGGAACTTGCCGGGTATGACGAGGCATCGGCGGCCGCCACCAATATCCGGGTCCGGGGGGCCCGGCTTTTGCCGGGGATGATCGAGGGTCGGCTCTGATCCTTGACCCGGCCCCCCCGGCGGTGTTGACGCCGCCGGAGTTCTTTTGCTAAATTCGAAGTGTACACAGCCTGGCGCAAAGGCGCCCTAACCATGGATGGGAAAAGTGCCCCGAATCATCATTGATGAAAGCCGCTGCAAGGGATGCGCTCTGTGCACCCTTGCCTGCCCGAAGAAACTGATCCGCATGAGCGACAAGCTCAACCGTCAGGGGTTCCTGCCGGCGGTCTTCCCTGAAGAATGCAATCGCGACTGCACCTCCTGCGCCCTCTGCGCACAGATGTGCCCAGACGTTGCGATCAGCGTCTTCCGCGAGGAGAAGGGGGAGACCTCATGAGCGAACGTCAGCTCGTCGCCGGCAACATCGCCGTCGCCATGGGGGCTTTGGCCGCAGGCTGCCGCTACTACTTCGGCTACCCGATCACACCCCAGAGTGACATCCCGGCCTACATGTCCGGAGAGTTGCGCAAACTCGGCGGCACCTTTATCCAAGCCGAGAGCGAGATCGCCTCGATCAACATGGTCCTCGGAGCCAGCGCCTGCGGCTTCCGCGCCATGACCTCGTCCTCCAGCCCCGGCATCAGCCTCAAGCAGGAAGGAATCTCTTACATGGCCGGCAGCGAGCTGCCCGGCCTGATCGTTAATATCTGCCGCTCCGGGCCCGGCCTCGGCGGCATCGACGCTTCCCAAGCCGACTATTTCCAGTCGGTCAAGACCGGCGGTCACGGCGGCTACCGCACTATCGTCGTCGCCCCGGCCTCGGTGCAGGAGATGTACGACCTCACCATCCTCGCCTTCGACCTCTCTGACCGCTACCGCATGCCGGCGGTGCTCCTCGCTGACTCCCTGGTTGGCCAGATGAAAGAGGCGCTGGAGCTCAAACCCTACCTCGCGCCGAAAGACCTGCCGGAGAAACCGTGGGCGGTGACCGGCAAGCTGGGACGCAGCGACCAGCGCATCGTCAAGTCCCTCTACCTCGGCGAAGGAGAACTAGAGCGCCATAACTGGAAGCTCTGGGGAAGGGCCGAGGAACTCAAAGCCAAGGAGCAGCGCAGTGAAGGAAAGCATCTGGACGATGCGCAGTTGATCGTCACTGGCTTCGGCAGCGCCGCGCGGATCGCCAAGACCGCGGTGGAAATGGCCCGCGCCGCCGGGTTGAAGGTCGGTTTCCTCCGTCCCATCACCCTTTTCCCCTTCCCTGAAAAGGCCTATGCCGCCGCGACGGTGCGCTGCAAAAAGCTCCTCTGCGTCGAATTGAGCACCGGCCAGATGGTCGAGGATGTGCGCCTCTCGGTGGCACGCGATGCCGAGGTCGCCTTCTACGGCCGCCCGCCGGGAACCGGCTCGCTGCCGACTCCGGAAGAACTCTTCGAACAGATCAAGAAACACCTCGGAAAGGGGGCGTAACATGAAACCGGTCTTTACCCGCCCCGTCTCCCTCAAGGACGTCGCCACCCACTTCTGCCCCGGCTGCCAGCACGGTCTGATTCATCGCCTGGTGGCCGACGCCATGGACCACTTCGGGGTGCAGCAGCAGACCATCGGCGTCGCCTCGGTCGGCTGCAGCGTCTTCCTTTACGAGTATTTCGATGTCGATGTCGTCGAGGCACCCCACGGCCGCGCGCCAGCCGTCGCCACCGGGGTCAAGCGAGCCCGCCCCGAGAACTTTGTCTTCACCTATCAGGGGGACGGCGACCTTGCCGCCATCGGCACCAGCGAAATCATCCACGCCGCCAACCGCGGTGAACTCTTCACCACGATCTTCGTCAACAACACCACCTACGGCATGACCGGCGGCCAGATGGCACCGACCTCGCTGCCGGGGCAGCGCACCCTGACCTCCCCGGAAGGGCGCGACGTGGCCCTGGACGGCTATCCGATGCGCATGGCCGAAGTTATCGCGGCACTCGACGGCGCCGCCTACTCGGTGCGGGTGGCGGTCAACTCGCCGAAGAACATCATCGCCGCCGGCAAGGCGATCAAGAAGGCCTTCGAATATCAGATTGAAAAGAAGGGTTTTGCCTTTGTTGAAGTCCTCTCCTCCTGCCCGACCAACTGGGGAATGAATCCGGTTGAAGCGAATGCGCGGGTCGAGGGGGAGATGATCCCCTATTTCAACCTCGGCACCTTCAAGGAAAGGGCTTAAGCGATGACCCACGATGTCTTCATGACCGGCTTCGGCGGCCAGGGGATTCTGGTCATCGGCAATCTGCTTGCCTATGCCGGGATTCTGGAAGGGAAGAACGTCAGCTACTACCCCTCCTACGGAGTGGAGAAGCGCGGCGGCGCCGCCAACTGTACGGTGGTTGTCTCCGACGAGGAGGTCGGCTCGCCGGTGATCGGCAGCCCGAGCGCCGGGATCATCCTCAACCAGGCCTCCTTCGAGCGCCATATCGGCCATTTCAAGCCGGGTGCCTTCTGCCTCATCAACAGCTCGCTGGTCGAGGAAGGAGCGCTGCGTCGTGATGATCTCGAGACCTTGCGGCTCCCCCTCAACGAGATGGCCCAGGAGTTGGGCGACGCGCGCATGCTCAACATGATCGCCGTCGGCGTCTATGTCGCCCGATGTCAGCCGGTCACCCTTGATTCCCTCAAAGAAGCGCTCAAAAAGGTCCTCCCCGAGCGCAACCACCGCTTCATCCCCCTGAACGTGCAGGCGATCGATCTCGGAGCACGCCAGCTGGAAAGGGGAGGCGGGTAGGGCACTTGAAAAGCGTTGCGGAGGAGATGGCACGCAGCTGGCTGGTCCTTGTAAGCGAATCAGGCTGCGACAAAGGGGTAGGGCTTCCTTTGGTCACAAACGTTGAAATCCACCCGGCAAAGATGGTATAGACAGGGGCGGCCAAGCGGCCGCCCGATTTCATTTCCCGACAGAGGACCGATGCCCAGCGTCGAATTCATCCGCCTTCGCAAAGCCGAAAAAGCGCGACATCTCTGCGAGCTGGCGGAGGAGTTCTACGCTGCCGGCAAGCGGGTGCTGGTCACCGTCCTCGACGACCACCAGGGTGTGACCCTTGACGCCTTCATGTGGTCCTGGAAGAAGGGCTCATTTATCCCCCATGCCTTTGCCAACGGCGCCGTCGACTGCCTCGACGAGCCGGTCGTGATCGTCGCCGCGGAGCAGAATCCCAACGGCGCCCAGGTTCTGATCATGGGCAAGCCCTGCTCCCCAGCCTTCGTCCGCCAGTTTGAGGCCGCCATCGATTTTGCCGAACTCTACGATGAGCAACTGGCCAACGCCTCACGCCGGCGCTTCGCCCAGTACCGGGAGGCCGGTCTTGATCCCCGAATGCGTCAATAGCGGCGGCCCCGCCAGCCTTCTGCTGCTCAGTTTGGTCCCCACTCTGGATATCGCCGTCCCCCTGGCCCGGGAGAGTGTCCCGGCCCTGGCGGTCTGGAAGGCGAGGCCCGGCGCCATCCTCACAGTGATCGACCCCGGTCAGGTTGCCTATCGGGCCCGCCTCCTCTCCTCGAACCCTTCCGAATCCATGGTCGTTCCCTTTCAGCGCCTCCCCCAGGGAATGGAAAGCGATCTTTGTCTGGAGATTTACCAGGCCTTGCCGGAAAAGGAACGTTTTGAGCTGGTCCTGCAAAAACTGACCGAGCTGGGGGTCGGCCGGATCGTGCCGATGGTGACCAAGCGTTCGTCGACCCTGGCGGAGCGCGATGCCGGGCAGCGCAAATCCCACCGCTGGCCGGAGACGGTCCTGAGGGCCGCCCGCCAGTGCCGGCGTGCGATGCTCCCCGAACTGACCGGAGTGAAAAGCTGGACCGAGGCCCTGGCTCTGTCCGCCGGCGCTGATCTCAAACTCCTTCTCTTCGAAAAGGCGACGGGCTGGCGGCTCGGCGAAGCCCTGGGCGGGGTCAGGCCGTCAAGGGTTGCCCTGCTGGTCGGCCCCGAGGGCGGATTCGCCGACGAGGAGGTGGCCGAGGCCGAAGCGTTCGGCTTCCTGCCCGTTTCTCTCGGACCGAGAATCCTTCGCACCGAAACGGCGGCAATTGCCGCCGCCGTGGTCGTGCAGCATCGCCTCGGCGATTTTTCCTAGGTGTCAGACGTGCCAGATACGGATTCACTGACAGTGGCCGGGTCACCTCCAGCGGCAGCCCTGACCAACATCGCGGTCGTTCTGGTCGAACCCCAGGGGGGCCTCAACATCGGGTCGGTCTGCCGGGCGATGATGAACTTCGGTTTCAGCGACCTTCGACTGGTGGCCCCGCAGGTCGATCACCTCGCCGATGAGGCCCGGCGCATGGCGGTCAAGGCAGGCTCACTTCTGGAAGGCGCCCGAATCTTCCCAGATCTTGCCGCAGCCCTTGCCGACTGCCGGTTGGCACTCGGGACGACGCGCCGCTTCGGCAAATACCGGGAAGATTTTCTTCATCCCGATGAAGCGTCCCGCCTGCTCCTGCCGGTGGCTGCTGAAGCGCAGGTGGCCATAGTCTTCGGGAGGGAAGACCATGGGCTGTACACCGCCGAACTCGACCTCTGCCAGCGCTTCATTACCATCCCGACCGGGAGCCAACTGCCTTCCATGAACCTCGCCCAGGCGGTCTCCCTGTGTCTTTACGAGGTCTCCCGGACAGCAGCAACCGCGGCCGGGAAGGAGCGGGGGCAGCGGAAGCTGGCCGGTCATGATGAATTGGAGGGCCTGTTCCGACATATGCGGCAGACCCTGCTGGAGATCGAGTTTCTCGACCCCCAGAACCCCGACCACATCCTCCATGCCTTCCGCCGTATCTTCGGACGGGCCGGGCTGAATCCCCGGGAAGTGCGGATTCTGCACGGGCTGATGCGCCAAATTGACTGGCTCGATCGTGAGAGGAAAAAATGTTGAATGGTTCTCCTGTAACTATTTCCGAGCTTCTGGACCGCCCATGACCGAGCCTCGGCCGGCCCTTGCGATGCAGCAGGAAACCTTTGATAACGGGCTGCAACTGGCCTTCTTTGACGAGAGCAACCGGTATTTCGGCGATTACCACCGGATCCGGGTCCTGGTTGAAATCCGCCTCCCCCTGACACCGAAACTGTTTCGGCGGGATGACGACCAGCAGGCCGCCTGCGAACGGGCGATTGAAATCCTCGGGGAGGTTATTGTGGAGACCAGGGCCTTGGAGAGGATGGGCGTTCCGAGCGAGAAGGTCGAAGCGGTTCGTTCCAACCTGATCAATGATTTCCTGGCCAATGCCGGGAAGTACCTGCATCGTCCCGATTATCCTGAGCGATTGTTGTACGGGCGGCTGGCGAAAACAACGCGGCGGCCGACCGGGGCCTACTACCGATGAAGTTGGAGATAGGAATTAACAACCTCGCCTTCGGCGGCAACGGAGTCGGACGGCACGATGGGAAGGCGATTTTCGTCCCCTTCACAGTTCCCGGGGACCGGATCGCCTGCCGCATCGTTCGGGACAAGGGGCGCTACGCCGAAGCCAAACTGGTCGAGATTCTTGAGCCAGGAGACGGCCGGCGACCGGCGCCATGTCCCGTCTATGGGCAATGTGGCGGTTGTCAATGGCAACACCTCGATTACCCCACCCAGACCACCTGGAAGGAACGGATTTTCGTCGACCAGTTGGCCCGGGGAGCGGGGGTGCTCTCCGAACAGGTTCGAACGCTGCTCCCGGCCCCCGACGAATGGCACTACCGCAGCCGCGTGCAGTTCAAATGTCACGCAACGGCAAATGGGTTGGCGATCGGCTTTTACCGTCGCGGCAGCCATTTTGTCGTTGATCTATCCTCCTGTCCGATCACCGACCATCGTCTGAATGCCGTTCTGGGGGAGTTTCGCCGCTGGCTCCCCGAGTCTCCCTGCCCAGACCGTATCCCGCAAATCGACTTGGCGGTCGATGATCATGGCCAGGTAAGGGCCGTCGTCCACTGCCTGGATCCGGCACCTGAGCGACTGGCCGATTTTCTCCGGCCGCTCGCAACCTCCGTGGGCCTGAGCCTCTTTCTACAAATCGGGCGTAAAGAGACTCCGATTCCGGTCTGCGGTCACGACTCCCTGACCATCCTGGTCGATGACCCACCTCTTCGACTCGGCTACGGCCCGGGTGGGTTTGCCCAGGTCAACCTGGATCAGAACCGCAGGCTGGTACAGGAGGTGCTCGGGAGCCTGGCCTGGCGGGGGGACGAACGGGTTCTGGACCTTTACTGCGGCATGGGCAACTTTTCCCTCCCCATTGCTCGGCGGGCCGATTCGGTTGTGGGAGTGGAGGACTGCGCCCCGGCCCTCGCCTGGGCTCGCCGCAACGCTTACCGGAACGACCTCAACAACCTGAGCTTCCATGCCCGCTCCGCCGAGGGCGCTTTGGGTGACCTCTTCCCTGCCGCTCCCCCTGATCTGGTAGTCCTCGATCCGCCTCGCAGCGGGGCATTTTCCGTAGTCAGGGAATTGGCAAGCGGCCAACCGCCCGCCATCCTGTACGTCTCCTGCGACCCTTCGACCCTGGTCCGGGATCTCTCAATCCTCCTGCATCGCGGCTACTATTTGCACTGGGCCCGGCCGATCGATCTCTTCCCGCAGACTTTCCACACCGAAAGCGCGGCCTTCCTCACCCGCCGGGACTGAGGATGACAATCCGGTACCTCGCCAGTTCTTGGCCAAATCGATACGCAGCACACTCCCCAGGATCTTCCTGCCAGAGAAAAACCTCTCCCCAGGGTCATCCTGGTTGGCGGTGAATCCGCGTTTTTTTCTTGCATTACCCCGTCTGCCGTGATATCTAGTACACCGTTTACTGGTGTTCACTGTAAGGAAGTGAGCTTTTTGCTCACTTTTTTTATTTAACGTGTACCATCGGGCCTTTGCATGACCGAAGAACCCCTTCGCGCCACGCTCCGCAGGCTTCTGGAGCCAATCGTCAGCGATCTCGGACTCGAACTCGTCGAACTGGAGTACCAGCGCGAAGGACGGGACTGGGTGGTGCGTATTTTCATCGACAAACCGGGTGGCGTCACCCTTGACGATTGCGCTGAGGTCAGTCGGGAATTCGGGTCGGTCCTCGAAGTTGAAGATCCGATCACCTCCAACTATCGACTGGAGGTCTCTTCTCCCGGCATCGACCGTCCGCTCAAACGACCCGAGGATTTTTCCCGGTTCGCCGGTGAACTGGTCGTGATCAAAACTTTCGAGCGTCTTGACCCCGATGAGCGCGGCCAATTGCGCAAGACCTTTGCAGGGAGACTGCTCGGCATTGAGGGGGAGATTGTGAAAATCCTGCAATTGGACAAAAAGGGGGGAGAGGTTGCTTTTCCCCTGACTGCCATTGCCAAAGCCCACCTCGACCCGGAATTCTAAAACCGTTCCAGGCCGGCAAATGAACCATCCACAGCGCCTCATCGCGGCCAGACGGCCCCGGGGGGAGACCGATCCAGGGGGATAGAAAAATGGTTGTGAACCTTAACCATATTATCGACCAGGTCGTTAAGGACAAAGGGATTGATCGGGGCGTTCTCGTTGAAGCCCTTGAATCTGCAGTCCTTTCGGCAGCCAACAAGAAGTACCGGAATACCCGGGACCTTGAGGCCCACTACAATGAGGAACTCGGCGAAGTCGAGGTCTTTGAATTCGTGACGGTGGTTGAAGAAGTACAGGATTCCTACAAGGAAATCGACCTACTGGAAGCCCGGGAGATTGACCCCGAGGTCGAAGAAGGCGATTCTCTGGGAATGAAGCTTGATGCCGGCAACTTCAGTCGCATTGCCGCTCAGACTGCGAAGCAGGTTATTATCCAAAAGGTCCGTGAAGCTGAACGTGAAGGGGTCTTCAACGAATTCCAGGATCGGGTTGGAGAACTCGTCAACGGCATCGTCCGTCGTTATGAGCGCGGCGATCTGATCGTCGATCTCGGCCGTGCCGAAGCCCTTCTCCCGCACCGTGAACAGGTGCCCCGCGAGAATTACCGCCAGGGCGATCGGGTCCGGGCGTTCATCTCCGAAGTTAAAATGAGCTCCAAGGGACCCCAGATCATCCTGTCCCGTACCCATCCCGGAGTCGTAGCGGCCCTGTTCAGTTTTGAGGTTCCTGAGATCGCCGAGGGAATCGTTGAAATCATGGCGGTGGCCCGGGAACCGGGGAGCAGGGCTAAGATCGCTGTCGTCTCTCATGATTCCGATGTTGATCCCGTCGGCGCCTGCGTCGGCATGCGCGGTTCGCGGGTTCAGAATGTCGTAAGCGAACTGCGCGGTGAGAAGATCGATATCATCCCCTGGACACCTGATATCGCCCGTTTTGCCTGCTCGGCGCTGGCACCGGCCGAAGTGACCAGGGTCTATGTGGATAGTGACGAGCAAGCTCTCGAGGTCATTGTTCCCGACGATCAGCTTTCCCTGGCAATCGGGAAAAAAGGCCAGAATGTCCGTTTGGCTGCCAAATTGACCGGTTGGAAGATTGACATCAAAAGCGAATCCAGGGCCGCGGAGGCCGAGCTTGAAGAACTGGCGGCCGAACAGGCAGCCGAAACAGCTGCCGCTGATGCCGCTACCGCCGATGCCGCCATGGCCGATTTCACTCGTGACCAGCTTTATGAATTGGCCAAACAGCATAATCTGCCTGGTCGTAGCGCCATGACCAAGGAAGACCTGGCCAAGGCCCTGGCAGAACGGGGTGTCCTTGGGGATACGGCGCCCAATCCGGCCGTGGAGTAACTCTTCTTGCCCGCCACGGGAGTTCATGCCGAACGCTCTTGCCTCGGGTGCCGGAAGGTTCTAAGCCGGAGCAGTCTGATCCGTTATGTGGTGGCTCCTGACGGGTCAGTCGTTGTTGATTACCACCAACGACTTCCCGGACGGGGTGCCTATACCTGTCTCGACCGCGGTTGTATCGCGAATGCTGTAAAACGAGGACAATTTGCACGAACTTTTCGCCGACCGGTTGCACCATTGGTTGCGAATGACTTGATTGATGAGTTGACAAGGCAGATCCGGGAGCAGATTCTTGGTCTGCTTAGTTTGGCCCGCAAAGCCGGCCAAACGATATCAGGGTCTAATTTGGTGTTGTCGACACTTGGGGCAGATAATCTTCCGGCCTTGGTTTTGATGGCCACTGACACCTCACCGGGCATAGCTGGCAAGGTCTCTGGTAAAGCAACCGCCGTTGGGGTGCCACATTGGCGGTGCTTCGACAAGGAGCTTTTTGGGCAGATCTTGGGCAAAGAAGAACGCAGTGTAGTTGCCGTCAAGGTTCACCCATTGGCCGAGTCGCTGGTGACAGAGCTGTTCCGCTTTACGCATATCGTAGGGGAGAGTTGATGGGAAAGACAAAGGTTAGCGAATTGGCGCAAAAACTCGGCCTGGACAGTAAAGTCGTGCTGGAGCAGTTGCAGGCTGCGGGCGTCGATGTAAAGACCGCCAGCAGCACTCTGACCGATGAGGAGATTCGCAAATTCGAGACCGCCGCGACCTCGCAAGGTCAGAAGGTTGAAGATGAGCGGATCAACCCGGGCATTATCCGCCGCCGGCGCAAGGAAACCCCGAAAGCCGCCGCCGAAGTCGAGTCGGAAGGGGCGCTTGAAGCCGAGCCGTCAGTTCCTACGGATCAGCCACTGGAATCCAAACCCTCCGTTGCAACCCCGGCACCGAGCGCGGTTGTCGAAACCGAAGCTGGAGTTGCTGCTGATGCCGTAGTCGAAACGGCAGCGCCGGTTACGGGACCTGCGGCGGCGGCGCCGGTTACGGATGGGGAGAAGGACAAGACCGAAGCCCACAAATCGATCAAAATTTTTGAGCCCAAGAATGAAAGGGCCACTTCGTCACGAGCCAAAATCCTGGGCCACGTGGAACTTCCCCGGGATGTGAAAAGCCCGGGTCGGCCCGATGCCGGCCGGGGCGAGCGCCCCGCACGCCCCGACAGTGGCCGCCCCGGCACTCCGCGGCCCGATGCCGGCCGAGGCGAGCGCCCCGCACGCCCTGACAGCGCTCGACCCGGAGCCCCGCGCCCCGACGCCGGCCGTCCCGGCACTCCGCGGCCCGACAGCGCTCGACCCGGAGCCCCGCGCCCCGACGGCGGCCGACCCGGAGCCCCGCGCCCCGAGCGCAGCGGCCGTCCCGGAGCTCCGCCGACCATACCTACCCCCGGTACCGAGCCGTTCGTAGGCAAGGAAGCCCGTGGCGGGAAAAAGAAGAAAAAGGGCAAGGGCGCCGATTACAGTGAAACCCTCAGTGAAGCAGCAAGGAAGAGGGGGAAACGTGAAATTTTCGAGCCTGACCGCGATGGTGGTAAATTGCGGCGGCCACGCAAGGCGGCAAAACCTCTCAAAAAAACCGAAGTTACCGTTTCCAAGGCGATCAAACGAATTATTCGCATCAGCAATGTGATCACGGTCGGCGAGCTCGCCAAACGTATGGGGGTCAAGGCCAACGACCTGATCAAGGAATTGATGCGCCAGGGGACCATGGTTAATATCAACCACCCCCTCGATTTCGAAACCGCGGCTATTCTGGCTTCCGAATTCAGCTATGAAGTCGAAAATGTTGCCTTTGACGAGGAGACCGTTCTTGACCACGACAGCCTGAAGGTGGGCGATGAGAAGGTTGAGGACCTCAAGGGCCGGCCGCCGGTCGTCACCATCATGGGCCATGTCGACCATGGCAAGACCAGCCTGCTGGATGCCATTCGAACCGCCAACGTTACCGCCGGGGAAGCCGGAGGTATCACGCAACACATCGGTGCCTACGATGTTGACCTTGATGGCCGAAAGATCACCTTCCTCGACACCCCTGGTCATGAGGCCTTTACCGCGATGAGAGCCCGGGGCGCCAAGGCCACCGACATCGTCGTTCTGGTGGTTGCCGCCGATGACGGGGTGATGCCCCAGACCCGGGAAGCGATCAATCACGCCAAGGCTGCAGGGGTGCCGATCCTCGTCGCGGTCAACAAAATCGACAAGCCCGATGCCAATCCCGATCGGGTGCGCCAGGAATTGACCGAATTCAACCTGCTCGCTGAAGAGTGGGGTGGCGAGACGATCTTTGTTGAAGTCTCGGCGAAACTAAACACCAATATCGATAAACTGCTGGAAATGATCCTCCTGCAGGCTGAGGTCATGGACCTCAAAGCCAATCCCGACAAACGAGCCAAGGGGGTGGTGGTTGAGGCTCGTCTTGACAAGGGGCGTGGCCCGGTGTCCACCATCCTGGTTCAGGAGGGGACCCTGAAAATAGGCGATCCGATCGTCACCGGGATCCATTACGGCCGGGTGCGAACGATGACCAATGATCGAGGCGACCGTCTCGAACAAGCGGGGCCGTCCATTCCGGTTGAGGTCACCGGGCTCTCCGGAGTACCCGATGCCGGCGACTCCTTCCATGCCGTTGAAGACGACAAGGCCGCAAAAGACGTGGCGCAACATCGTCAGCAGAAACTGCGGGAGGCGGAACTCGCAAAAACCAGCAAGATTTCTCTGGAACAGCTTTACGAACGGATTCAGCAAGGGGATGTCAAGGAGCTTAAAGTCATCATCAAAGGGGATGTCCAAGGTTCGGTCGAGGCCGTCAAGGATTCCCTCCTCAAGCTTTCCACCGAGGCTTGTCGACTTCTGGTCATTCATACCGGCGTTGGAGGAATCACCGAAAGCGACATCTCGCTGGCCTCGGCCTCGGACGCTATCGTTCTCGGCTTCAATGTTCGCCCGGAACCAAAAGCGGCCAATATGGCTGAAAACGAAGGGGTCGATATCCGCCTCTACAATATTATTTACGATGCCGTGGCCGACATCCGGGATGCCATGGAAGGCTTGCTGGCCCCGACACTTCAAGAGAAATTTCTGGGCCGGGTTGAGGTGCGCGACACCTTTAGCGTCTCCAAGGTCGGCACCATTGCCGGTTGTTACGTTCTCGACGGCAAAGTACAGCGCGGTGCCCAGGTTCGCCTGGTTCGAGACAGCGTGGTCATCTGGACCGGCAAGATGAATTCCTTGAAGCGCTTTAAAGATGATGCACGCGAGGTTGCAACCGGCTATGAATGCGGAATCGGCTTGGAAAACTACAACGACATCAAGGTTGGAGACATCATCGAAGTCTTCGAAATTGAGCAGATCAAAACCACACTCTAGGGGTAAGTGGCGATGGTCGTAGGGGTCCTGAGGGTCGATCTGTTCCTTTACGACCCCCAGAGTCTCAAGGAAAAACGCAGCATTGTCAAACGCATCCTGGGCCGCTGCCGCGAACGATTCTCGGTCTCGGCGGCTGAAACGGGCCTGCAGGAACTTTGGCAGAGGACCGAACTGGGATTCGTTATGGTCGCATCGGACGAAGATGTGGTGCGGGAGGTGTTCTTCAAGGTTGAGGAAGAGATCGCTCGAATCGGACTTGGCGATATCACCGAGCGCATGACGGAATACCTGCATTACTAAAAGCCCAACCTGCAAAGGATTCATATTGGAATACCAGCGTTCCCACCGCGTCGGCGAGATGATTCAAAAAGAAGTTTCGGGGCTGTTGCTCAAAGGACTTAAGGACCCGCGAGTCGGTTTCGTAACCATTACCGCCGTCGATGTCACTCATGATCTCCACCATGCCCGCATCTTCTTTACCGTGATGGGGGATGACCAAGCCCGCAATGACAGCCAGAAGGGCCTGACTTCGGCCATACCTTTCTTTCGGCGGGAACTCGCCAAGGTTCTGCGACTGCGGCTGGTGCCGGAGTTGACCTTCCAATACGACACCTCTCTCGATTACGGGAACCGTATCGAATCCATCCTTCGAGACATTAAAACCGGTGAGCATGGTCCAGGCGATTCTGAAGACCATTCGTGACGGGCAGCGGTTTCTGGTCGCCGCCCATGAAGGCCCCGACGGCGATGCCCTCGCCTCGACGCTGGCACTGACTCTGGCCTTACGTGAACTCGGCAAGGAGGTTGTCGCCTATAATCGCGACGGCGTGCCGACCGCCTTCGATTTTCTTCCTGGGGCCGATACGGTGGTCAGCGACCTTGACGGTCAAGGACCCTTTGACGCCGGTTTCGTTCTTGACGCCGGGGAACTGCGACGTGCCGGCCTTCATTTGCGGGAGTTATGCCCGACCCTGGTCAATATCGATCACCACCCCTTCTCTGAAAATTTCGGCGAAATATACTTCGTGGATACCGAAGCTTGCGCCACGGGCGCGCTGGTTTATCGAATTCTGTCCGCCGGCAACTGGCCGATTTCCCAAACCGTCGCCACCTGCATCTACGCTGCGGTCCTTGCTGACACCGGTTCTTTTCGTTATTCCAACGCCAATCCCGAAGCCTTCATGATCGCCGGGGAGATGATCGGTTTGGGTGCTCAACCTTGGGAAGTAGCCACCGGTCTTTATGAAAACCAGGACCCCCGACGTTTGAAACTCCTGGCCAAAGCCCTCGACACCCTGACCATTTCGGCCTGCGGCCGGTACGGTTCGGTGAGCGTTACGACGGGTATGTATGAGGACACCGGCAGCAACGCCGAGCACACCGACGGATTCGTCAATTACCCCCGCTCCATTCGGGGAGTCGAAGTGGCTCTCTTCTTCAGGCAGGTCAGTGCGACCGCTTTCAAGGTCGGCTTCCGCTCTAAGGGGAAGGTGGACGTTGGGGCTCTTTCTCGCGAATTTGGCGGCGGTGGCCACCACAACGCCTCCGGAGCAGTCGTCGAGGGAACTCTTGTCGAAATTCGTAACCTGGTTTTTTCCCGCCTCAAGATTGCCCACGACTGAGCCTCCTAATGCATGGCATCCTGCTGATCGATAAACCTAAGGGGATCACCTCCCATGATGTGGTGCGCCGGGTACGGCGGCTGCTCAAAACCAGACGCGTAGGCCATACCGGGACCCTCGACCCGATGGCGACCGGAGTGTTGCCCGTGGCAGTAGGGGAGGGGACTCGACTGGTTCAGTTTCTCCTGGAGGGCGATAAGGAATATCAGGCCACCTTGAAACTGGGGATCATGACTGAGACCCAGGATGCCGAAGGAAGGGTCATCGAGGAACGAGCGCTCGGGTTGATCACCCCTGCAGACGTTCTCCAGGGTGCGGCGCGGCTGACGGGAGACATTCTGCAATTGCCGCCGATGTTCTCGGCCCTGAAAAAAGACGGAATCCCGTTGCACCGTCTGGCCCGTCAAGGGATCGAAGTGGAACGTTCGACCCGTCCGGTGACGATCTATCGTCTGACTGTGACCCGTATCGATTTTCCTGAGGTTGATTTCACCGTTGCCTGCTCCAAGGGGACCTACGTTCGCACCTTGGCCCACGATTTGGGTATGGCCCTTGGGTGTGGGGCTCATCTAACGGCCCTTCGCCGCACCCGCTCCGGCCCTTTCCATGAAGGGGAATGCCTGCCCCTGGCCACCCTCGAAGACCTCAGCCAAGATTCCATACCCAGGCTCCTCGGTCCACGTGAGGTCCTGCCCCAGATGGCGACCCTTGAAATTAATGCCACCGCCGCCCTACGTTTGAAGCAGGGGATCCCCCCGGCACTCGACCAGTGTCTGGGCTTACCAGGCGCCGATGGGGACCTGATCTTACTTCTGGACGAGGGCAAGACCCTTTCCATCGCCACCTTCGCCCCCCACCGCGAACGTGAAAAACGTGGCGATTTTGAACTATTGCGGGTCTTCAACCACCCTGGGATCTGGTGATATAGTGCTTTACAGGTAAGGGGGTTTGTGATAAAAGGGCAGATGTTTCTCAAAGCGATTGTCCGGAGATAATCCGGAACAGTTCACTGAAAGGAGGTGGCACAGTGCTGGCCACAGAACGCAAACAGGAAATCATCGAAAAATTCAAGACCCACGAGGGCGACACCGGGTCCCCGGAAGTGCAGATCGCGCTCCTCTCCGCGCGCATCACCTATCTGACTGATCATTTCCGTACCCACAAAAAAGACCATCACTCCCGTAGGGGTCTTCTCAAGATCGTCGGGCAGAGAAGGCGGCTCCTTGATTACCTGAAGGGGAAAGACGTCGAGCGTTATCGCGTTGTTATCAAGGAATTGGGCATTCGCCGGTAACAAGGGGCAGCACGCTCTTCGTCGATGCGGAGGGTCTGCTGCCCTGGTTTTTTAGGTGATGGCACGGGAGGTTGTCCGGAGAGAGAAACCGGCGCAGCGACAAGCTGCTGGCGGGTTCTGTCTCAGGCCATCCTCCTTCTGCCATTTTTTGTTGGAAAACCGCCGTCTGCGGACGGCACGAGCCGCTCACCCCAAACGGGGCGCGGAAAGGAGTTCAAGATGGCTTATCATAAGGTTCAAGTCGAATTCAATGGCCAACCGCTGACCATAGAAACCGGTAAAATGGCCCGCCAGGCTGATGGCGCAACGGTCGTAACTTATGGCGACACCAAGGTGCTCTGCACCGTGGTCTCTGCCCGGAAAATGCGGGAAGGTCAGGAGTTTTTTCCCCTGACCGTCAACTATCAGGAAAAATTCTATGCCGGCGGAAAGATCCCCGGTTCTTTCTTTCGTCGGGAGCGGGGCGCCACTGAGCGTGAAACCCTCATCTGCCGCCTCATCGATCGGCCGATGCGCCCCCTCTTTCCCAAGGGGTACATGTTTGAAACCCAGGTCATGCCGACCGTCATCTCCCTGGACCGGGTCAACGACCCCGATACTCTGGCTATTGTTGCCGCCTCTGCAGCTGTTGCCGTATCAGACATCCCTTTCGCCGGACCGATCGCCGGAGTTCGAGTCGGGCGGGTCAGCGGACAATTCATCGCGAATCCGACCCTGGCTGAGATTGCTGAAAGTGATCTCGATATCATCGTTGCCGGGTCCAAGGATGCCGTGATCATGGTCGAAGGAGAAGCCCATTTTCTCTCCGAGACCGACATGCTAGAAGCGATTTTCTTCGGGCACAGTGCCATGCAGCCGCTCATCGAAGCTCAGGTCAAATTGGCCGCCCTGGTCGGCAATTCCAAGCGGGACTTTGCCGCCCCCCAGGTTGACCCGACCCTTGAGGCTCGCGTCAATGAACTAGCCAACGCCAAGATGACAGCGGCGGTCGGAATCCGCACCAAGCAGGAGCGGCACCTTGCCGTTAAGCAGGTCCAGGCGGAGGTTCTCGAGACCTTGGCCGCCGAATTTGAAGGCCGTCACGGGGAGATCGCCGGGTTGGTCGGCAAGGTTGAGAAGCGGGTGGTGCGGCAGATGATCATCCGCGACCAAGTTCGCATTGACGGCCGCGACATGGAGACTGTTCGTCCAATCACCTGCGAAGTGGGCCTGTTGCCTCGCGCTCATGGCAGCGCCCTCTTTACCCGCGGCGAAACCCAGGCGTTGGTAGCGGTTGCCTTGGGGACTTCAGGCGACGAACAACGCATGGATAATGTCCAGGGGATGGAGTTCAAAAAATTCATGCTTCACTACAACTTTCCTCCTTTCAGCGTCGGTGAGACAAGCATGCGACTTTTCCCGGGACGTCGCGAAATCGGCCACGGCTATCTGGCCGAGCGGTCGATTGCGAAGGTTCTTCCCCGCCATGAAGATTTTCCTTACACCATCCGGATCGTTTCCGACATCCTCGAATCGAACGGTTCTTCATCCATGGCCAGCGTCTGCGGTGCATCCCTGTCCCTGATGGACGCCGGAGTTCCGATGAAGGAACCTCTGGCCGGCATCGCCATGGGCCTGATCAAGGAAGGGGATGACGTTGCGGTCCTGTCCGACATCCTCGGCGATGAAGACCATCTCGGCGACATGGACTTCAAAGTCACCGGGTCCCAGAACGGGGTGACCGCTCTGCAGATGGACATAAAGATCACCGGGGTAACCCGGCAGATCATGGGAAAAGCCTTGGATCAGGCCCGAGCGGGCCGGGTCCATATTCTCGGCGAGATGGCCAAATCCCTCGCGGCACCCCGGGCCGATCTCTCCCCCTATGCTCCGCGGATCACCACTATCTACGTCAAATCCGATCAGGTTCGGACGGTTATCGGCTCGGGCGGTAAGAACATCCGCGGCATCATCGAAGCGACCGGCTGCACCATCGATATCGAAGATGACGGCCGTGTCAATATTGCCTCTGCGGATGGTGAGGCCTGTAAGTTGGCTATCAAGATGATTCGCGATCTGACCCAAGAAGCCGAAGTCGGAAAGCTGTACCTGGGAACCGTCAGGAAGATCATGGAGTTCGGTGCCTTTGTGGAAATCTATCCGGGCACCGATGGCCTGGTCCATGTCTCTGAACTGGATAAAGAGCGGGTGCGCAACGTCTCCGATGTGGTTAAGGAGGGAGAAAAGATCCTGGTCAAATGCATCGGCGTTGATAAGCAGGGTAAAATCAAGTTGTCCCGTAAGGAAGCCCTCGGACAAACTCTCGCCGAAGGGGAGTAAGGAACCTCTGGGATGTTCCGAAAGACGGTTCTGGACAACGGCATTCGCGTTCTTAGCGAAACGATTCCGACCGCTCATTCGGTCTCCGTTGGAGTCTGGGTAGCGAACGGTTCCCGTCATGAACTGGCCCATGAAAACGGGATATCCCACTTCATTGAACACATGCTCTTCAAGGGGACTTCCCGGCGATCTGCCCAGCAGATCGCCCGGGAGGTCGATCAAGCCGGCGGTCTTCTCAATGCGTTTACCAGCCGGGAATACAGTTGTTACTACGTCAAGGTGCTGGCCCGTCGCCTGCCGTTGGCCATAGATCTTCTCGGGGATGTCGTCCTCAATCCTCTTTTAGATCTTGATGAAATCGAAAAAGAACGGCGGGTGATCCTCCAGGAAATCAATATGGTGGAGGATGCCGCCGACGACCTGATCCACGATCTTTTCAACAAAACCTTCTGGAAAAAGCATTCCCTCGGTTTTTCCATTCTTGGTTCTGCGGTGACAGTGGGGGCGTTTGATCGGAACGCCCTCATCACATTTTTACAGCAGCGCTATCGTCCCCACCAACTGGTGATAACCGCAGCCGGCCACCTGGACCATGACCGTCTGGTCGAACAGCTCATCACGGTGTTCGGCGATTTGAACGGGATCTGGTCCGGTCCGATCCAATCCCCCCCCGATTACGGCAGCGGTATCGATGTCACCCAGAAAAGCCTTGAGCAGGTCCATTTTTGCCTGGGGACTCGAGCCCTCCCGCAAAACCATCCCAACCGTTTTGCTGCCTATGTTCTCAACGCCCTTTTAGGGGGGAGCATGAGTTCCCGTCTGTTTCAAGCGATTCGCGAAGATCGTGGATTGGCCTATTCTATCTATAGTTTCCTGCACTGCCACAGCGATGGCGGGGCACTGGTGGTCTATGCCGGGACCGCCCCTGAAGATGCCCGTCAAGTCGTAGATCTGGTCCTGAAGGAAATGCATCGGCTTAGCCGCGCCATGGTGGATGAGCCAGAACTAACAGCGGCCCGGGAACAATTGCGCGGTAATTTACTGCTGTCCCTGGAAAGCACCGAAAACCGCATGACCCGCCTGGCCAAGAACGAGTTCTACCTGGGCCGGCACCTCTCTGTCAAAGATGTTCTGGCGGCATTTGATCAGGTCGATGCCGAAGATGTGCGTCGCCTTGCAGAATCGCTGTTCCAGGACGATTTTCTCAACCTTCATCTCCTCGGACCTGTCGATCCCGGGGAATTTCCGGTCCTTGACCTGACCCTCGGCTAAGGGGATTTCCATGTCAAAAACACCTCTTTCCATCCCTGTCAAACGCCTCCGGCCCAGCGCTCAACTCCCGACCTACATGAGTGCCCAGGCGGCCGGCATGGACCTTTTTGCCGATCTCGATACTCCATTGGTGCTGGCCCCCGGTGAGCGGGCCCTGGTGCCGACGGGAATCGCCTTGGCCATCCCGACCGGTTTTGAAGGACAGGTCCGACCCCGTTCCGGACTAGCCTTTCGCCAGGGATTGACAATGCTCAACACTCCCGGCACCATAGACAGTGATTTCAGGGGGGAAATAGGGATGATCGCCATCAACCACGGCAAGGAACCAGTGGTCCTGAATCCCGGTGACCGTATTGCCCAACTGGTCATTGCACCGGTTATTCAGGCTGCCTTTATCGAAACCGAATTTTTGCAAGAGACGTCCCGAGGGGAGGGCGGTTTCGGACATACCGGCGGGCAGGGAAAGGGCAGATGAATGCCCTAATAATGCAGGACTTGGCCCTCATAGGGCACTGACGCACCAGGAGGATGAGATGATTCTCGCCATCAATCCCCAAAATCCGCAATTGCGACTGATCCATCGAGTGGTCGAAATCCTCAAGCAGGGCGGGGTGATTGCCTATCCGACCGATACGACTTACGGGATCGGTTGCGATATTTTCAACAAGAAGGGGGTTAAGCAGCTTTACCAGATCAAGCAACGGGATCCCCGCAAACCGTTTTCGTTTATTTGTGCCGATCTTTCTGATGCCGCCAACTACTGCCAAGTCAGCAACTTTGCCTTCAAAACCATGAAACGGAATTTGCCGGGGCCCTTTACATTTGTGCTTGAGGGGACCCGATTGGTCCCTGACCTGTTGACCACCCGTCAGAAGACCGTCGGCATTCGCATCCCTGACAATCCTATTGCACTCGCCATCGTCCGTGAACTCGGGCATCCCCTTGTCACCACCAGCGCCAATGTTTCGGGCGAGGAACCACTCCACGATCCGGATGAGATCGACCAACGCCTTGGTCGAATGCTCGACGCCGTGATCGACGGCGGCATCCTGCTGGGAGAACCTTCTACCGTCATCAGTCTGGTCGATGACCGCCTGGAAGTGCTTCGCCAAGGAAGCGGCGACACCTCCTGGATACATCAATTGTGACCACCTTCATGCGGACCCTCTTTTGGATATGTCTGCTAGGAGGATTGTTGCACTGCGACTCGGTTGGCGCTGCCGAAGCCGCCTCGAGAACCGGAGTCGGCTTGCAGGTGGTACCAATCGCCAGCGGTGAATTGGTGGTCCTGCAGGTCCTCCCCGAATCTCCGGCGGCCCGGTCTGGAATCCGACCAGGGGATTTGCTGATTGAGGTAGGCGGAAGAAAACTTTCGGGAAGTGTTTTTTCACAGCTTGTGCCGCAGACCCTTTGGGGTTCCGTCGGAACGGAGGTGTCGGTCACCTACCTGCGACCAGGCGTTGCCGGCGAGCACTCGGTTTTGCTGACCCGTACCAAATTGACGGTTTCTCCAACCATTTTACCAGGGGTTGAATGGCTCCAGCCAACCCAGGACCAGAAGCTGGAAAGAAAACCATGACGCAAAAAAAAGAAATCACGGTTGGTTTTTACGAGCGAAATTTTCCCCGCAGTGATTGGCATTACCCCATTGAAAGGACAGTCCTCGATCAGTTTCTTGCCGACTTGGCCGCCGAACTGGAACCCTTCGGGGTTCAGGTCATGGTCCAGTTTGAGGGTGCTGTGACCCTTGAAGTCAAGGGCTATGGCGACCTCCTCAATACCGTTCGCCTTCGTTCCCCACAAGATGGTATTAACAATCTCTGCCTGGGTCACGTGATCGGAGCCAGTCCCAACCACGATCTCTTCGAAGATATCCGCCGCGGCGTGACCCGAATCGCATTCGCTCCCGAAACCATTGAACCGGAAGGGAGCAATAAGGTCGTTTGCCACAACTGCGGGTGCGGTTGCTGATCGCGGAGAATCACTTTTGCTGTAAGGTCCTCAGGTAGGCAGCCATCGCTTCCAGTTCCTGGAATTGTGAGGACAGCATTTTCCCTTTGAGGGCATCACGGATACAGAAATTGATTAATTCCCGTAATTGGTCATCGGGATAACTGCTGGTTTCTTCCAGACCCTTTCCTCCGGGGTGACAAACGGAGCAGCTTTTTCCGTTTGTTCCAAGGGCCGTGGACTCGAAAAGAGTCTTGCCGAGAGCCGGGGTCGCTCCTTCCTCGGCAGCGAGTTGAGTGGCGGTCAACATCGTTAAAACCAGAATCAGCCGGATCAGACGTTTCATAGTTTCCTCCAATCGGTATTGCTGAGAAGCTTAGCGCCAAAAAGCCTTGCCGGCAAGTCCAAGGCTATGAAACTCTGATGTTTGTCCCAGCGGCGCGGGGGATTTCCCCTTGACACCTGTGCTGTGATCTGGTATCAATACCGGGCTTTCAGCGATGCCAGTGCATCGTCGGGCCCCGTCGCCAAGTGGTAAGGCAGAGGTCTGCAAAACCTCCATCACCAGTTCGAATCTGGTCGGGGCCTCCAAACGAAATTAAAGCCAGCCCATGAAGGGCTGGCTTTTTGACTCTCAGGACTCATGGCTTCTTTTCCCATACAAATCCTGTGTCTATTCATGGTTGTCGGTTCCCTGGCCGGTTTGCTGGCCGGACTCATGGGCATCGGCGGCGGGATCATCCTTATTCCCATGTTCCTGTGGGCCTTCAAGGTGGCAGGTTTTCCTTCCGGCATCATTGTTTATGTTGCTTTTGGAACCAGTCTTGCGATTATCCTTCCGACCGCCATCAGCAGCACCCTTGGTCATCGCAAACGGGGGAATGTCGACTGGCACCAAGTCCTGCACATGGCCTATGGTGGCGTCTTTGGGGTGGTCGTCGGCTCCACGCTTGCCGCCGGTCTGCCGGGGGGGATTCTCAAAGGCCTCTTCGGGATAATGCAGATTGGAACCGGCCTCAAGATGTTCCTTCACCACCCCCATTTGCCACCGGAAGAACCTGCAGCGATTCCCATCCGCTTGATGCTGTTGACAGGTTTCGCGGCCGGGGCCTTCTCTGCCTTCTTCGGCGTCGGGGGAGGGGTGATAGCGGTCCCCATGATGGTTATCCTGCTCCGTCAACCAGTCCACCTGGCGGTTGGAAATTCGAGCGCCTTCATGGTCATCTCCTCCCTTTTTGGCGCCATTTCCTACATTATTCATGGCTGGGGACTTCCCCAACTGCCTCCATTCTCCTTTGGTTACGTGAACCTGCTTGTTGCCATCGTGATCGCTCCCCTGACCATAATCTTCGCGCGTCTCGGGGTTCGGCTTGCGGCCCATACTGCCCATGATAAGCTTATGAAGATTTTTGCCGGTTTTTTGATCTTAACCGGCATCTACATGGCCTTGAGGCTGTTTTTGGGCTGATCTCGTCTGCCAGGGAGTCGATGATGCTTCGTTCTCCTGCCGTTTCAGGTCAGTTTTACCCTGCGAATGCCACCGTGTTGCGCGCCCAGGTGCAGAGCCTTTTGGCCGCTGGTCCCTTGCGTAAAGCCATAGGCGTGGTTGCGCCTCACGCTGGTTATGTCTATTCCGGAGCCATCGCCGGGGCAACCTTCTCTCGGGTTGAAATCCCCGACCGGGTCATCATCATCGGCCCCAACCACCACGGTTTTGGACATCGCGCCGCTGTCTTTCCGGAAGGGAACTGGGAGACGCCCCTTGGTCAGGTGCCGATCGATGCCGGATTCGCACGACGCTTATTGAATTTCTGTACGCTGACCGGGGCTGACACCGTCGCTCACCAGTTGGAACATTCCCTGGAAGTCCAAATCCCTTTTCTTCAGGCATTAAATCCGACAGTTCGGATCGTGCCACTCTGCCTGGGGCATTTAGCGCTCCCAGACCTCCTGGAACTCGGCGAGGCTCTTGGCCGCTTGATCTCTGCGGATCCCGAACCGACCCTGATCGTGTCGAGCAGCGACATGACCCACTATCAGCCGGGGGAAATCGCTCGGATCAAGGATACACAGGCCCTTGACCAGGTCCTGGCCATCGACCCGGAAGGTCTGTACCGGGTGGTTCGGGAACAGCAGATTTCCATGTGCGGGGTTCTACCTACCGTGGTCATGCTCGCCGCTGCCCGATGGCTGGAGGCCGATGATGCGGAACTGATTCGATACGGCAATTCCGGGGACATCACCGGTGACCAACGCGAGGTCGTCGGCTATGCGGGAGTGGCGGTCTGGGCCAAGGCCGACCAGTAGGGAAGGGGAGAAAAAAGCCTTGTCAGGACTGCCTGCATTCGGTATAAACTTCGGGGTCGTCGCTCAGACGGCCCTTTGCCTTGTCGATCGTCACAACCAGCATCCGTCTATTTAATCGACACTTCGGGAGTCTTTTGCATGTCGAAATTGCGCGTCCGTTTCGCCCCCAGTCCGACTGGCTACCTGCATATCGGAGGTGCCCGCACCGCACTCTTCAATTGGCTTTTGGCCCGCAAGGAAGGGGGAACGTTTGTCCTGCGCATTGAGGACACTGATGTCGCCAGATCCACCCAGGAATCGGTCGACGCCATTCTTCAGGCCATGGATTGGCTTGGCCTTGATTACGATGAAGGTCCTTTTTACCAGACCGAACGGTTCGGCCTTTATAAGAAAAAAGTTCAGGAAATGGTTGATAAAGGCTCGGCATATAAATGTTTTTGCACCACAGAAGAACTTGATGTAAAACGTGAAGCCGCTCTCAAGTCCGGAGGAAAACCCAAGTATGATGGAACCTGCCGGGAACGACGCGATCAACCGAGCCAGCCGTTCGTGGTCCGTTTTCGCTCACCCCAGGAAGGTGAAACAACCTGGGTCGACCGCATCAAGGGACCGATTACCTTCGCCAATGCCGAATTGGACGATCTCATCATCCAGCGAACTGATGGAACACCGACCTACAATTTCGTGGTGGTGGTCGATGATGCCGACATGGGAATGAACCTGATCATCCGTGGCGACGACCATGTCAACAACACCCCGCGGCAGATCCTCCTTTACCGGGCACTCGGATGCGAAGTCCCCGAATTTGCACATGTTCCCATGATTCTTGGGCCCGACAAAAGCCGCCTTTCCAAACGTCACGGGGCGACCTCGGTGATGGCCTATCGGGATATGGGATTTCTCCCGGAAGCCCTCGTCAACTATCTGGTTCGGCTCGGCTGGTCCCACGGCGATCAGGAGATCTTCAGCAAGGAGGAATTGATCGAAAAGTTCAACCTGGAGTCGGTCGGCCGGGCTGCCGGAGTCTTCAATCCGGACAAGCTCCTCTGGTTGAATGCCCACTACATCAAGACCGGCGATCCGGAAAGGCTCGGAATACTCCTCGTCGAACAGTTACAGACCAAAGGGATCGATACCAGTGCCGGACCGTCGCTTCCCGCCGTGGTCAAATCCCTCCAGGAACGCTCCCGGACCCTGGTGGAAATGGCCGAAGGGGCGGCGTTCTATTACCAGCAGGAGATTGTCTTCGACCCGGCGGCAGCAGCCCAGCACCTGACGGCCGACAAGGAGCCACTCTTTGAGGTTTTGATTCGGGAGATCACCGACTGCTCCGAATGGTCCCATGACGGCATTGCCGGGGTCTTCGCCAAAGTCATGGAGGAAACCGGTCTTAAGTTGGGGAAAATCGGCCCGTCGGTGAGGGTGGCTCTGTGCGGCGGTACCACCAGCCCGAGCATTTTTGAGGTCCTCGAAGTTCTTGGAAAAAATGTCAGCCTGCAACGTCTTCAGTCAGCCAAGGGACGACTCGTATAGGAGGCTGTCCGGAAATCAAAGGGGGAATTTCCCGTTGACAGGGCCAACGTAAGTTGCTATAAATCCTACCTCACAAAATCAAAAGGGCGTTTAGCTCAGCGGGAGAGCACTGCCTTCACACGGCAGGGGTCCACAGTTCGATCCTGTGAACGCCCACCAAAAATAACAAGCACTTAGGCCACACTGGCTTAAGTGCTTTTTCTTTCCAGGGTGCAAATAGGGTGCAACCCTATTCAATTTGGCCTGAATCCGTAGGAAGTTTCACAGGAGTCTGCTTCGAAAATCCGATGACCAGCTTTGCAGCCATCTGAACACCCGAAGCCGTGGTAACGGCTTTCGGTGCTTACTTGCAAAGGTAAGAGCCACTCTCCATGTCCCAGGCGATCCAGTTCCGTTGATCCTGCTGAAAGAGAAGGGCGGTCATGACTCACCTCGACGGGGGCGACCTGGGCGACCCGAGCGGCCAGCTTCAACGAGAGGGATCCGCACCAGGTCGACGGAGCGCCAGGGGTGACCCTCGGCCCGGAGATCGGCGGCAATCCGCTTAATGGCCTCTTTACGATCGAGGCCGCTGGAGGTGTAGAGGTCGAAGGCCTTGACGAGACGTTCCCGGTAGGCGACGAGGGTGAGACTGACAACCTGGTTGTCGGCCTGAGACTTGACGCGGGAGGCAACGAGAGCGAGACGACTCTTGCGGTGGGCGACCTGGAAGAATCCGGCCAGGGATTCCAGGAAGCGGCAATAGTCCTTGACGAGTTCAGGAGGAAGATTGACGGTGACGCTAACTTGGCCATCATCAAGAGGGGTGACAGTAAGCTGATCGAGGAGGAAGGACGGCGCCGAGGTCACAGGGGACCTCCGGCAGATATTGACATTAATCGTAGGTTACATAATATATCTTATGCGACGTAAAGTGTGGAGGTCTTGGGGTACAGGTGCGTCTGCAACGCCCCTGCTTGTTATACCTTCCATATCTCCGAAAAGTCCTGCAAATATCTTTCTGGGGGTGCGCTGATGGAATCTCCTAAGCTTACCTTCCGGCTGGACTCGGGGCGCTTTTCACTCCTGCAAAGGATCGCCGAGCGTGAGGGCTTCACTGTCTCCGTGATCGTGCGTCACCTGGTCTACCGCTTTCTTGAACAGGAAGCCCGGCTGATGGATAACCGCCATGAGTAGCAAGTTGCCAACGATCAGCACGACAACCCTTCCTGACCGCTTTTCGTCTTACGTCGGGGAAAACAGCGTTGGCTTCAACCCGTTGCACCGTGACGCGTTTCTTGATCTGCGCGTCAACAGTCTGCGTGACGGCAACGTGTGCTTGTCGGTCGTCATGCCGGACACCCTGACCCGTGGATTCGTGACGTTCCTTGAATCGATGCTCGGACTTATGAAAACTGCCGACCAGCGGACTCGTTCCGCGGTGCGGCAGTCTCAACCGGTCGACCTTGAGGCCTTGGCGGCCAAGGAACAGTTTAAGACCGCCTTCGTTGATCGGGTCTGCACAACCTTCGACACCCTGACGGGTCAAGGCATGGCGAGAAATGAGGCGATTAGCGCGGTTAATTCAGCCCTCAAGGCAGAGAATCACCCTTGGGCAACGTATGAGCTTATCCGGTCGATTTTAAGCTCCTCTGGACGGCTGAGGAGTCGTCCACGGGCAAACAGGCGGAGCCTGTAGGGAATGCGCGCCAAAGTGGAGCGCATGGCATTCCCGTTTGCCGGTGGGCGCACTCCGTTGACATGGCAGAGATTGTCGGACAAAGTAGGTAATCGTCGGACACGGCTAAAAAGTCGTTCGGGATTGGGCGGAGTGCATACTTAACTATGCAATACTACTCAGGAATATATCTTATGCGACGTAATGTGTGCGTGGCACACCCGAACACACCGCATAGAAATTGCCCATCCCCTTCCGGGGTCCGTCGACAACTGAGACCCTGTTGCTTCTCCTTCCTGAAAGCCCACAGCCATTCCGGCCTCCGGGCTTAAAAGCTTCTTCGGCAACCAAATGGCAACCAGTGTTCAATAATTCCCTGAACGCAAACAGGC
>JBBQBQ010000001.1:0-59550 GCA_038317685.1 Desulfuromonadales bacterium | reverse complement strand
GGTCTTCGGCGGTATTATCGCCCAGGTCGGCTGTTATGTCGGTTTCCGCACCAGCGGCGGGGCCCGGGGGATCGGCCAGTCGACGACCCGGGCGGTGGTGCTGGCGTTCCTGATGATCTTCGTCGCCAACTATTTTCTGACCCGGCTGATGATGTAAGAGTGGCCTTCCAGGCCCCCACGGAGAACTCTTTGGAGCGATTCTTCAACCGATTGGTGCATGGTTTTACCGGGTCGACGGTTGTGGAGGGAGCGGCCGGCCCCCCCTACCACGCCTCGCGCGGGGTCGCGGTGCGCATCGAGGGTCTGCACAAGGCCTTCGGTGGGCAACCGGTGCTGCGTAATATCAACCTGGAGATCGCCGCCGGCGAGACCTTCTCCATTATCGGCCCCTCGGGGACCGGCAAGAGCGTCCTCCTCAAGCACCTCGTCAAACTGCTCCGTCCCGATCAGGGGCGCGTCCTCATCGACGGGGCCGACATCTTCTCCGAGGCGCTCACCTCGGAACCCCGGCGCTATCGCTACAGCATGGTCTTCCAGTCTTCGGCCCTCTTCAATTCTCTCAGCGTCGGCGAGAACGTCGGCCTCTGGCTTCGTGAAAAAAGGGTTGTCAACGAGTCCCGGGTGCGTCGTATCATTCGCGAAAAACTGCGGCTGGTCGGCCTGGAAGGGAAGGAAGGGCTGGACACCTCGGAACTTTCCGGCGGAATGCGCAAGCGGGTCGCCATTGCTCGCTCCCTCGCCATGAATCCTGATCTCATTCTTTATGACGAGCCGACGGCCGAACTCGACCCGGTCACTTCCGACGAGCTGGCGCGAGTGATTCAAGGGTTGAAGCGGGAGGTCAAGCTGACGACGGTGATCGTCACCCACGATTTGAACTTCGCCATGTATCTCTCCGACCGGGTCGCGATGCTCAGCTCGGGAGAGATCGTGGCGATCGGTACCCCGGCGGAGATCAAGGCGAGCCCCAACCCGGTGGTCCGCAATTTTATCTACACCACGACCAAAGGCCTAAAAGGGGACGATTGACATGCGTCTGACGGTTGAACAACAGGTTGGCCTCTTCTTTCTCGCCGCCCTGGTGGTGCTGGCGGTCATGATCGAACTGGTCGAGGACTGGCGGCCCTTCGAAACCCAGCTCGATTACCGGACCCATTTCCGCTCCGCGGTCGGCATCAAGGCCGGTGATCCGGTGCGGCTGGCCGGGGTCGAGGTCGGCAAGATCCGGAAGATCGCCTTGGAAGGGTCTCAGGTGCGGGTCGATTTCTACGTGGTGGCCGGGACCGATCTGCGCCAGGACTCCATCGCCTCCATCCGTCAGATGAATCTTCTCGGAGGCCAGTTCCTTGGCCTCGACTTCGGTTCGCCGGCAAGCCCGCCTCTCCCTCCCGGCACCGAGGTGGCTTCGCGGGAAGGGGCGAGCATCGACCAGCTGATCACCAACCTCGAACGGAACCAGGAAAAAGTCTTCGGTAATCTCAGCCGCCTTCTGGAGGAGAGCAAGGTCTCCTTCCTCGATGCGGTGGCGCGGCTGCAAAGCGTGGCCCGCAAAGTCGACGAGGGGGAGGGAACCCTGGGAAGGCTGGTCAACGATCCGGCCCTCTACCAGGAGGTGCAGGCGGCGGTCGGCGATCTGAAAGCAGTGGTGGGACGCCTTGAGCGGGGAGAGGGGAGTCTCGGCAAGCTTCTCACCGATCAGGCCCTCTACGATCGGGTGGTGGCGGCGAGCACCGACCTGCAGGAGATCTCCGGCCGGCTCAAGGCCGGGCAGGGGAGCCTCGGCAAACTGTTGACCGATGACACCTTTTACACCAATGCCACCGATGCCCTGGCCGGCATCCGAGAGCTGAGCACCAAGGCCAGTCGCGGTGAAGGAAGCCTCGGCCGGCTCGTCAACGATCCCGCCCTGTATGACGATGCCCGCTCCACTCTGGCCCGGATCAACAGCATCGCCGCCAAGATCGACGAGGGGCAGGGGACCTTGGGGCGGCTGGTCAATGATCAGGATCTCTACCGGGATGCCAAGACGACCCTCCACAAGGTCGAAAAGGCGGCCGACGGCTTGAGCGACTCAGGGACCATTTCTGCCCTGGGCACGGTCATCGGAACCCTCTTTTGACCATTCGGGAAGACGTTAAATGACGGGGTTTTGGGGAGAGAAGACCGTTATTTTACGGCACCGGACCGGGGAATGTCGTTGCGCCGCCTCGAACCCGGGAAATTGTCGCTGTGCGACGGCCTCCGGGGCTGTCATTAAAAATTTCCACGAATATTGCATATAAAATTTTCTAATCACTTATTTATTGTGTTCCTGCTCTCTTTGCTGGCGCTTGCCGCCATGTGAAGGATCAACTTCAGGAGGTCCCGCCTTGCGCACCCTCGGTCTCTTTTTCGCCGTCATCCTCCTCGCCCTGATCAGCGTTGCCTGTACTGACCTCGGCACCCTGCGGGACGACCGTTCACTGTTGCCGGTCCGCGACTATGAACGACTGATTGTCGGTCGGCTCGATGCCGATTACATCGGCAACGAGGATTGCCTGGCCAAATGCCACAAGCATGACCGGATTTACAAGGACTTCAAACAATCGATCCATGGCGAGCAGGTTCAGGCCTCTTCCGGATTGCCGCTGGTCAATTGTGAGTCGTGCCACGGACCGGGGAGCCTGGCGGTGGCGAAGATTGACGAAAAACTGCGCTGCGATTTCGCAACCCTGCTGAATCTCAAGGAACTCCCGTCACCTGCACAATCGCTGATCTGTCTCAAGTGCCACTCGGCCTCCTCCACCCCCAATCTTCAGTATTGGAGTGCCAGCCCCCATGCGTCCGGCGACGTTTCCTGTTTCGACTGTCACAAGCTGCACCAGGGACCGCAGCAGAAGGTCAGCCGGCACGAAACCTCGGAACTTTGCTACACCTGCCATCAGAATGTGCGCATGGAGTTCTCCCAATTTTCACACCACCCGGTGCCGGAGCACAAGATCGGCTGCGCCGACTGTCATGAGCCCCACGGCACCAGCCAGGAACACAATCTCAAGGGGACCTCGGTCAAGGAGATGTGTACTCGCTGTCATATGGAGTTCCAGGGGCCCTTTGTCTATGAACACGCCGATGTGACCGAGGACTGTACCAACTGTCACAGCCCTCACGGTTCCCCCAACAATAACCTGCTGGCCGTCGCCCAGCCCTTCCTGTGCATGCAGTGCCACGCCGGCCACCTGGAGTCTCACCACCCGGCCCTGGCGGGCAATCCGGCTTATAACGACGCGAATCTCAAACCAGCTTTCTATACCAGTTGCACCGACTGCCATTCGCGGATTCACGGCACCGACATCCCGTCAGGCAAGGGTAAGGGGAGTTTCATATCCCGCTAGGCAGGATCGCCAGAGAAGTTGTGTTCTTATCTCATTTTGATGAAACCAGGAGAACGCTGTGGGCCGTCACCTCGTTAATTGCATCCTCCCGCTCCTCCTTGTCGCCCTGGCGGCGCCGTCGACGGTTTTCGCCAATATCGAAGACGCCGAGTCGAACACCGGATTTTCCGAGGCTCGGTTGAACCTCGGCTATCGCTTCACCGAGAGCGATAAGTATCCCGGGAACGCGGCCGAATATCTCCGTCTGCAAAATTCGATGGTGGGGGCGGCGCACCTTGCGAGCTTCCGCGACCAACGCCATTTCTACCTGGACGGGAATTACCTCAACCCCTCCGACTACACCGCCGAACTCCACTACGACTATCGCGGACTGCTGCGGATTGAAGGTCTCGCCGAGAGCCTTTACCACCGTCTCGAGCACATCCCCTTCCCGACCGAAACCCTCCGCAACCCGGTGAATGGAACCGAATTCGGCACCATCTTCGATCAGGATCCCACCGCCGATTACCACCTGGAGGTCCGCCAGTCTTCCGTCCATGCCCGGGCCAAACTTCCCTCCTACCCGGCGCATCTCAACCTGAGCTACTGGCGCCTGGAACGGGCTGGCAAGCAGCAGTTGCGGTACCTCGACGAAAGTTGCGGCGGTTGTCACAAACAGAGCATCTCCCGGAACATCGAACGGGTCACCGAGGAATTTACCGGTTCCGTCGATGCCCATGTCGGGCCGGTCGATCTGGTTCTCGAACAGTTGGTTCGCCTCTTCCGGGATCGGGAACCGACGCCGGTCGACACCTTCCAGGCGCACAACTACCGGACCGCCCATGCCGCCTCCCTTCAGCACGACGAAGATCCCGACGCGCGGTTGATCGCCACCACCGTCCAGGCCCATTCGTCCCTCTCCGGCGGGTTGAACCTCGCCGCCGGTTTTACCATCGGCAACCGCAAGAACCAGTCGGATCTGACCGCGGTCAGCCCGGTCGAAGCGAAAACCGATTTCACCAAGACGGTTGGGGATGTGACCTATGTCCCCAACCCTCACTGGACCTTCAACCTGCGCTATCGACTCCTTGACATGGATAGCAGTAACAGCGACCAGCAAATCCTTTATGATGTCCTGGCGGATCCCGGCGCCAATACCCTGGCGTCGATACCGGTACGCGACAGCCTCAGCTTGACCCGTGCCTGGTATTCAGCCACCGGGACCTGGCGGCCGATCCGGGGAGTCTCCGTCAAAGGGGAATACCGCCGGGTCGATATCGATCGCAGCAATACCGGTGGCCCCGGTGACCCGACCCTCTGGAACCTCCCCGATTCGGAGAATCGCAACACCTATCGGATCGGCACCTATCTGCGCCCAACTTCCGTCAAGGGTCTGAAAATCAACGGATGGTATCAATACCAGACCTCCGATGACCCGGCTTATGCCACGACGGTGGCTCGCGGTCATGAAGGATTTGCCGCCCTGACCTGGGCGCCGACCCCGGTTTTTGGCGTCAACCTCAATGGTCGAATGGCACGCGACGAGAATAACGATCATTCCCAGTACCAGGCGATCGACTCAGGGTTTGCCCGTTACCCGATCAACCGGAAATCCGACGCCGACTCACTCGGTGCCGGAATCTGGTTGGCACCCCGGAAGGATCTCAACTTCACGTTTAATTATGGGTTTTTCCACACCCGGATTGTTCAGGATCTGATCTTCGGCATGGATTCTGTCAATCAGTTGACGCTGGAAGACGAAGATGTCAAATTCACCCAGCAGGTTCATACCGCGACCGCCGCGGCCACCTGGCGGATCATCGAGGCGGTTTCGGTCATGCTGGAGGGGCGTGTCAGCCAGGCCAAGGCCCATTACGACCCAGGTTTTTCGACGGTCCGCGACTTCGATTTGCTCAATCCGGCAGACACCCTCGGTGTCGATCGCTTTGCGGTCGATTCGAGTCAACTGCGGGAACTCTCCGAGGTTAACTTCCGTCGCTACGGACTGCAGGCCGGTGTCGATTGGCGGGCCGCCGAGGCCTGGACCTGCTCGGCGCGCTACAGCTTCGACAATTATAACGATCGGCACTCAAATCTTTTGGACGGCTCGGCGCAAACCTGGACCGTGACCTTGGCACGTACCTGGTAATTGGCTGATTGACTGGTCTTGACAAGGATCTCCCGATGAAGTTTCGGCGAATTTTATTTCTAATCCTCTGTGGTTTGCTCCTGATGCCGGCCCCATCGACGGCCAAGGACAAGTTCGTAGCGGTGATCATTACCGGTGACCTGCTGCGCTACAAGCAGGCCAACGAAGCCTTCATGAAGATCCTGGCGGCCGGCGGCCTGACCAAGGACAAGGTCGAAGTCTATGTTCAGACCCCCAACCCGGATGCGGTTTCCTGGGCAAACAGCATCCGTAAAGCGGTTGGGGTCGGCGCCGACCTGATCATCACCTACGGGGCGCCGGCGACCCTGGTTGCCAAAAAGGAGGCCCGGAGCCTGCCGATCCTCTTCGCCGACGTCTACGATCCGGTCGGCCTCGGCATCGTCAAGGATCTGAACGTCCCCGGTGGCGACATCAGCGGGGTCAGCAACAAAACCCCGGTGGAGACCCTTCTCAAGGCCTTCAGCGAAATTTGTCCAGGCAAGACGATCGGTGCCCTCTACAGCGAGGCCGACGCCGGTGCCGTCCTGCAACTGGCCGATATGGAGAAGGCGGCTGGTACCTTCGGGGTCAAGGTCCTCCGGAAATCGGTCGCCAACGCCAAGGACGTCGGCGCTGCCGCGAATGAACTGGCAGGCAAGAGTGGTAGTCTGTTCGTCGCGGACAGCGCCATTCTGCAACAGAAACTGCCGGAGATCATGGACGCCGCGAACCAGCACCGAATCCCGGTGATCTCACAGATACCGGGTCTCGGGGACTTGGGGGGGCTGATCACCCTGGAAGCCGATCCTTCCGAACAGGGTCAGTTGGTCGGTGTCCACACCCTGCAGATTCTGGTCGGCGGGCAGAAGGCGCTTTCCCTGCCGGTACGAACCCCCAAGAAAGTGGCCCTGATCATCAACTTCAAGGTCGCCAAGGAGTTGGGCCTGACGGTTCCGTTCGATACCTTGGGCGTTGCGACCCGGGTCATCAAGTAAGGCTTTCTCCCTGGCCGGCCTTGGTGCCGGGGGACTTTGCCGATTCGAAGCGTGCGATGTGGACGGGGCGCCCAGCCCCGTCCCTTTTCATTGGAGGAGGTAGAGGAGGACGGTGAGGGTCGCGGCGCTGGCCAGGGTGGAGGCGAAGATGGCTCCTGCGACCAGGTCCGGACGGGTGTTGAAGCGCACCGCGTAGAGGAGGGGGAGGACCGCCGACGGGGTGCTGGTCTGCAGCACCACCACCGCCCGCGGCAATCCATCGATGCCTAGAAACCCGGCCAGGACCCAGGCCAGGCCAGGTGCCACCACCAGTCGCAGGGTGCCCGAGAGGGTCAAAAACCCGGGCTGGGGGAAAGAGCGGGTGCGGGCGAGCTGCATGCCGAGGAGGACCAGCATCAAGGGGATAGCCGCCTGGCCGAGGAGTTCCAGTGGACGCAGCAGGGAATCGGGGAGCTGCCAGCCGAGGGCTTTGAAAAAGAGGGCCAACAGGACTCCGTGAAAGATAGGGATCCTCAGGGTGTTGAGCAAGGCCTGGCCGAGGGGGGCCTTGGCCCCTTGAGCGAGGACGATGGCCAGGGTTCCCAACGGAATGCTGAAGAGCACAAAAGTCAGAATCGAGACGTCCAGACCTGCCTCGCCGAAGGCGAAGTAGGCCAGCGGCAGACCGTAGTTGCCGCAGTTCATGACGACCGTCGTCAAGGACAGGGCGCTCGCCTGTTCCCGATCGAATTTCAGAAGCCGGGAGCATCCGACCGCCAGCAGGAGCATCCCGGCCGTGTAAAGGAGCATGAAGAGGCCGAGATTTCCGGCCAGCGCCAGGTTCACGTCGCGCTTCATGAGGGCGGAAAAGACCAGGGCCGGCGAGAAGAGATAAAGGGAGCAGTCGGTGAGGGCCTTGAAGTCCGGGTGGCGGGTCCGCTCCAGGATGGCGCCGGCGACGATGATCAGGAAGACCGGAATAATGATCTGAACGAAGAGCATGGCGACACCATTCCGGCAGGAGGGATGGCGGAGCTTAGCACGGCTGCTTCGGTGGAACAAGGGTCTGGTGGCGGCCCGTGTTGGGGGGGGGTGAGAAAAGGAAGTAACGAGAATTGCGAAAACTAAGATTGCAGGAACTTTACAAATGGGTTATAGGCGGGAAATTCGGAGCATCGTCAAATGTGTTTTGAGGGGGGCGCGACCTTAAAATTATGCGGCTTTTATTTTTGCTGGATTTTCCACATCGGGGATTTGGAGACCGTCACAAAAAACCATTATTTCTGCGCCCTTGTAGCGATTTGCGGCGCTGTAACTAAGATAGTAAGTAATTTGTCTAAAGCCTTGGTAAAGGTGGGAAATTTCCGGGACAAAATCGTAAGAGACAATCCAGTTATGTTGAAGTGTTTCGCGGACCAATTTTGCAAGACATTCATGGTCCTGGGGGGAGTAGTGATTTTCGTAAAGGTCCCGACCTTTAATATAATACGGTGGGTCCAAATAGATAAGGGATTTAGGCGGGAGAATTTGGGTAATCCCTTTCAAAAAAATGGAGGCGTCTTGGTTGTATAAGGAGATTCTATTCCGATAAGACGCGATTTTTTGAACTCGTGCAATAAGCCCTTCTTTGTTGTACCTAGCGTCAATTTTCCAACTTCCCGTCTGGTCAAGCCCTCCAATTACCCCACCCGAAATGATCCCAGATCGATTTGTTCTGTTAAGAAAAAAAGTTGAAAATCCGAGGGATAACCGAGAGAAATCGTTAGGATTATTCTGAATTTCTTTTTGTCGCTTCCACTCCTCTATATTTACCGGAGTATCACGGATCAACTTACAAAGGCTTTCAGTCTCCTCCAGAACCGAGTCCCAAAAAGCGTAGACCAACTTGTTTAAATCATTAATATGAACATGGGCAGCGTACTCTTGGAAAAGAAGCGAATAGGCTATCCCGGCCCCGCCGGCATAAGGCTCCACATAATGCCCGTCAAGCAGCTGATTTTTTTCAAAAACAAGTTGAATAAACTGGGCTAATTTACTCTTCCCGCCCGGGTATCGAAGTGGTGTTAAATACCTCATTTTCGTCCCGCCGTTTTGGTTGTTTTTGAGGAGAATAACAAAATGGACATTCTGTGGCCACCAATTAAATTATCCCCAAAGTTTTTCCATCACGGGCTGGTGTTCGTCCCAAATAATTTTTAGCTCGGTCGGCTTGGGGTGAAGGTTTGGGTTGTGAACAAAACTATTAAAGGTATTCACGGAAATAATGGAGTTGGGATTATTTGCAGCTGTCCTGAATGGCTTAAGCTCATGTTTTGTTAATATTTTCTTTTCCTCGAGGTGACTTCCCACCGCCTCCACTTTTTGACGGAGGTGGGAGTCCTTATTTACCCCGGAAATTCTTTTCCAATCAATAAAATGATCAAGGCTAAGCTCAAAAAAGACCCGGAATAGAACTGCGACCGCGTTAGGACAATCCTCCACACACAAAACCTCCCTCAATTCCTTAAAAATGGCGTTAATTCTCGGGGGTTGAATTCTCAAAATACAAGAGGAGGGAATGAGATACTTTCGTTTTGTCGAGAGAGGAAAAGTCCGTTTACCTTTTTGATCGCTTTCCTTTTCTTCCCTGGCAGGGGCTCTGTTGATTGGTGGCGTTTCTTCTGGCGGCGATCCCACATCCCACAGATTTTTTGTAATTTTAGTGATGTCTGGAAGAGCAGAAGGGTCAGCGTCTCTGAATTTAATTAAATAGTCCTTCCGGTCATCTTTATGATACACGTCGGTCACCTTCTTGACCCCTTTGGCAAAAGGCATCAGGAAGTTTCTAAGCCCCCTTGTCAGTTCCTCTTTTGTCAAATGGGTTCGAAGAATCCCATCCTCTTTAAATAAACCCAATGCCGCCCTAACGTCCGGATCGTTGATGATTCGCCGAACCGTGGTGGAAGACATGGTTCTTATAAATTCTTTTTCTTCTTTTGTCAGCGCTTGTTGAGATAATAAAAAGTCAATAATTTGTAATTCAACCGACGCTTTGTTTTGCCTGGCCTCAAATCTCCTTTTTACAGAAGCATTCCAGCTGACTGTCCCAACCCCCTGATTTTCCCCAGTATGTTTAAGGAAAATCCAATGGCTTGCCGCCTCCCTGTTAGGGAAAACAACACATTTCAAGTCTAAAATCGGGTTTTTTATAAAATCTCTATGTAAATCGGCAAATTGCTTTTTCAGAGATCTGGAGGCAGTGCTAGGAAGGAGCCCAGGGGTGTGGAGAATTTTTAGCGCGGCAATCCTCCGATTCCCCTCTAAAACTATAAATTGGGTTTCCGAATCTTCATGAGGCATAACAAGGGTTTGTTCTCCGGGGTTGATCCCATATCCCACAATATCCTTCGCCAATTTTGCCAATTTGTCCTGCTGATCTTGAACCATGACATGGATCAACTCCCGTTGAGAGTCGATGATGTCGTGCCTTGGGTTTTCCGGGTCAAGGAGAATATCTGGGATTATTATGAGTTTTTCTTCTACTTTATCCACTTTTCCCTCCTGAAATTCATCACCTATCAATTTGAATTTCTTCCCCAGGGGTAACAGGGGTGCCGCGATACAATATGCCTGCCACCTACAACACCTTCATCCGCTTCCCAACCTTTTTGTACTCATTGACGGAAAAATAAGGGCACATGTCGCAGCCAATCGTGATTGCGGCCGCTTGAATTTGGTGGACATGGTCGGATGGATGCTTGTCGCTTTTTCTGCGGAAAAAGGGATTTAGATATGAACAAGGGAAAAGGAACTCGTCTATTTCTTGTGAGAATTGAAGTGGTCTGGCGGAAATCACAATAGATGGTCCGTCCCCATAGTGTCTGGCTGCAAAGGGGTCATCAACGACGGTATAACAGTGAGCCTTCCAATCTTCGCAGGCGGCAGCTTCTAGATAGCAGCGCAGAATTTGTGAAATTCTAAAGCGATCTTGGAGGACCTTTCCACTGGCAAAAACCTGTGTGGATTTCCACCCACCGACATACTGTAAAAGGGAAACAGCCCGTGCGGCATCCTCTCGGTCTTTCTTAAAGGCGACAGAATGGATCGTGTGCGGTCCGACCTTTTCCTCATAATAAAACGCGGCTTGCTGAGCAAGGTGAACTGCAAGCCGGTAGGACTGAGAAGAACTTTTTGTGAAAGAGAGGGCCAGAAGGCTGCTCCGCGAGGCCTTGACCAGATCAACTTTTTTCGTCAGATCATTCTCCATCAACCGCCTCCCCCCGCTTAAAACTCCTGTAGCACCCACTTCACCCGCCCGAGGATCATCTCTTGGCTGGCTTCCTTTGCCAAAATTGAAAATTCCGGGAAACCCGGGTTGTCCGACCGCAAAGTGATCCGTTCCGGATCAATGTAGAGTCGCTTGATGACGGCACCTTCGTAGGGAATCCACACGGCGTAGATCTCGCCACTGATGATCCATCTATCCTCCCGGTCGACACCGATATAGGCACCGTCCAGGATCAGCGGCTCCATCGAGCGACCGCGAACCTTGATCGCCACCATCGAGGGCCGCCAGAACGACCTTGGCACAACGATCACCTCGATCGGCTCGTGCTCCACCAATTCGCGGCCTGGACCGGTCCCCGCCAGCGCGTACACGCCAACTTCGTTGAAGTCTTTTTTCCCGTAAGAATCAGGATTCTCTTTTACTGCTGGGACCTCGGCCAACCTATTCCCGCCTGTTTTTTTGTTGCCTGTCAAAAACCACCACGAATCAAGGTCAAACCGTTCGCATACGCGGACAATGAAGTCTGCCGGGGGGGTCCTTCCTTTTAAATATTCCTGAACAGTGGTAGGGCTCATGCCAAGGCGCTCTGCAAACTTCCGCACCGACAAGTCCCCCATGATAAATTTCAGCCTGTCCGCAATTACGTCCATTTTCTCCTTGACCATGTACGCAAATACGTTTATTTTTGCATTGTCAGTTTTAGAACTCGGACCTAGACAGTCAAAAAAAGAGGCGTTTTCCCCGAAGTAGTTTGCGGTCGAGTGCCGTCGGTTTTGGCTCTTCGGGGGGTGGAGTGGCCCAGGCAGCCGGGGGGTCGGGCTTCTCCAACCCCGCCGCCGAACTGGCGAACTCGGGGAGGGTATCAGTAACTGGCGGAGACCTTTTTTTATTCCGGTTCAGGACTTTGACGAAAAGCCATGTGAAGGTAGCGCCCCCTGCAGCGCCAACAAACCCTTTCCAATATTCGGAGAGAAGTTCAAGCATGCGCAACCTATTGAAATATGCCGGATGGCTTTTGGTTTCGACGGCCATGTTCGAGGTCGCCTTTGAATTGACCGGGGTGCAAGTCGAACATTGGTGGCAACCCTTTGTCTTTGGTTTTGCCTCAGGAATCGTCTGGACGATCTATTTCACCCTCATCGAAAAACGGGACTGAATATGAACACAGCCCACAAAATCAAATCGCCCGAGCCATGGCACCCGGCGGACATCAAGGCAGCGCTGGCGAAAAAGGGCTACACCTTCGCCAGGATCGCCCGGGAGCACGGCTATGTCAGCAACTCCCCTAATTGCGTCCTGTGGCGCAAGTGGGCGCCGATGGAGCGGATCGTGTCCCAGATCATCGGCGTGCCGCCGGAAGAGATCTGGCCGCACCGCTACGAAACCGCAAAGCGTCCGCGAACTCGGAAACGATAGCACTCGGAAGCGACATCTTCAATGTCTAAACGTGCCCCAAAACCTGACACTGCCCAGCTGTCGCTCCTCGACCTGATCCAACGCGCCCAGGAGATGACCGAGGAGCCGCAGGCCCTGGGCAGCCTGTCGATCGAAGCACAGCTGAGGCAGGCCCTTTCAGCCGCGATCAAGGGCTGCCACCTGTCGATCCACCAGGTGGCGGGGGAGATGTCGCACCTACTCGGCGAGACGATCACGGCCGAGATGATCTACACCTGGACGGCCGAAAGCAAGACCCGCCACCAGGTGTGGGGGTCCAGACTTCCGGCCTTCTGCAGGGTGACGGGGAGCCGCCGGCCGATGGAGATCCTGGCGGAGGCGGCGGGTCTTTTTACCTTGCCGGGCCCGGAGGCGCTGCGGGCGGAGATTCAGAAGCTGCGGGAAACCGAGCAGAAGACGGCTCGGGAGCGAAAGCGGCGGGAAGTTTTTTTGCGGGAGATGGAAGGAGGACGGTCATGAAGGAAATTACCGAGGGGTTGATGTTATTTGTCGGGCTGCTCCTGGCCGGTTCGGAAGGTCCACTGTTCCCCCTGGTCAACTTGGTTGGCCTGGGTCTGATCGGTGGATTCGCCTTCCTGGTCGGGGGCCTTGGCCCCAGGCAGAGGCGCGGAATTTATGGAGGTCGATCATGAGCAGCTACAGCCGGATCGGCGCGGTCAAGGTGACCGTCGCCATTCTGCGGTACCTCGCTGACCAGCGGCAGCCGATCACCGGGCAGGACGTGGCAAGGGGGACTGATTTGCCCCTCGGGACGGCGATGAGCCACCTGGCGACGCTGCAGGACGAGAAGCTGGTGCGCAGCGTCTGCGGCGGGTGGGAGCTGGACATGGGGCTCGCCCTTTTCTGGGCGCGGAAGAAATCGCAGCTGCAGGGGCAGATCGCCCGGGCTGAGGATGAACTCAATAAGCTGGAGGTCTGAGATGGGGACAGGAGGGAAGAAGGTCGAGCGGCCTATGGATTACACGTTTCTTAAGCTTGGAGGGCTGTATGAGGCCATCCTGGACGTCGTGGTCGAGGCATGTCGCCGCTTCGGCGCAGAGAAGGCCAACTTGGTTATCGGTACGGCGATGTTCCCCCCGGGGCGGGCTATAACCCCAGAAGAAATTCGGGAGGTGATCCGAGAGGAAACCGGGATTCTTCCAAGCGACGACGATTTGAGGTTTTTGAAGGCCGTCTCTGACGCGAGGGAAATGGTCATTGCGACGGGGAAACATCTACGGGAGGCATGTCATGGCAGGTAGAAAGAAAATGGATCCAATTTCGGAAGCGGCCATGGAGGCGGTGGTGATGGAGCGCCAGCAGGGCGAGTTGAGGATTCAAGAGCAAGCGATGCGGGAAAGGAGGATCGCCGAATATTACCAAGCCATTGGGCAAGTAAAAACCGCAAACATGTTTGCGGAATTTGCCAGCGTTAGCGCCCTGGTTTGGATACAGCAAATGAGGGAATCGAAAGCTTATAAAGACATTGGGACGTGGGAAAGTTTTTGTGAATCAATAGGTTACTCTCGTCAACATATTGAGGACCAGCTTAAAAGCTTGACGGTCCTCGGGGAAAAATTTCTGCAAACCGTTTGCGGTTTGGGCGTCGGCTACCGCGACCTCCGCCGTCTGCGCCAACTCACCCACGAAGGCGCCCTGAATATCGAAGACGGCGTCCTGGTCATCGGCGACGAGGAGATCCCCCTCGACGCCGAGCACCGCGACGACCTGCAGTCGGCCATGGAGCGCCTGCTCGACGCCAAGGAACAGGTCATCTCCGAAAAAGCCGCCACCCTGCGGGCCAAGGACAAGCTCCTCAAGAGCAAGGCCGACCTGATAGAACGCCAGGAGAAGGCCCTGGCCGTTTACGAAGGCCAGGCCGAAAAGAAGGGCCTGACCGCCGACGAGGAAGCCTTCATCCAGAAGTGCGGCAACGCCCGACTGACCATCGACGGGTTCCTAATGCAGTTCGACCCCGACCGCGACATTTTCCCCACCTCCCCAACTCCCCGCATGAAGGCCGCCCTGATGGAAACACTCGGGTATCTGCGCCGGGCGATCGTCGCAGCTCACGACACCGCGGGCGACGTCTACGGAGATGCCGAGATGGATTCCCCCGGCTGGATCCAGCCGAACCTGCGCGAGGCGGGAACGGAACTGGGCGACTCCCTGGCGGCCGCCCGTGAAAGGCATCACGGCGGCAAGGGGGAATGAGGCCATGGACTGGGCACGCGAACTGGCGGACCGGCTCGGCCGGGCGGTCAACGGTGAAAAGGACCGCATCGTCGCCGAATACATGACCCTGACCGGCAAGAGCGCGGCCACCCTGTACCGCATCGCCGCCAAGCACGGCTTCGACAGCGGCCGGGCGGCGCGCAAGGACAAGGGCGCGCTCAAGAGCGGGCTGCTCGATACGCAGTTGCAATACATCAGTGCCCTGATGCAGGAAACCTCCCGAGAGGTCAAGGGGGTCATCCTGCCCCTCTCCGAGGCGATGCAGATTGCCACGGACAACGGCGTCATCCTTCCCGGCCAGATCAGCGAGGCGCGGCTGCAGGCCATCCTGCGTGAGCGCGACATGAACGCCGCCGCCCTCGACGCCGTCGACCCCTCGATCCGCATGGCCAGCCTGCACCCCAACCACGTCCACATCTTCGACGCCTCCATCTGCATCCAGTATTACCTCAAGGGGGGCAAGGGCTTACGAATCATCGACGAGCGAGACTTCCGGGAGAAGAAGCCCGCCGCCTTCGAGAAGATCAAACAGCGCCTTTTCCGCCTGGTGCTGGCCGACCATTTCAGCCATCAGCTCTTCGTCAAGTACTACGTCGCCGCCGGGGAGAACCAGCGCAGCACCTTCGACTTTCTGACCAGCGCCTGGCGCGGCGGCCACCACGACAAATCCCCTTTTCGGGGGGTGCCTAAATTCCTGCTGATGGACGCCGGAAGCGCCAACATCGCCAAAGGTATCCTGCAGCTGCTGGAGCGGCTGGAGATCGAGATTCCCAAAAACATGCCGCACAACCCGCGCCGCCAGGGCTCGGCCGAGTGCGCGCAGGAGATTATCGAGAGCCACTTCGAAGCCCGGCTACGGCTGGAGCCGGCCACCACCATCGAAGAGCTGAACGCCTGGGTCACCGACTGGCTGGTCTGGTGGAACAGCACCCGCGTCCATCGTCGCCACAAGATGACCCGCACCGCCTGCTGGCTGACGATCCGCCAGGAGCAGCTGCGCGACCTCCCCTCCGACGAGATCCTGCGCGACCTCTACGCCGAACCGGAGGTGGAGCGTACCGTCAAGCAGGATCTGACCGTCTCCTTCCGCGCCCAGGATTACCGCCTCAAGCACATTCCGGGGCTCCGCCCCGGGAAAAAGGTGCTGGTGATTCTGCGCCCCTACCACTGGCCGCAGGTGGCCGTGCGTTTCGGCGATGTCGACTACCTGGTCGACCCGATCGGCACCCTCGCCGGCGGCTTCAGCGCCGACGCCGCGGTCATCGGCCAGGAGTTTAAGGCCCAGCCGGACACCACGGTGGAGAAGGTGCGCAAGACCAACGAGAACCTGGCCTTCGGCGAGGAGCGGAAAAAGGGCGCCGCCCCCTTCGGCGGGACCCTCCAGGTCTTTGGCCATCACGCCGACAAGGTCGCCGCCGTCCCCATGCCCCGGCGGGGGACCCCGATGGAAATCGCCCGGCCCGCCGGGCAGCAGCAGATCGGCATGGGGGAGTTTTTGAATCGGCTCCGGCGTGAGATCGGCCGGGTCGACCCGGCTCTCAACCTGGAGCTCAAGGGCAAATACGGCAGCTCCATCGACGTCAAAACGGCGGAGGCGGTCATCGCCGCCATCGCCGGAAAACAGGACTGGCGCCAGGTCGAGCCCATCAGGGCGGCGCTATAAATCACGACATCAGGAGGTCGCAATCATGGGACATGGAGTTTACCAGCGGCCCTTCGCGCCGCTCGCCCTCAAGCAGTTGGTGGTCGACTGCGACGTGAGCCAGTCCGAGCTTGCCCGGGCGGTGGCCGAGACGGTCGGCCGGTCGGTCAGCCGGCCGACGATAAACCTGTGCATCAACCGCGGGGCCATCCCGCCGACCATCGCCGGGTTTCAGGCCGCCGTCGAGGGATACCTTCGGCAGCATTCGCGGGCCATCTCCTGGTTGCTGGAACGGGGGCTCACCGCTGCCGACCTCTGGCAACCGCTGGGTCGGGATCTGCGTCAGGCCGACCCCGCGGGTCACGTTCGGCGCATCAAACACGGAATGCAGCGGGGGCCGGCCATGGTGCCGGGCGACCCCGGGATTATCACCATCACCTGGGAGGTCGAAATGGTCAGTCAGGAGGCAATGAAGCACTTTCGGTTGTTCCGCAATCCCTTCATCGACGACGTGCAAAAGGACGCCGACATCTACATGAGCGAAGAGCACCGCTACATCGAAGCGGCGATGCTCGACGCGGCTCGCCACGGAGGATTCCTGGCCGTAATCGGCGAGGTCGGCAGCGGCAAGTCGATCATGCGCCGCAAGGTCATCGAGCAGTTGAAGCGGGACGGCGACGTCCTGGTCATCTACCCGCAGATGATCGACAAGGGGCGGCTCACCGCCGGCTCGATCTGCGACGCCATCATCCAGGACGTCAGCTCAGAGCGCTGCAAGGCCAAGTTGGAGGACAAGACGCGCCAGGTGCAGCGGCTGCTCCTCGACCGGGCGAAGTCCGGGTACCGGGCCTGCCTGATCATTGAGGAGGCGCACGATCTCAGTGTGCCGACACTCAAATACCTCAAGCGGTTCTATGAGTTGGAAGACGGCTACAAAAAACTGCTCGGGATCATCCTGGTCGGCCAGACCGAACTCAAGCACATGTTCAACGAGAGCACCAACATCGACATGCGCGAGGTGATTCGCCGCGTGCAGGTGGCCGAGATCAAGGGGCTGAACGGACACCTGCGCGACTACCTCGGCCTGAAATTCCGCCGTATCGGCCGGCCCATTGAGGAGGTCTTCGCCACCGAGGCCTTCGAGGCGCTCACCCAGCGCCTGACCTCGACCACCCGCGACGGCAAAGGGAAGGTCTCCCACGCCTACCCCCTGCTGGTCAACAACTACACCGCCCGGGCGCTCAACCTCGCCCACGAGATGGGCGAAACCCACGTCACCGCCGACGTGGTGATGGCCCTGTAATCGAACCCAAGTGAAAGGAACCCCCATGTCGCTTCTCTCCATCGAAAAGACCGCCCGCGAATTCGCCGACCGCCGCCAGGCCCTCGCCGACCGGGTGCAGCTGCTGCAGGACGAGTTGGAACAGGTCAAGCGCAAGCACCTGACCGGCATCCGCATCCTGGCCGGCCACCTGGCCGTCGCCCACGAGATCCTCTTTGAGGAGATCAAGGACCACCCCGAATGCTTCGTTAAGCCCAAAACCCAGACCATCGCCGGGGTGCGCTGCGGCTTCAAAAAGGAGCGGGGCAAGACCACCATCGCCGACGAGGCGACCACCATCGCCCTGATCAAAAAGCTCTGCCCCGAGCAGAAGGACGTGCTGATCCAAACCGAGGAGAAGCTGCTCAAGACCCCCCTGCTGCAGCTGCCGGCGGCGACCCTCAAGCGCCTGGGGGTGACGGTGACCGAAGACGTCGATGCGGTCTTCATCAAACTGGTCGGCGACGATATCGACAAGTTCGTCTGCGCCCTGTTGGAGGAGAGCGAACAGATCCTGCGGGAGGTGGGGTGACATGGACATCGCGTCCGATGCCTGGCTGGAGAAAGTCTACGGCGACTTTGTCGACCAGAGCCGTGCCGGAGGGTTCATGGGCGTCTTGATTGGCAACGAATTTTACCCGGCGCCGGAGATGGTTCCGGAGCGGCATTTTCAGGCGGAGAAAACACGATGAGCAAGGAGCTTTACCGCATTCGCGCCACCTGCGAGAACTCCCGCTGCGCCACGACCGTCTTTGAGGCCGAGCGGAGGGAAATCTGGAGGATGTCGACCGGCGGCCGCCCCTACGAAATCGACAAAATTGTTTGCCCCGCGTGCCGCATGTGGGCGCCGATCACAGCTATCCGGGAGATTACGTCATGAACTGCCCCCTCTGCGACACCGAGATCCCGGCGGGCATCCTGACCGTCGAGGACAACGAAAACGAGATCGAGGTCGGGTACTCCTGCCCGGGGTGCCTCCGGAGCTATTACTGCCTGGTGGTCGCCCGGAGCTTTATCCCCGTCGATTGACGCGAAACCGGCCGCGGCCGGTCGTTCGGGGGTGGTGCCCCGGACCTGAACGAGCAGCCACTCACGTGGGGGATGGTCCCCCACTTCCGCCCCGGGGGGCTCTTCCCTCCTGGCCCCCCGGGGCATTTTTTGTGAGGAACTTCATGCCTAAACTGCCAGCCAAACTCTTCCCCCAGCGCATCGAGGTCTGCAATCGCCTCCTTTGCACCCGGATCACCGAGGACCAGGCGGTCCTGGCAACCGACCTCGGGCAGCTGCGGGTGCCCCTGGCCTGGTGGCGCGATCACCGACACGACCCCGCGATCGTCCTGGTCGTCGTCGCCGTGGAGGCGGTGCCGCGGCACGAAGGGGCGATGCTGGCCGAAGGAGGCGGGGAATGAAACTGCCGAATCACATGATGGAAGCCAGAGGAATCGGCGCGGATTCCTACTGTTTGCAGCACTATGATCAGCTCCCAAAAACAGCTTCGAAAAAAAGTCAGGTCCAAGCCCTGAACGATGATCTTAGGTGGCAGGAACAGCACCACACGGAAATCACCCTCCGAATCAAGCGATTGATCCACGACATAAGGGACGACTCGTGAAACTGCGCTGCCCCGTCTGCCACAGCTCCAACAGCCTCGAAGCCTACGGGTCCGACGCCGCCGGGCGGGATCTGTTGGCCTTGCTGGCCAAGAGCGGGCCCCTGTTCTGGCCGGTGGTCTCGTATCTCGGTCTTTTCCGGCCTGCCCAGCGGGACCTGGCCAACGAGCGGGCGCTGCGCCTGGCGCAGGAGGTGCTGGAGATCGGCGCCGATCCCGCGCTGCTTGCCGAGGCGTTGCGACGGACGGTGGAGGCGATGCGGGAGAAGCGCGACCGGGGAATCGTGAAGCCGCTCAAGGACCATCGCTACCTGCTCAGCGTGCTGGAATCGGTGGAGTTGGACAGCGGGGCGGTGCGCCTCGATACCCAGCCACTGGCTACCCTGACGGGGGAGCCGATTCCAGCGGCGAAGAGCAAGCGCCGGGAGACGATGGAGCGGCTGGGAAAATGGGGAGCGGTTTCTGCGCTGCGGCAGCATATCGCAATCGGGCTGATCGGACTGGTCTCCTTTGGCCGGCCCGGGACCCCGGCGGCCGATACCATCGCGATCAATGCCGACCTGTGGCTGCATCTGCTGGAGCGCCATGGGTTGCGGGACTGCGTGGAGGACGTGGACCGGGTGTTTCGGGCGTTTTCCGGGTTGGCGCAGCAGCCGATGAAGGAGTGGCCGGAGCCGGCGGCGCTGCTGCCACACCTGCCGAGGCGCCGGCATCAAGACAAGCTGTCGGAGCCTCCGCTGCCCCCGGAGGAGCGGGAACGAGGCAAGGCCGCCGTGGCCGGGATCATCAGCACCCTGACCCAAGGAAAGGACTCCTGAGATGGGAACGATGCGCGCCGCCCGGCTTGAGAGCAGTCTCCGCCTGCAAGCCGCTTTTTGGCTGCTGGCCGATGGGCAACGACACAGCAACTGGGAAATCATCCAGACGTGCAAGATCGCCGCGGTCAACTCCGTGGTCGCCGAGTTGAAGGACAAGAAGAGGACCGATAACGACCTTTCCATCCGGCACAAATACGAAGATGGCGGGCACTGGTACACCATGGAGCTGAATGCCAGGTTTTATTCGTGGCGCCGTCGGTTGATGGGCCAACGGTCGGCGGGCGGTTGAAAAAAAAAGAAGCCCCCGGCCACCGGAGGGGGTGGCAGCCAGGGGCTTCTGGAGGGGGGGCCTCCACGGCACATTCTACAGGGGAGAGACGATGAGTCAAGCCAGAAATAAATACTCCGTGCCCATCGCGCCGAAACAGGTCCAGCTGATCCATATCGCCAAGGCGGACCTGGGCCTGGACGAGGGGGTCTATCGGGATCTGCTGGCCGGGTTCGGGGCGGAGAGCTGCAAGGAACTCACCGCGGCCCAGGCCGACCAGCTCCTGGACGATCTGAAGGCCAAGGGATTCCGCATCGTCAGCAAGCATCCCCGGCCGGCGAAGCGCCGCAAGGGGCCCAACGTCGTCCACCTGGCCTCGCTGGCGGAGATCGACAAGGTCAACGCCGTGGCCGGGCTGATCGCCTGGAAGGCCAAGGACGGCCTGGCGCTCTTTTTGGAAAAGCGGCTGCGGCTCAAGGACGGCAGGGTGCGGACGGCGGGCGAGGCCTACCGGGCGATCGAGGCGCTGAAGAAGATGTTCGAGCACCAGATGCTCGAACGCCACGGGGCGACGTGGTGGACAACCCAGCTGGACGATCCGGACGTGCGCCGCTACATCCGCCGGCACTGCCCGGCGGAGTACGCGGACGCGGTGACGTGGCGGCTGAAGCAGATGGGGGTTTACTGAAAGGGGCAGAACAATCAGAGGAGGTCAAGGTCATGGCGAAAAACAACACGAAGAACAAGTTGGCGGATCTGAACGATCATCTCTTTGCTGAGATGGAGAGGCTGGGCAATGAGGATTTGAACGGCGACGCGCTCAAGGAAGAAATCGAGCGCTCCCGGGCGGTGAGTGGCATCGCCCGCAGCATCATCGACAACGCCCGGCTCGCCCTGGACGCGCAGAAGGCTCTCGGGGATGTCGTCCGCACCCTTCCGCCAATGCTCGGCATCGAGGACAAGAGCGATGCGTAAGTGGGGGGCGAAAAATATCAGGGAAAGGATCGCAGCCCGGCGAGCGGCCGCAAAATCGGCCGCGCCGGCCGCAACCGAAAGCGGCCGGCGCCGCTACACGGCCGAGCAGCTCGACTTTCTGCGCGCCGGGTACCAGACGATGCAGGTGCCGGAACTGACCGCGGCGTTCAGCGCCCGTTTCGGGCTACAGTGGACCAAGGGGCAGATCAAAGGAATCTTGAGCAACCACAAGATCACCTGCGGCCGCGCGGGCGGCAATCGCAAGGGAACATCCCTCCTGTTCACCAGTGAGCAAACCGGATTCATCGCGGAGTTCTACCGACAGCACACCATTACCGCGCTGACCGCCGCGCTGAACCGACAGTTCGATACAGCCTTCAGCGAGCAGCAAATCAAGTCGTTCATCGGCAACCACCGCATCCGCTCCGGCCGCACCGGATGCTTCAAAAAGGGGCACGAGCCCTGGAACGCGGGGACCAAGGGGCAGGGCCTGACCGGGCCGAACAAGGGGAGCTTCCGTTCGGGGACCATGCCGCGGAACAAACGGCGGCTCTGGTCGGAGCGGCTCAATGTCGACGGGTACATCGAGATCAGCGTCCCGGAGCGCAATTCCTGGACCGGCGCTGCCACCAGGTGGAAGTGTAAACACCTGTGGATCTGGGAGGCGGAACACGGCCCCCTCCCGGACGGGCATGCCGTGGCGTTTATCGACGGCGACAGGACCAACATTACGCTCGACAACCTCATGCTGGTCTCCCGGGCCGAGCTGCTGCGGCTGAACCAGAACGGCTATGGCGAGGTCCAGGAACCGCTGAAACCAGCTGTTCTGGCTCTGACCAAGCTGGAAGTGAAGATGTTCGCCAAGGCCAAAAAACAGGTAGGACACCTGCTATGCCCACCTGGTTGAGCGAGCTGACGATCGAGGATCTGCGCGGCGACTATGCGGAGTTGGCGGCCGTTGTCGGGCTGGAGCAGACCGTCCGGATCGCCGAGGAGCTGGGCGGGGCTCCGCTGGTCCTGCCGCATATCGAGGGGATTCGGCATCCGGACCAGCTGCGCAGCGGCTACCTCGACCTCTTCCCGATCCTCGGCCTGGAACTGACGGACCAGGTGGCTCAGGCGCTCGGCGGCGGCCAGCTCTACCTGCCCCAGGCGCGGCACATCCTCTTGGCAGCCAAGGAGCGCTACGTGCAAAAGCATGACCGGGTGCAAAACCGCCGAGAGCTGGCCCGAGAGACCCGCTTGAGCCTGCGCCACGTCTACCGCATCTGTGCCGGAAAAACCTCCCTCCGCCGCGAGGTCGATTCGCGACAAATGGCCCTCTACCCCGGGGAGAGTTGACAAGAAGCGCCAATCGCGCTATTTGTGGCCGAATTCAACCGAGGAAGCACCCCCAAGGGGGCGGGAATCAATCCCGCCCCCTTGTTGCGTCTATGACCCGGTCACATGACCCCCGCCCCCGAATCACCTACCGTAGCGCCAACCCAACGGGCATTTCGCCCGGCCTCCTGACCCCGCCCCGGCGGCTGACCCCCGCCGGGGCAACCTCAACCGAATACCACCAGGCTCCCGCCAAGATTCTGCCGGCGGGCTCCCCACCGCTCGGGGAGGCATTCTTGCCCACCCTTTTGGGGATCGATGGGCATGGGGAGCGGCGAGCGGCCGCTCCCCGTTTTTTTTGGCTTTCGCCTGCCGCCGCCGGGCGGCCCTGACGACAGGAGGATGTTTGGACACTCTCAGCTGGTCGGCCGTTCTGAAATCTCTGGTCTTCTGGGGGCCGGGTGCGATTCTCGCCCTCTCCATTATCTACGCCCTCTTCAAACTGGCCACCGGGGTCGGGCTCAAGATCGCCGAAGCCTTGACCGCCCAGGCCAATGCTCAGACCGCCCAGGCCACCTCGATGGAGGGGCTGAAAGCCGCCATCACCACCTTCGTCATGCGGGACAGCGGCGAACACCGCGAAATGCTGGTTTTGCTCAAGTACATCGCCCAGCACCAGCAGGAGATGGACGAGGTGCGCCGGGAGCACGCCGAAATGAAACTGAGCCAGGAGGGTGGGCTATGTCCCGGTCGCTGAACACCGAAAAAAACCGCCGCATCCGGGTCGCCCTTTTGGAGCTGCTCAAGACCGAATACCCGGGCAGCCTCGATCTGAAGGTCTTGCAGTTTTCCCTCGACAACCTCGGATATCCGATGCTGGAGGCCGATCTGAACGCGCATCTGCGCTATCTGGAAGAGAAGGGCTACACCAAATTGCAGCGCAAGGCGGGGTATGGCTATGCCATCTCCTTCGCCAAATTGACCGCCGACGGCTGGGACCTGCTCGACGGCCACCGCCACGAAGCCGGGATCGACGAGGCCCTATGAGCGTTTCCGTCGAGCTGCGCGAACTCGCCTACACCCTGTGGCGAGACAACCACCGCAACCTGACCCAGGTGGAGCGGCGGCTGAAGGGCGAGCACAAAAGCCCGGTCAGCCGGGTCACGCTCACCAAGTGGCGCGACGAGTTCGGCTGGGAGGAGCGGGCGGCTCGGGCCGAGGCGGAAGCGAAAGAGCTCAAAGAGGCGTCGGCCGTGGAGACCCTGCTGGCCGATCTGGTGGCCCGCAAGCGCGAGTACGATTCCTATTTCGAGACTCTTGCAAAGGGGCGCGTCGACAACCAGGCGACCTATGCCTACGCCGGTCTGGTCAAGCGCATCGCCGAGGTGCAGCAGATGCAGGCGGCGGTGGTCGGCTTCGACCGGCCGAAGTTCTTCCTGAAGAACCTGCAATGGCTGGCCCTGTGGCTGAAGGCCAACGATCCCGACGGACTCCAGGTGCTGGCCCGCAACATCGACAGTTTGTCCCTGGCCTTTAAGGCGGAGTGCATGAATGGCCATGCGTAAGCGCCAGAACATCACGGAGCTGCAGTTCGACGACTACGTCGCCAGCCTCCGCAAGCTAATCGCCGAGAGCGTCTCGCCCTTCGAGGACGACACGCAGGAGAAGCAGCGTGAGCGCATCGAGCGCTGCGCCGATCCGCTGGAGTTCATGCGCACCTACATGCCGCATTACTTCCCGGTCGACTTTGCCCCTTGTCACGCCGAGTGGTGCGTCATCGCCGGTACCCCCGGTTTCAATCTCATCGGTGCCCCCCGCGACCATGCCAAGACGACCATCGTCACCTTCGGCCTGAGGGTCCATCGCATCGCCCGGAAGCTGCGGCGCTACATCATGCTCGGCTCCAATATCCACGACCAGGCCAAACGCTTTTCCGTCTCGATCAAGGTCGAGCTGGAAGACAACCCCCGCCTGCGCCACGACTATGCCGATGCAATCGGCAAGACCCGCACCTGGTCCGACGATTGTTTCGTCACCAGAGGGGGGACGATGGTCGAGGCCCTCGGTCGCGGCGACCAGTGGCGCGGCAAAAAGTTCGGCCCCTACCGGCCCGACGATATCGGCCTCGACGATCTGGAGGACAACGCCACGGTCAAGAGCCCGACGGTGACCAAGGCGATCATCGAATTTATCCAGGGCGAGGTCTTGGGCTGCATGGAGGGCGATTGCTCGGCAACGATGGTCGGCAACGTCTTCCACGGCAAGAGTGCCCTGTCGCAGCTGATCGCCCTGGAAGACGAGGAGACCGGAGTTCCGCTCTACAACGCCAAGGTCTACGACGCGGTGGTCGACGAGGAGGCGAAGCTCACCCTCTGGCCGGCCCGCTGGCCCTGGGACAAGTTGATGCGCAAGAAGCGTCTGGTCACCACCCGCCACTTCAACAAGGAGTTTCGCAACAAATCGACCGAAGAGGACAGTCCCTTCCCGGAAGAGACGGCCGCCTACTTCGAGCGGCTCCAGATCGTGGATCGCCGGCTCCTCTTCGCCACCGGCATCGACCCGTCGAGCACCGCCACCGGCAGAAGCGATTATCGCGCCGTCGTCACCTGGGGGCTCGACCGCCAGGCGATGCTCTTCTTCTGCATGCACGCCTGGATCAAGCGCCGCTCCATCGGCGAGATGTTCGCCGCCGCCTACGCCCAGAACGAGCAGTACCCGGGCCGGGTCGTCATCGAGGAGAACATGCTCAAGGACTTCCTCCACGAGGCGATCGCGAACTACGCCAAAGAGGTCGGCCATTTCCTCCCCTGGTCGCCGATTCACCATTCGACCAGCAAGGTCGACAGCCGCATCGTCGGCACCTGCGAGTATCTCTGGGAGCACAAGCGGATGCAGTTCGAAAAGCGGCATTCCGACCAGAAGCTGCTGGTCGAGCAGTTCGTCTATATCAACAATGCGACGGTTCACGACGACGGCCCGGACGCCTCCGAGATGGCAATCGGCTACCTGCAGAAGGGCTCGGGGGCCCGGGTCACCGACACCTTGCCCGAATTCGCGGAGGCAGTGGCATGAAGTGGTGGCCCTTCGCGCGCAAGCCGGCGCTCGACATCCAGCCCGGGCAACAGTCGATCCCCGCCGAGGAGACCATGGGCTGCAGCATCGGCCGGCTCGCCGGGTTCTACGATTTCGCCACCCCGGACTTCCCGCCCGAGATGCTGGCCGTGTTGGAGCCGCTGTCGGTCTTCAATCCGGACGTCTCCCAGGCGCTCTCCATCTGGGTCAACCTGGGGAACACCGGCCACGAGGTGGCGGTCGAGGGGCGCAATCCCGAGGCGGTCCTCGGACGCCTCAACGACCTGGCCGGCAACGTCTACCGTACCGGCGGCGGGGTCGACGGCCTGGTCAACCACTTTTTGCGGCAGATTCCCCTGATGGGCGCCCTCTCGGCCGAGTGGGTGATCGCCGAGCGCCTTACCGAAGGGATCGCCGATGTCGCGGTGGTGCCGGTGAAGCAGATCCGCTTCCGCCGGGAGAACGGCGCCTGGATGCCCTACCAGTACACCGGCCGCGCCGCCGAGGGCGGCTACCTGGCACTCAACCCCATGAGCTACAGTTACAGCCCGCTGCAGACCCTCGACGGGCGCCCCTACGCCATTCCGCCCTGGCTGGCGGCGGTGAAGAACGTGGAGATGCAGCTCGACGGCCTGGGGAACATCGGCCACATCCTGAAGAAGATGGGCCTGCTCGGTTTCCTCGACGTCGCCCTGGACGTCCCCGAACAGAAGCCCGCCGAGTCGGACGAGGCCTACCGTCTGCGCCTGCAGAAGCGCCTGGCCGATTACGCCAAGGCCTACTCAGCCAACCTGAGTAAGGGGGTCGCCGTCCATTTCAAAGACCAAGAGGCGAAGCACAACGCCATCTCCCCCGGCGCCGCCGCCGGCGCCGCCTCGATCTGGCAGCTCAACGAAGAACAGATTTGTTCCGGCCTGGACATTCCGCCCTCGATGATGGGCCGCAGTTATTCCACGACCGAAACCTATGCCGAGGTCGATTTCGAGCGGCTGATCGCCAAGCTGGTCAACGCCCGGCGGCTGATCAAACGCTTCCTGGAAAAGGGCTACAAGCTGGATCTGCTGCTGCGGGGAATCGACGCCAACGTGACGGTCGGCTTCAACCAGAACAGCGGGTTCAAACAGCAGGAAAAGGAAGCGGCCGAGAAGGTGCGGATCGAGAACGTCATCGCCAAGCGGAACGCCGGCTTCATCGACGACGACGAGGCGGCCCGGGAACTGGGCTACGAGGAGGCGACCGGCCGGCTGCCGGGCGACGTGCCCCCCGAGGGGATGCTCTCGGCCAGGTTCCGGTTCGACCGCACCGCCGGCCGCTATCTGCACGCCCCCGAGCGAATCGCCGTCCGTCTGGAGCAGGCGGCCGACGATCGCCGCGACCAGAGTTACCAGGCGGCCCTGGAGAGCGTGCTGACGGGGCCTGAGGAGGCGGCGATCGCCGCGGGGATCCGGACGGCCGAGGCGGGAGATTTCGCCGACGCAAAGGCCTTCGCCGCGGCCGTTTTCGCCGCCTTCGCCGCCAAATTGCGCAGCGAACTGACCGCCTCGGCGGTGACCCGGGTGACGGGCCGGTTCGTCACCGATGCCTGGCAGCGCTACCGCTTCGAGGACACCAGCTATCTCCAGGCGGCGGTGGGCCGGCCCAGCCGCCTGGGCCGGCGCCGGGTGCTTTTGGGGCTCGACCTCAAGGTGATCGATCGCAACGCCCTGCGCTACCTGACCGGCATCGACCAGTACTATTTCGGCCGCGGCAACTACCTGGCCGACAACGAGACCACCGGCCGCAACTTCGTCAACTGGCTGGAGCGGGAATACATCGCCAAGGGACTCAACATCAAGGACGCCGCCACCTGGGACGAGTTCCGCCGGGAGTTCCCCGAGGTGATCAAGAACACCTCCTATAAAAAGGTGGTGCAGCTGGTCTCCACCACCATGAGCCGGGTGCAGAACATGGGGCAGACCCTCTCGCTCTACGAGAGTGGCTTCGAGCGCTACCGCATTGTCGGACCGCGCACCGCGCCGATCTGCGAGTTCTGTCTGTCGATGCTCGACCGGGTCTTCGAGGTCAAGGCGGCAGCCACCCGGCTGGCGAAGATCCTGGAACAGGGGTTCGAATCGCGCAGCCAGCTTCCGCCGTTCCTCTCCAGCCACTACTCCATCGACCAGGTGCAGGGAATGACCGACCAGGAGCTGCAGGATGCCGGTTTCGAGTCGCCGCCCTTCCATCCCGAATGTCGCCACAGGAAGGCGGCGGAGGACTGAGGTGGGGCCATGGGCCGCAAAACCCTTGACAGGGGCGTTATAAACACGATTTGAGGCCCTGACGGGCATTTCGGGACGAGGTGAGCGATGGCCAAAACGACGCAGCAGAAACAATTCGAAGTGGTTCGGGAAGGATTGGCCTGGGGCCGGTTCGGCATGGCGACCTCCGGTTGCCTTCAACCCGGGGTCAAGGGGCACTTCAACTTCGCGACCGGCGAAGGGGCTCCGGAGAATGGGGGGCTGAACCCTGAGGAGTTTTTGGTCACCCCGTGGCGGATCCTTTCGGCGGCCGTGACTCCCTACCGCTTCTTCGACTTCACCCGCCCGGGTGTGTTGAGAGAGGCGGTGGAAATGTTCGCCGGCGTGACCCTCTACACCAATCACTACGCCGACGTCGAGAACTGGAAGGGCTTCGTCCAGTCGCCGACCTGGGACGAGACGAACACCCCGCCGGGAATCAACGCGGAGCTGGTGATCGACAAGACCGTCGATGCCCGCCTGGCCCGGGGGGTGGAGATCAAGGCGCTGCGTTCGGCGAGCGTGACGATCTGGTTCGAATACGAGCGCAGCCATCCCGAGCTCAAGAATTTTTACGATTACCTCGGCGAGGAGGTCGACGGCGAAGTGGTCCGCTTCGTGGTGACCAGGATCGTCCGGGCCGCCGAGGTCTCTATCGTCTGGGAAGGGGAAGACCCCTTCGCCAAGAGTCTGGCCGCCCCGGGCGGCTCCACCAAAACCGGGCTGGAAGTGCCCACCGAAAAAGGAGATGACAACATGAAAGTGTATGCCGCGCTGGCCGCCCGGCTGGGGATCGCCGAGGGGACCGAACTGACGCTCGAGGAGCTGGACGCCAGGATCACGGTCGTGATCGACGGCAAGACCGCCGAGCTCGCCGGGCTGAAAGCCGATGCCGCCCTGGGGCAGCAGCTGCTGAAGGAAACCCGGGAGACGGCCATGACCCGCTACAAGGCGCTGAAGGGGGAGAAATCCCAGCAGGCCTTTGTCGACGGCGTGATCCTCAAGGCCGATCTGTCCACCGCCCGGGCGCTCCTGGCGGAGTACGACGCGGCCCTCGAGGAGGCGGCGCCGCTCACCTGCGAGAAGTGCGGCGGCACCCTGTCGCGGCGGTCCTCGCATGCCGGAGGCTCCGGCGACCAGCTCGGCGGCAAGCGGGCCGAGGATTACAAGGTTTCGTAGGGGCGACATTCATGACGCCCTGGGCGCGGAGCATCGCGCCCCTACATCAATCACCCGATCAAAGGAGCTTTGACCATGTGGACCGTTGATTTTCGAGGAATCTGGGTGGCCGTCGTGACGTTTTTGTCGGCGGTCGGACTGCTGCCGGAGGATGAAGGCTGCGTCGGCAAGGTGGGCGCCAACGGCACCATCGACCGGTGCGAGGACGGCGACGTCTTTTACGGCGTGATCGACAAGGTCGACCTGGGCGGCGGGGTATCCGCGGTGCAGGCTCGCGGATTTCGGGAGGTGGCCTACACCGGCGCGCCCGGACTGAACCGTCAGGATCTGGTGGCCGACGACGCCGGAGGGGTGCGGCCAGCGGCGGCTGCCGTGGCGGCCAGCCTGGTCACGGGGGTGGTGGCCAACAACAACGCGATCGCATTCACGGCGGTGGCCCCCGGCGCGGCCGGTAACGATATCAGCGTCGCCCTGGTCGATCCGGACGGGAACGACCAGGCACTGTCCGTCGACGTGATCGGCCGCGACATCGTTGTCAGTCTGGCCACCGGCTCCGGCGGCGCCATCACCTCCACGGCGGCCGAGGTCATCGCGGCCATCGAGGCGAGCGCGGCCGCCGACCTGGTCGCCGTCGACAACTCCGGAGCATCGACCGGCGCCGCCGCGGTGGCGGCCGTCGCCCTCGCCGATCTCGCGGGGGGTACCGCCGCGGAAGTCGGCCGGCAGGTCTTCGTCGTCTCCATCGACGCGGTCGCCGGCACGCTGTTCATGGACCTGGGGTAATCCCGACACCAACCAAGGAGAGACCGACATGCTGACACTGGAAAAAGGGATGTACCAGCAGGCCCGGCAGAAGGGGATCACCTTCTCCGAGCTGCTGGGGAAGGAAGCCCCCTCGCAGGTGGAGGGACTCGATGCCTTCGAGTTCGCGCTCTTCGAGCGGGACATCAACCTGAAGACCGCCACGGTGGAGGCCTTCTATCGAACCAAGGAGGATTCGATCCTCTTCCCCGAGTTCATCAACCGCAACGTGCGCATCGGCATGGTCGGCCTCGGTCGCTTCGACTTGATCCTCGATGAACTGATCGCCACCACCACCACCATCGACTCCGGCGTCTACGAGACGGTCAATGCCCAGTTCGACGTCAAGAACCTGGACTTCAAACGAATCGCCGAGGGAGCGCCGTTCCCGACCGTCACGATCGCCTCCGGCAAACAGTCGATCCGGCTGGCCAAGATCGGCGTGGCGCTGGACGCCACCTACGAGGTGCTGCGGCGCATGAAGCTGCCGCTCCTCTCGATCCACATGCAGCTGATCGGCCAGCGTCTGGCCAAGCGCATGGTCGCCTATGCCATGTACAACATCGTCAACGGCGACGGCAACGGCAACGGCGCACCGGCCACCCAGGCGACGCCGGTCACCTACGAGAACCTGCTCGACTTCTTCCTCGGCATGGAGACCTGGGAAGCCAGCGTCTGGACCGGCAAGACGGCCCTGCTCAAGGAGATCCTCAAGCTCGACGAGTTCAAGGACTCCCGCCTCTTCGACACCGCAGCCACCGGCAACCTGGCGCGGGTGTTCGGCTACAACATCCGCCGCTTCAACTGGACCGAAACGAGCCTCGGCGACAGCCAGCTGATCGCGGTGGCCAAGAACGCCGCCCTGGAACTGGTCAAGGAGAGCGGCGCCGAACTGATCGAGACCGACAAGGTCATCGACAAACAGCTCGAGAAGACCGTCATCAGCCAGGTCCTCGGCTTCTCCCGGATCTTCACCGACGCGGCGCAGATCTTCACCCGCGGCGCGGCCCAGTAACCCATGGCCACCATCCTCCAGATGGTGCAGAACCGATTGCCCGACGCGGCGGCGCTCTTCGCCGCCTCGCTCGGGACGGTCATCGAGGAGGCGCAGGCCCTGGCCGGCTACGAAGGGACGGCCGAGTCCGCCCTCTCCACCCTGCAGAAGTCGCTGGTGGCCGACTTAGCGGCGAAGGCGCTGATCCTGCCGGCGATGAGCAAGTACAAAAAGTCCCTCTCCGCGGCCGAGGGGGACGGCGCCGGCAAGGCGGAGTTTGTCGACAAGCTGCGGTTTCTCCAGGAGATGGAGCGCAAACTGACCGCGGCGATTACCGAGAAGACCGCGAAGCTTTCCACGGCCGCCGATGCCGGCGTGCCGATGGCCTTCGTCCCCGGCGAGTAATCCCGGGCCGTGGTGGCCCTTAACCCCAAGAGAAGGAGAGATCGATGAAACGAACGTGGTGTTCCTCCGGATTGCTGGCTGGGCTGGTCCTGCTGGCGGTCCTCGTCTGGGCCCTGCCCGTCATGGCCTGCGACGCTTGCCCGTCTCCGCCCCAGATCGGCGCCGGCATCGGTCACCTGTCCAACGCCGGGCAGATGATCTTGACCCCTGCCGCCGTCCTGCCCGCGCCCGTCCGGGTTTCGGGCGATGTGGCAACCCTTTACGACCGGGTCGTTGCCGTTTCCGACCCGCGCACCCTGTCTGGACCGTCCTACGCCCCGCCCGCCGGCCGAATGCGCATGTCCTGCTCCTCCTGCACTTCCGGCCTGAAGGCGATCGGGACACGTACCATGGACAGCGGCTGCCACCTCCCCTTGCGATGTTGACCCTGGCCCGGTAACCCTCGCGTTGAAACCCAGGGGCCGGGATCCCCCGGCCCCTGGCCGAACCCCTTGCCGAGACGAAATTATGGACCTGCTCGATCAAGAATCCGCCGACGACTTCACCGCCGCGCTGCGCGACGTGACCGACACCTTTTTCCGGACTCTGGTGGTCCTGCGGCTTGCCGCTGGCGGCGATGTCGAGCTGCTGGCCGGGGTGACTCCGGCCGGGGACGGCCAGGGGCAGGCCCACGGGGAGCTGGTGGAACGGGAGCGGGGGGAAGAGATCGCGGAGCGCTATGCGGTCAAGTTCAATCGCGCTTACCTGGCCGAGAAGGGCCTGGTCGACGGCGACGGCACCTTGCTCGTCACCGTGGACGATCTCCTGCTGATCTACGGCCGCCGCTTCACCCTTTCGGCCGTGGCCGATCGCGCCTTGTTCCGGGGTGTGCCGCTGCTGGTGGTCCTTGAGGCGGTGCGCTGATGGGGGCCCATCTGACCGGCGACTGGGACCGGCTCTCCAAGGTCCTCGACCGGGCGGCGAACGGCTTCAAGAGCGAGCAGGCCAAGGCCCTGGGACGCTCCTTGAAGAGAATCGAGCGGACGGTGCTGGGGCACATCGACAACCAGGACCTGGACTGGGAGCCGCTCGCCGAGGCCTACGCCGATCGCAAGATGGCCCGCAACCTCTCCCCCGACATTCTGCGGGCGACCAACGAGATGTACCAGAACATCACCACCGCGCAGCCCACGGCCTGGACCGGCATGGTCGGCGTGCAGCGCGGCGTGAAGAGCAAGGACGGGGACGATGTGACCGACATCGCGCTGATCCACGAGCAGCCCGACGACGACGGCAAGATCATCCCGGCCCGCAAACTCTGGCAGCCGACCTTCGAGGAGATGAAGGACGAGATCGCCGGCGAGCTGATGGGAACCGCCATCAAGGTGTTCAAGAAATGATCGCGACCCTCAAATCTTTTTTGACCGGGTGCCTGACGGAACTGTCCCTGGGCGGTTTCTCCCGGCCGTACCGCGCCGCCCGGGCCAACGGCCCCGACGATATCGGCAACGTCTTCTTCGGCGAGCTGCCGCGAGATTTCCTGAAGGACAACGATTTCGCCGCCCAGCTCTTGCTGCTGCAGGACCGCAAGCGCCGGGACGGCCGGACCATCGCCCGGGTGCGCAACGCCCAGGCCACCCGCTACACCTTCACCCGCCGGCGCTACCGCCGCGAGATCCTGGTCCGCTGCATTCTGTACGCGGCCCGCTTCGAGGATCTGTGGGGAGAGACCGACCGGCTCGGCCTGGTCGACCAGCTGGAGGCGACGATCGCCGGAACCCGGATGCTGGCCGACAGCGGCAACAACGCAGTGACCGTCGAGTTGCAGGATGAAGCCCGTCCCTGGACGGTGGAGACCGCCGCCGACCGGCAGAAGCGCCGTGCCCACGTGGCGATCGTGAGAATCTCCTTCGTCGGCGGAGTGCATACCCAGGACGAAATTCCGATCGTGCAGTCGATTGATTTCAACCCCCAGGTCCTTTAACGAAAGGAGTTCCACATGCCTCCGGAAAAGAAGAAACGATCCGCCACCGCCATGGTGGCCACCCACCCGCCGGTTCCCGGCGGCACGCTGCGCCTCGTGGAGGAGATCGCCCGCGAGCGGGGCCTCCCGATCTGGTATCTGGCCGGGCTGCGCCGCGCCAAGGGCTGGGCGCAAGGGAAACAGGTAACGGCTGCCGAGTTCGACGCGGCTGCCGCGGCGTTCGACGCCCGGCCCCAGGGGGGCGGGAAACTCTAACCGCCCCGTCGGGGCGTCGGGCACAAGGAGAAAATCATGCGAGACGTTTTGGAATACCTGGTCGACGGCACCAGCGGCCTGGCCCCGGGCGGGGTCGAGGGGGTGTGCATCGTCACCGGCGTCTGCTCGACCGGCGTGGTCGGCAGAGGCTATCTGCTCGGCAAATCGAGCGATCTGAATGCCTTGCTCGGGGTCGGCCCGTTGGTCGACAAGCTGCGCGACGTCTTCGCCGCCGGCGGTCAGGCCCCGGTGGTGATCGCGGTGCCGGTGGCGGGCCTCTCCGGCGGCTACGCGACCCCCCTGGAGCAGGTGGGCGAAGGTCCCACCGGCACCATCAGCGGGGTGGCTGCCGGCAATGCCGATCTGGTAGTGGAGATCGTCGACCCCGGCGCTCCCGGGGTGGCGACGGCCAGAATCAGCGAGGACGGCGGCGCCACCTTCGCCGTGGCGGACACGGTTCCGGCCAATGGTCAGATCGCGCTGGGCGAGACCGGCCTGACCCTGGTCCTTGCCGCCGGCGATCTGGTGGCGGCCGATACCTATGCCTGCCTGTCCCGGGCCGCCATCGGGCCGATCACTAAAGTCGGTACCGGGCCGGACATCACCGCGGCGGGAACGGTCAAAGCCGCGGCCGACGCGATGCTGCGCATTCTCGCCGCCGGTGGCCGCAACGTCGGCACCTACCAGCTCACTCTCGACGGCGGGGACAGCTGGGGCCCGGAGCGGACCATTCCCGCGGACGGGGCGATCGCGGTCGGCTCGACCGGCGCGACAATCACTTTCCCCGCGCAGGATGCGGTGCTGGGCGATACCTACAGCCTGGAGATCCTGGCGCCGGTGCCCTCCATCGCGGCGGTGCTGAGCGCCCTGGGACAGCCGCTCTCCCTCTATGACGTGGAGTTCGTCCACGTGGTCGGACCGTCGGATTCCGTCGACTGGGCGGCGCTGGGAGCCCAGGCGGACCTGCTGTGGAACGCCCACCGCCCGACGTTCTTTTTGACCGAAAGCCGCCTGCCCTACGCCAACGAGACGATCGACGAATGGGCGGCGGCGCTGATCGCCGAGAAACAGAGCTTCGCCCATCGCTTCGTGGCCTGCTGCGCCGCTCATGGCGAGGTGGCCGACGCCACCGGCCAGCGCCTGACCCGCAACTGGGCCGGACTGGCGGCGGGGCGCCTGCTGGCGATTCCGGTGATGCGGGCGCTCGGCCGGGTGCGGGACGGCGGCATCTCCCAGGGGACGCTGCCGGACCTCTACACCGAAGGACACCAGCAGCAGCTGGAGACGGCCGGGTACCTGACCGGGCGCCGCTATGCCGGGCTTTCGGCCGCCTACTGGGGAGACGAGCGGACCCTGGCCGATCCGACCAGCGACTACCAGTATCTGACGGTGTTGCGGGTGGTCTTCAAGGCGGTGAGGAAGAGCCGGATCGCGGCCCTCAAGAGCATGTACGACGAAGCCGGCGACGCACTCCTCGAGGGTTCGGCCACCGGCCTGATCTACCTGAAGACCAATATCGAGGCCGCCCTGAACACTCTGGTGGCGGCGATCCCGCAGGAGATGGCGGCCCACCAGGTGGTCATTCCCCCCGGGCAGGACATCGTCAACAACGGCGTCGGCGTCGAGATGACGCTGATCGGCATCCCGATCATCCGCCAGATCAAGCTGTTCGCCCGCTATGTCTATGCCGGCGGCGCCTTCGATCCGCGGCTGGCGGCATAAGGAGGATCAAAGGCAATGTCCATCAACGGCAACTATTACGACTGGGAGTCGGTGGAAATCCAGCTCCCCAACGGCACCGCCATCGGGGTGCAGAACATCAGCTACAACGACGAGCGGCCGGTGGAAGCCCGCTACGGCAAGGGGAGCAAGCCCCGCGGCTACGGCCGCAAGAACTACAAGGCCGGCGCCTCGATGGAGCTGGATCTGGACGAGGCGGAGCGGCTGAAGGCGGCCCTGGGCGATTACTACAGCGGCCCGCCCTTCGTGATCGTCGTCTCCTATGCCAACGACGATCAGCCGGCGGTCTTCGACACACTGCCGGACTGCAAAATCACCAAGGTCGATTCCGGCGGCAAGCAGGGTGACGACAATACCGGCGTCCGCAAATTCGATCTGACGATTCTTAGCCCCATCAAGTGGGGCGGCACCCCGGCGCTGGCATGAGTCGGCCACCCAAAAACCCGCCGGCACCACCGGCCAAGTAAGGAGGCATACAGATGGGAAAACTGCCGCAACAGGTCGTCGATACCCAGGCCAAGGGCCAGGTGCTGGAACTGACCGGAGACGATCAGACCTACTACTTCAAGAAACCCGGCCAGGCGGACCTGGACCGCTATCTGGCCCTGATCGTCAAAAAGAAGTTGTCCCTGGCGACCAAGAACCTGGTCTTCGATCTGGCCGTCCATCCGGACAAGGAGACCCTGGCGGCGCAGTTCGACGAGAAACCCGGGCGCATGGTCGCCCTGGCTCAGGCCCTCCAGGAGGCGGTGGGGCTCACTGAAGAGTTCGCGGTAAAAAAGCTGTAGCCCGCCGGGAGCTGGACCAGAACCCGCTGCGGCAGATGCGGGTTCTGGTCCGGTCCACCCTGGGGATCGAGCCGGCCGGGGGTCTGGAAGAGCTGGTGGAGCAGACGGTGGAAGCGGAATGGTTTGAGGAGCGTCAGGCGGCGGTTCTGGCGGGAGCGGTGGCGAAGGCGCTGGGCGGAGGACGTTAATGGAAAGCATCTTCAAATTGGGTATCTTGCTGAACGTGGTGGACAAGGTCACGGGGCCGTCCGGAGCGATCGGCAAGAGTCTGGATCATCTGAAGGCGAAGGCCAGCGCCCTGGGGCCGACCTTCGACAAGTTCCGGACCTATGGCCTGCTGGTGGCTGGCGGTGGCGCGCTGATGATGTCGCTCCTCGGCGGGACGGCCCTGGCCACGGTTGAGACCCAGAAGGCCCTGGGGGAGTTGGCGAGCGTCGGAGTGGCCGACATGGCGGTGATGGAGAGTGCCGCCGCCCGTTTTTCCAACCAATGGGCCGGGACCAGCAAGGCGCAGTTCATCGCAGCGGCCTACGACATCAAGAGCGGCATTTCCTCCCTGACCGACCAGGGGGTCGCCGACTACACCCGCCTGGCCGCCCTCACCGGCAAGGCCACCAAGAGCACCACGGCGGAAATGACGAGTCTCTTCGCCACCGGCTACGGCATCTACCGCGACGCCTATGCCAACCTGAGCGACCTGCAATTCGGCGAACTTTTTTCGGCCGGCATCGCCTCCAGCGTCAAGGCCTTTAAGACCACCGGCGGCGGGATGGCCCAGGCGATCTCCACCCTGGGGGCCGCGGCCACCACGGCCAAGGTGCCGATGGAGGAACAGTTGGCGATCCTCGGCATGCTGCAGGCGACGATGAGCGGCAGCGAGGCCGGAACCAAATATCGGGCGGTGATGCAGGCGGCGGCGATCGCCGGCCATAAGCTGAAGCTGCCGCTGGTCGATGCCAACAACCAGCTGCTCTCCATGCCGCAGATTCTGGACAAGCTGCGGGGGAAATACGGCGACACCCTGGACGCGGTTGAGAAGGCCAAAATCCAGCAGGCGTTCGGCACGCAGGAGGCGGTGGCGGTGATCGACCTGCTTTATGGCAAGGTCGGCGCCCTGACCGGAAACATCGACGTCCTCCGGACCTCCATGGGCGCGGGGACCGTCACGACCGAACAGATGGCCGCGGCCATGAATGCCGATATCGGCGCCGGGATTCAACTCCTCGGGCAGCGGATGCACAACGTGACCGAGGTCATCGGCCGGCAACTGATCCCGATTCTGGCGCCGCTGTTGGCGTGGGTCGGGCGCTTGGCCGTCGGCATCAGCGAATTCGCCGAACGGCATGGCACCCTGACCCGGGTGGTGGTGATCGGCCTGGCGGTTTTCTCGGCACTGCTGTTCGTCCTGGGCTCTCTGGCGGCGGTCATCGGTGTGGTCGGGCTGGGGCTTCCGGCTCTCGCCACGGGACTGTCGGCGATCAGCGGTGCGGCCGCTGTACTCAAGGTTCATATTCTGGCGGCCGCTCGTTCGGTCTGGGCCTTCACCACGGCCCTGCTGGCCAATCCCCTCCCCTGGATCGTCCTCGGCGTCGTCGCCCTGGTGGCGGCGCTGGTGCTCCTCTATCGCCGTTTCGAGGGGGTCCGCAACGCGGTCAACCTGGTGCTGTACGTCCTCGGCTACTTCGTGGGGGCGACCGTCAAGGTCGGCAAGGAACTCTGGGCCGCCCTGCAGCCGGTGCTGACCGCCCTGGCGCCGCTCTTTCAGTCTCTCGGCCGAATCGCGCTGGAGATGGGCGGGGCACTCAAATGGGCGTTTCTGAACCTGACCCCGCTGGGGTGGCTGATCCAGGGGTTTATGGCGGCGGAGCGGTATCTGGCGGGCCTCGATTGGCGGCAGAGCGGGCAGCGGATCGTGGAGACGCTGGCCGCCGGAATTCAGTCGGTCATTTCCCTGCCCGGCGATCTGGTGCGGGCCGGTTTCGAGAAAATCCGTGCCCTCCTGCCTTTCTCCGACGCCAAGGAGGGGCCGCTCTCGGCCCTGACCCTCTCCGGCGCCCGGATCATGGACACCCTGGGGGTTGGCGTGCGGGCGTCGGCGCCCGGGCTGAGGGCCACCATTGCCGGTGCTCTGGCCGGCGCGGCCCTGGCGACGACGGTGGCGGTCACGCCGGCCGGTCTGGCGCCGGCACCGACCGGGCAAAGGTCCGAACGCCAGACCGAGGCCAAAGCCCCGGGACGCAGCGTGACGATCCAGAGTCTGACCTTGCAGCTGCCGAATGTCTCCGACGCGGAGGGCTTCGTCAAGGCGCTTCAGGCGCTGGTGGAGAGCTACGATGCCTGACGGCAAGCTGGTGTTCGAGGACGGCGAGGTGCGGCTGAACGGCGCCGCCCTTCCCGGCATTCTGGTTCGGCAGTCGATCGCCGGCCAGGTGCGCCTCGACCGGGTCGAACAGGATGGTCTCTCGGGAAAAACCAAGATCCCCATGGGCTGGGAGGATGCCGGGCTCACCCTGGACCTGGAGCTTTTGACCGACGACGAAAGCGACTGCTACGACAAGCTGGCCGCCATCAATCGGATCTTCAAGGGGTCGGACAACGGCAGCAATCCCAGAATCTACGCGGTGACGGGCCGGCACGCCCGGGCCCGGGGCATCGACAAGGTAGTCTTCGGTGCCCTCGATTCGGAGGAGGACGACCAGGCCGACACCATCCGCGCCAGCTTGGCCTTTGCCGAATACGAGCCGGCGATCGTCGCGGCGGAAAAGGCGATCGCCGCCTCGAACCAGCCGAAGGGCGCCGCCCCGGCCACCACCGCGGCCGCGCCGGCGCCGGCGGCTAAAATCCAGGACGATCCTACCGACGCCTTCAGCGCCGGTTTCAACGCGGGAGCAGGATGATGGAATTCTCCGGACTGCGGGTCCATATCCTCCTGGCCGGCCGCGATATTCTGCGCTGCCCGCGGTGGTGGATCGAATCGGAACGGCAGGCGCCATTTTCCATGGCCGGACTGACCCTGGCCGACCCGACCGGGGAGCTTTACCGGGCGGTGAAGCAGGGCGATTCCCTGGAGATCCGGGGCGGCTACCGCAACCAGACGCCGGCGATTTGGACGGGCGCCGTGGCTTGGACGCGGCAGGGGCGCACCCGGGACGAGTTGGAATTGGCGGCCGCCGATCCCGCCAGCATCATTGCGACCACCCTGGTCCGCCAGAGCTGGGAGAACGAAACGCCGGAGGCGATCGTCGCCTTTGCGATTCGCAAGGCAGGTCTGGCTGCGGGCCGGGTCGGCGCGACCGGCATGGTGCTGCCGCGTTTTGTCGCCTCGTCGATCCCGGTCTGGCAGGTGGCCGTGCAGGCGGCCCATAGCTGTCAAAAAGCTTTTGACCTGGACATGCGTCGCTGGGCACTGTGGCAGGGCGGCGACGGCAGGGTGAACTGGGGGGACTTCGACGAGCCGGGGGATGTGGCGGTGATCGCGACGGCGGCGGGGCTGATTCGGCATGACCCGGCCGGAGGGGCCAAGGGCCTGGGGACGGTGGAGACCTTTCTCCTCCCCGAACTGCGGCATTCTCGGCTCTTCCGGCTCCGGGACGTGCGGCGGGGTGTCGACCAGACGTTCCGGGCGCTGCGGGTGCGGCACGAGGGGACTCCGGATAAAGCCAGAACGCATCTGGTGTACGGGGAGGAACATGGCTGGGCGTGAGGTCGACCTGAAAGCGCTGCTGCGGCGGGTGATGGAACTGGCGATGCCGAACCTGAGGCATTACTACCGGGTGCCGCGCAAGGGGAGGATCGTGAAGGCCTACGCTTCGGACGGCGCCTATTTTGCCGACGTGCAACCGCTGCGCAACGACGAGAGCGACGACGAACGGGAGCCGCTGCTGCCGAAGATCGAGATCCCCATTCTCTGGGGCGGGCCGGAGCGCGGAATGGTCTGCCCGCCGACGCCCGGCACCCTGTGCGACATCACCTACTACGACGGCGATCCGGACTACCCTCGGATCTCCAACTTCCGCTGGGCGAAAAACAAGGCCCCTGCCTGCGAGCTGGGGGCCTTCATCATCCAGCAAAAGCCCGGGGTCTACCTCACAATTACCCCGTCCGGGACAATCATGCACGCGACCGATGCCGACCTGGTCAATACCATCGGCGGCAATAAAAGCCAGCAGGTGGGCGGCAGCAAGGCCGAAACGGTCGGCGGCGCCTGGACCATCGATGTAACCGGGAATGCGCTGATCAAGGCCCCGCAGATCACGCTCCAGGCGGCGACCAAGGTGCAGGTGACCTCGCCGCTCCTGGCCGTTTCGGGGAGCATCGTCGCCGGCGCCAACATTTCCGATACAGGCGGCGCCAAAAGCATGGCCGGGATGCGCCAGGTCTACAACGCCCACACCCACCAGGAGAACGGCGACGGCGGCGGGATCACCAATGCGCCGGGACAGGGGATGTAATGGACGACGTTTTCGGCCGGGACATCAGGCTCGACGAATCCGATCAGGCGCCGGTGGCGGCCAACGGCGAGTTGCTTTTGACCGAGGGCGCACAGACCGGGGTGCAGGACATCCGCCTGCGGCTCTTCCAGCCCCTCGGCGAGCTCTTTTATGACACGACCTTCGGCTCCCTGGTTCACGAGTGGTTTTGCGAGGAGAACACCCCGGCCAACCGCCTGGCCTTCATCGCCGAGGTGGAGCGGCGGGTGGCCGCCGACCCTCGGGTAGCCGTGGGAAGCGCCGCCTGCGAGCTGCTGCGCTGGGGCGAAATGGGCTTGCAGGCTCGGGTCTCGTGGGAGTTCGTCGGCGAGGACCACCCCTTCAACCTGGTGATCGAAACATCGACCGACAAACTGGGAATGGTGATTGCCGATGTCCATCCGTGACCTGATCGCCCGCCCGCTCGCCGAGATCCGCCAGGACCTCTATGACCGCCTCGCCGTCAAGCAGGAGGAATACGCCATCTCGGGGTGGCTGCCGACCCGGCTGAACCTGAACAAGGGGGTGGTGCGGGGGCTGCTGGAGCTGTGGGGATGGGGGCTCTACCAGCTCTACCAGTTTCTGCTCCTGGTGTTGAACCAGGCCTTTCCCGATACGGCCACCGGGGCCTGGCTCGATTTGCACTGTTCCGCGGTGGGGGTAACCCGCAAGGGGCAGACCAAGGCCTCCGGGGCGGTCGTGTTCGTGCGGGATGCCGCCGCCGGCAACGTGCCGATCCCGGCCGGGCGAATTGTGAAGACCTTGCCGGACGGCGCCGGGCGGGTCTATCGCTTCGTCACCACGGCGGACGCCGTACTCCCCGCCGGCGCGACCGAGGTGACCGTACCGGCGGAGGCCGAGGATTACGGGCAGGGGGCAAACGTCACCGCCGGGCAGATCAGCGAGGTCGCGACGACGATTGACGGCATCGACGGGGTTGAAAATCGGGCCGACTGGCTGACGTCGGAAGGCGCGGACGCCGAAGGAGACGAGAGCCTGCGCGGCCGTTACACCTTGGCCTGGAAACAGCTCAACGGCTGCACCAAACACGCCTACGAGGCCTGGGCCCTGGAAGTGGCGGGGACGGTCTCGGCGAAGATACTCGACCAGCATCCCCGCGGCCAGGGGACGGTCGACGTGGTCATCAGGGGGACCGCCGGGTTGCCGACTCAGACGCTGATCGACGCGGTGACCGCCAACATCCTCGGCACCGGCAACGACGACGAGAAGATCCCGATCAACGACGACGTGCTCGTCAAAGGGCCGACCCCGGTCTATGTCGCGATCATTGCCGAATTGGAACTGACCTCGGGGGTACCGGCGGAGGTTTTGGCGGCCGCCGAGGCGCGGGAGCGTGCCCTTTTCGACAGCACGGCCCCGGTGGCCGGGATCACGCCGATGGAGATCGGGCAGGATGCCCCGATCGACCTGCTCAAATGGCCGATGATGGGTGTCTCTGGCGTGAAGCGGATCACCTTCACCAGCCCGGCCGGCGATACGGAGGTTCCGGCGGACGGTCTGGCGGTGCTACAGAGCATCGAACTGAGCTACACCATGGCCAGCGAGGCGTAGATGGGGCTTTTCTGGAACTATTTCAAGCGTCAGCTGCGCTGGCCGTTGATCCAGCGGCCGGGGCCTCTGGCCTTGCTGGCCGAGGGCGGCGCGGAGTCCCTGGATGCCGCGCGGGAGACTGTTCTGACCTTGCGGGCGCAGTTTTTCGCCGACCGCTGCGAGGCGGGGTTTTTGGCCAATTTCGCCCGCAGCCGAGGCATTGCCCGGGCTCCGCTGGAGACGGAGGAGCATTTCACCGCCCGCGTCCGCAACGCCTACCGCTACTGGGCGCGGCTCGGCCGCCCCTCCACCCTGCAGAGGGCGCTACTCGATTATTTCGGGTTCAATTCGGTCGAGGTTCTGAACCGCCGGGACGAGGACCCAGCTCTGTGGGCCGAATTTTGGGTAGTGATCCGGAACTACGGCGACAGCTCGATCTACGACATTGCCCAGCTCTTCTGGGACATCAACGAGATCAAACCGGCCCGCTCGAAGCTGGCCGGGGTGCTTCTGGACTACGAGGTCGTGGCTCCGACGGCGGTCTACATCGCCGCCGCCGCCTACGATCGGAGCATCGACATCCTCTACCCCTACTCCCCTGGGGCGATCATCGCGCCGATGGGCCTGGAGGTCCTCGTCTCGGGAGCGGTCTACCGCATCCAATGGCTCGCCGCCGAAGGTATCGCGTCCTGGAAAATTTACTATTCAGTCGACGGCCTCGCCACCAAGATCCCCATCGCCACCATCGCCCCCGGGTCGCCGCTCTACCACGACTGGACCGTCCCCGACCTCGGCGGGGCCGTGAAAGGCGTTTTGGCCGCCATCGAGGGTCTGGACGCAGAAGACAACGTCATCGTCTCCGGGTCGTCCCCGGCCGGCTTCATCATCCGTAACTAGGAGAGTCTCATGCCCCAAGAATTCTACACCCTCCTCACCGATGCCGGCCGCGCCATCGTGGCCGCCGCCCTGGTCGTCGAGGAAACCGTCGACTTCGCCACCGCGAAACTCGGCGACGGGGACGGAAGCTACCCGGTGCCGGCGGTGACCGACACCGAACTGGTCAACGAAGTCTGGACCGGAACGCCGACAGTGGTGAAACGCCACCCGACAAACCTGAACTGGATCATCGTCGATATTCGGGTGCCGGCGGAAGACGGCGGGTTCACCGTTCGGGAAATCGGGATCTTCGCCACGGACGGAACAATGATCTGCCATGGCGTCTATCCGGCGACGGTCAAACCTGTCCTCTCCTCCGGCAGCGGCAAGGATTTGTGGATACGCCTGATCGTCGCGGTCGAGAATGCCACGGCGGTGACGCTGACGTTCGAGGGTCTGAACGATCCCACCCTGGACGAAAAAGTACCCCTCGGGGGGATTCTCAAAGCCAGTTTCGACCTGGAGGCTTGGGAGGACGGCGAGCTCAATGAACCGACCTACATGGCTTGTGACGGGAGAACGCTGCTGGTCGCCGAATATCCCGATCTCGCGGCGCGTCTCAACAGGAATCTGCTGACGGGATTTTCAGGGTGGGCATTAGTCGCCCCCGGCGTCTATTCCGTGGCCGAGGCCAATGGAGTGCTCTTTGCCCACAACGGGGCCGGGGACACCTCGACGATCTACACCTCCATCGACCAGGGCGCAACATGGAGCCCGGCGCGGAATCTTCCGGGGGCCAATTATCAACTGATCAATGCCGTTTACGCCTTCGGGGCCTATTGGCTGGCGTTCAACCAGAGCTTAACACAAAAGGCTTTCGTGAAGACCACCGACCTCGTCACCTTCACGGAAATCATTATCCCCTACACAGGAGACAACAACGGCGGAACGATGGCCTCAGTTGTCAAGTCCGGGGCGGAACTTCTTTTTTTCCGGCAGGAGTTCGGTGGGGGCTCCTCGGCAGACGATCAGGTCCACATTTACGTCTCCACCAATGGCACCACATGGGCACATCGCGGGGCCATTGCCTCGGCGACGCAGGAGGAATATTTCCGGGCCGTGGTCGACAGCCTCAGCCGGATTTACTTTTTGACCAGTGCCGGTTTGATCTACAGCGATAACGATTTCGCCTCCTCGACTGCGTTCGGGTCGCCGGTAAACGGAGCCGGATGGAATACCATTGCCGTCAATCCGGCGACGGACGTCGTTGTCGTCGCGAACTACTCAAACGGTAAGGTCTACAAAACCGCCAACCGTGGGGGGGCATGGACGGAGGTGACCGCCTCGGTGGGTAGCCCAGGGGCCTCCGCAGTCACTTGGGACGGCGAGAAGTTTTTCGTCATCGGGGGCGGGAAGACCTACAGCTCTGTTGATGACGGGGTGACGTGGGTGCAGGAGGTCGCTAGCGGGTCGCCGAGCGTTGGTCTTGGCGGCTTCGTGTCGGGGGGTGCCAACACACTGCTTTACAGAGGATATGGGATCATCCGGACCTACTCCCCCGACGAGTTTACTCTCCCCGATGTCCCCGATGCCGGGGACGGCCTCCAAAATTTCATCAAGGTCAAGGAGATCGCGGCATGAGAACCATTTACCTTTTCGACGACCGTTACCGCTACTACGCCTCCGTGGACATCGGCCCCCGCGCCTGGCGCCCGAAACAATCCGTGCTGACTCCCCCGCCCGAGATCCCGGCAGGGTCCGAAGCCGTCTGGCGCGGGGTGGGGTGGGCCATCGTTCCCTCCGGCGCCGTCGACCCGCCCGACTTCGTCGCCGCCGAGGCCGCCATCCGCTCCGAGGGCGCCCGCCGGCTGGAAGCCCTGGCCGGCAGCTACTCGCCCCCGGAGCGGGAGACCTGGGCGACACAGCAGCGCGAAGCCAGGGCCTGGCTGGCCGACCCGCAGGCGGCAACGCCGATGCTCTCGGCCATCGCGGGGGGCCGGGAAATTACCGTGGAAGAGATCGTCGGGAAAGTCATGGAAAACGTCGCAATCTTTGAAAGTGCCAGCGGGGAGATTCTCGGGGCGCAGCAGGCGCTCCTTGTGAGCTTATGGACCGTCGCCGCCGACCCGGAATCGACCATGAAACAACTCGCCGCCATCAATTGGTAACCAAGAAAGGAATCTCGCCGTGATCGATTTCGCAACCCTTCGGCAGCAGGCTCAGCGCATCGGCCTGGATACTGTTTTGACCATCGCCGTCGTCGCAATTTTCCTGGCCGGCGGCGCCGCGTTCCTGCCGGCGCCCCTGGGGCTGATCTGCCTCAAAATACTGATGGTGGCCATGGGGTTTGTCCATGCCCATTTGACCGGCAAGCTCGCGTTCCCGAAGGTCGATTGGGAGGCCGAGGGGCAAACCGCGGTCAAGGCGGTTAGGATCGCCCTCTACGTGGTGATGATCTATGGCTACTCGACTGGCGGGTAGCGCGATCGCGCTGCTCCTGATGGTGACCACCGCCTGGGCCGGGGCGGTGGACCGCTGTCGAGGGTACGCACAGGAGACGCGCCGCGCACACTTCGCCGCGTTTGGCTTGGACTACCCGTGGTGGTACGCGGTGGGGCAGTTACAGGCCGAATCGGGATGTCGGGATGTCCTCAGCCGCGACGGTGTCGGCAGTGAGGGGCCGGCGCAGATTACCTATCGCTGGTGGCGGCCGGCGCTCGACCGCGCCGATATCTCGGAGATCCGGACCACCCGCAACCACCTGCGGGCGCAGGCCTTTATCAATCACGATGCCTGGAGACAAGCATCGAAAGCCGAGGCCGCCAGGCTGTGGGTAGCCTTCCAGATCTACAACGGAGGGGGGCTGGTACTGCGGGAAATCGGAATAGCTGGGGTGTGCGACTGGCAGGCGGCGAAGGATCAATGCCGCCGCAAGATCGTCGTCTATGCCGATGGCAGCCGTGAGTCTGCCTGCTCCATCAACTACGACTACAGCCGAAAGGTGTACCGCTATGGCCAATTTTTCCGACTTGGCGGCGACGGCGATCGCTTCCGCTTTTGGTAGCGCGGTCCGGGCGGCCACGACTATTGCGGTCGTCCTCGCCACCCTGTATGTGCTGTGGTGCTGGTACCGACCGGCGCCGGCCATTTCCACGGCCGTGTTCGCTCCGGCGAAGATCAGTAAGCAGGTCGGGGAGGTGCCGATGGTGGCGGTCCCCGTCGCCTCGATCCAGGTGATCCCGAAGGCGGTCGCCAAAAAAAAGCTGCGGCTCCCCCAGATGGTGGTGGACGACCCGGGAAAAGAGGTGGTGTCGGCGATCGACATCCCTCCCACTCGCGGCGGGGCGACGTCGATCACGCTGATCGACACCCGCACCGGCCGCACCGAAACGCTGGTGCGGGAGACGCCGCGGCCGTTTCTCGCGCTGGAGGTGGCGACGGAGGTCGGGATGCGCTACGGCCTATCGACCGCCGGCGGGCAGCGGATCGACCTCTATGCCCGGAGGGATCTGGCGCGGGTGGGCAATGTGTTCATCGGGGTTTATGGCGAGGCAAACACGCGGCCGGAAGCGAAGGCCATGATCGATGTGAGTTTGAGGTGGTAAATGAGTGATCTTTTCCAATTCCGCCGCTTGACCGCCGCTCCGCAGGCGTCGGACACCATCCGGGTCTATGCCGCCGGGACAACGGACCTCGTTGCCGACCTGACCGACCTGGTCGGCGCCGCCCTCCCCAACCCGTTCACGGTTGCCGATGCGGGGGGAACGGACGCCTGGGGGTTCACGCCGCCGGCGGGCGTTCCGGTCGATGTCTACTGGTCCGGCGCGAGTCTGTTCCTCGCCGTTGGCGTCAACCAGCCGGCAGCCACCCCCGCCCAAGGGTCCCGGGCCGATTCAGCCCTTCAACCCGATGGGGACGGCTCCCAGCTCACTGGCATTACCCCAAGTCAAGTCGCCGCGGCGACATTGGCGCAAGGGGGGCGGGCCGACACCGCGCTTCAACCCGAGGGCAATTTGTGGGGTTTGCTGGGCGTCTACATCGGGGCAACATCGCCCCCCCTCCTCGATTTCGCGGCTTGGAACGCTGCTAAAACCCCAGGCACCTACTGGGCCTTTATTGGTGTTTCCGCGCAGTCCGGGGCTATCCCTGGCATCGGCGCTCTGCTTGGAGTGGCCGCTACTTTTGGCTCCGGAAGCATTCTCGGTGTTGGCATTGCTGAAGGACTCAGTGCCTTAATTGGTGTAGGCATGAGCATGGGGGCGGGGGTCTTCACCGGCGTCGGAACCATTCCAGGGACCGGTCTGTTGACCGGTGTGGGAATGAATACGGGCACGGGTGAATTTACTGGTAATGGCCTGGCGTTGGGATTGGCGGCATTGGCTGGGATTGGCATGACCGTTAGCACCGGGACAATCACTGGAGTTGGGAATACCACCGGGCAGACAACTCTCCTCGGCGTAGGCATGAGCATGGGGGCGGGGGTCTTCACCGGCGTCGGAACCATTCCAGGGACCGGTCTGTTGACCGGTGTGGGAATGAATACGGGCACGGGTGAATTTACTGGTAATGTCCTGGCGTTGGGATTGGCGGCATTGGCTGGGATTGGCATGACCGTTAGCACCGGGACAATCACTGGAGTTGTTGAAACCGTCATCGCCCATTACAAAATGGACGAGGCAACTGCACCCGATCCATTGGTCGATACGATCGGATTTGGGCCTAAACTGGCCTTTTCGGGTGGAACTTGTTCGGTTGTCGCAGGGCTTGTTGATGGTAAGGCAAGGTCCTTTGCTAATGCCGATAGTAAATACTTGAGCGGATCTGCTGTTAATCTAGGCTTACATACCTACCCTCATTGGGGAGTCAAGATCGCTCTAAAAGCCCTTTACCGCGTGCTTCCCGCTGGGTGGACTGGGTCTAGCTACCGGACCTTCCTGATTTCGTCTTATGAAACAGGCGTATCAAATACTTTCGCTGGTCCCTTTTATTTGGTGCTTGACCAGCAAATCAATTGGAACGGTGCATATTCCTACACCGCAAACCCTGTGATTGTTGGAAAAGTACGAGATTCGGCAGGGGATGTCTCCAAATTCGTGACTTACCCTATCAGTCTCGATAAAATCTACCTTGTGGAGCTTCGTTGGAATCGTGGAACTATGGAACTGTGGATTGACGAGGTTTTGGTGCATTCGCAAGTCGCTGTCAACTCAGAAGAATCTGATTATTGTTCAGCCAATACGGGTTGTAAGTTAGGTTTAGCTGGGAGAACTGGTCCAAACTTTTTTGATGCGGGTGTAAATATTATCGTCGATGATGTAAAATTCACAACTTATGCGGATTAAAGAGGGAGCATGTCATTCGCCTATACGGCTTGGTTCATGTTGGCAAACGGGAATAACTCTTCACTCATTGGAGCCGGAGGAGTCCCTCTGGTGTTCACCATCAACACTAACTAAAGGAGAAAAATCATGTTTAATGGAACCGCTGGTGTCACCCGATTTGCAAAAAAAGCATGGCTCGACAGTATCGTTGCGCGGGCCGCTGACCTGATGGTGGCTATCTTCTCCATCACCACCAACCTCAACGCCAACGCTTCCGATGGCACCCCTCAGACTTACACGGCCCTGGTGGCCGATGAGTTGGGCTATGCCGATTCGGGAGCCGCTTCCGGCTACACCATCGGCGGGTACGAACTCAGCACCCTCAACCCGGCCGTCGCCAGCGATGGTGCTAATGGCTACAACCTGACCTTTGACGACATCGTCACCGATGCGGGGGCCATCCCCGTTGGTGACTATGGGGCGGTCATCTACGACACGACCGACGGTAACCGAATCGTTGCCATTTGTGCCGTTAGTGTCAATCAAGGATCAATCGGGGCCGCAATGACCTTCGGCGTTCCGGATGATGCTATCCAGGTCGATTAACGGGAGTCACCCATGCCGGCCCTGATTTTTATCGACCCGGATTTCCCTGCCGTTGCCGATGTCCTCGCCGGGGTTATTTTCGACCAGGGCCGACAAACCGGGGAGTTGGTCCCCGGCGAGGGGATCAAACTCCCGGACCGCCCGCAGCGGCCTTCCGGGTTCGCCCATTTCACCGTTACCCCTCCCGGAGGGTTCGCCCATGGCTAGTTTCGTGTTTATCGACCCGGGGGCCCCGCGTCTGGCCCGGCTCTACGAAGGGACCACCGAAGCTGATCGTGCCCAGGTCGGCACCGACGTGGATATCGCGGATCTCCCGGCGGACCCGGACACCGGCAAGCTGGTCCTTACCGTCCCCGCGGCCGACGCAACCAAGGCCCATTGGCTGGCCTTCGGCCTCGACCTGGGCGACGGCAACGTCCTTTGGAGCGACTCGGTCAGCCTCCCCGGTCGCTCCGAGGACCCGGGGGCATGGAAGGTTTTCGTCCGCACCGTCGATGCGGGGCTTGGGGTGCTGCAGGGGGTGAAGGTGGTGGCGGAGCCGGCCGGTGGCCAAGTGGCCGCCGGCGACGCGATGGTGGCGGGCAGGCTGACGCTCGAAACAGATGCTACGGGCTACGCGGAAATGCTTCTGCCGGCAGATGCCGGCGAGTTCAAAGTGACCCTGGCGGGCGAAGGGTGGATTTTTTCGACGGTCGGCCGTGCGGGGACGGTGGTCAATCTCAAGGATTTGTAGGACGCAAATCAGAAAGGGGGCGGCCGGGACGGTGCTGTAACACCTCCCGGCCACCGAGTCACAGAACACGCCTGTGAGCCAGCCAAGGCCCCCCCGCCACGTACGCGGCAGGGGAAGCCTATCAAGTCAAAACTGTTTTGACAAGGAGGCTCACGATGCCCGGAAAACCGATTATCCCGTGGATCGGCGGCAAGCGCCGTCTCGCCAAGATTCTCCTCCCCCAATTTCCTGAACATCTCTGCTATGTGGAGCCGTTCTGCGGCGCGGCGGCCTTGTTTTTTCTCAAGGAGCCAAGCAAGGCCGAGGTCGTCAATGACGTCAACGGCGAGCTGGTCAATCTCTACCGGGTTGTGCAACATCACCTCGAGGAGTTTTGCCGGCAATTCAAGTGGGCACTCGTTTCCCGACAGATCTACCAGTGGGCCAAGATGACCCCCGGAGAGATCCAAACCGACATCCAGCGGGCAGCCAGGTTCTACTACCTGCAAAAACTTGGGTTCGGTGGGAAGGTCCAGGGGAGAGTGTTCGGGACCTCGGCGGTCACTCCCCCAAAGCTCAACTTGATGAGGATCGAGGAGGATCTGAGCCAGGCGCATCTGAGGTTGTCCCGAGTGACGATCGAACATCTCGATTGGCAAACGTGCCTGACCAAGTATGATCGAGAGGGGACGTTCTTCTACCTGGACCCGCCTTATTGGCAAACCGAAGGATACGGAGTCGACTTCCCCTTCGACCAATATGATTCCCTGGCCAAGGCAATGAGATCGATGCGGGGGAAGGCGCTGCTCAGCATCAACGACCATCCGGACATCCGCAGGGTGTTTCAGGGGCTGGAGATGCAAACCGTTGAAATCGACTATACGGTGGGCGGTGCGGGGAGGGGGAATGCCAGGCGAGAATTAATTATCCGAAGCTGGTAAGGTCTGTCATAAAAGTAATTTTGACCACGTCAAAGCATTTTGCGCGGTGAGTTTTCGCAATTTTTTGGCATGAGTTTTCGCGCGCGGCTTCACCGTGTGATTCCCGTTGACAGGTGCCCGACACCCTGTTTAAATAGCCAACCGGCGGCGGGTTTTGTGCCGACCGACATTCTAATACTTCGTCCGGAGGACCGCATGAACCCACTGGCTCAAGAACTCAACGATCAACTTTCCCAGCACAGCCCGCACGTTCTGGAGATGCTGTCGGATCTCGGCAAGAACCTCTTCTTCCCCAAGGGGATTCTGACCCAGTCGGCCGAGGCCAAGGATAAGGCCCACAAGTTCAACGCGACCATCGGCATCGCCACCGAAAAGGGCGGGCCGATGTTCCTGCAATGCATTCAGGATAAACTCTCCGCCTTCGATCCCAAGGACATCTACCCCTACGCTCCCCCGGCCGGCAAGCCGGAGTTGCGCAGCCTGTGGCGGGAAAAGATGGTTCGGGAGAACCCGACCATGCAAGGCAAACACTTCTCCAACCCGGTCGTCACCAACGCCCTGACCCACGGTCTGTCGATCGTTGGCGACCTGTTCGTCGGCGCCGGTGACCACGTGGTCCTCCCTGACATGCTGTGGGGGAACTACAACCTGACCTTCGGCACCTGCAACGGCGGCATCGTCAAGAAACACCCGACCTTCACCGCCGCCGGCGGCTACGACGTCGACGCCTTCAAAGCCCTCCTCAAGGCGACCGCTGCGGAGAAAGGGAAGGCGGTTGTCCTGCTCAACTTCCCGAACAATCCGAGCGGCTACACCCCGACCGTCGCGGAAGGGGATGCCCTGGTGGCGGCGATCCTCGAAGTGGCGCAGAGCGGCTGCAACATCGTCGCCGTCACCGACGACGCCTACTTCGGCCTCTTCTACGAAGACAGCATGAAGGAGTCGCTCTTCGGCAAGCTCGCCAACCTTCACCCGCGCATCCTCGCCATCAAACTCGACGGAGCGACCAAGGAAGAGTTCGTCTGGGGTTTTCGCACCGGTTTCATCACCTTCGCCGATGGCGGCCAGCAGGAGAACGCCCCGGTGATGAACGTCCTGGAGAAGAAGACCATGGGGATCATCCGCGCCAAGATCTCCAACTGTCCCCACCCGTCCCAGACCTTCGTCATCGAGGCGCTGCGCTCCCCGCAGTTCCTGCCCCAGAAGGAAGAGAAGCTTCAGGTCATGAAGGGGCGCGCCCTCAAGACCAAGGCGGTCCTCAACGACAGCAAATTCGACAGCGCCTGGACCTACTATCCCTTCAACTCCGGCTACTTCATGTGCCTGAAGCTGAAGACGGTCGATGCCGAGAAACTGCGCATCCATCTTCTCGACAAATACGGGGTCGGCACCATCTCCACCACCAAGACCGACCTGCGCATCGCCTTCTCCTGCATCGCCGAAGAGAATATCCAGGAGCTCTTCGACATCATCTTCCAGGCCGTCAAGGACCTCGCCTAAGACTGATGATCGGACCTCTTTAAGGTTCGTCGCCAGGGGCGGGTCGCCAAGACCCGCCCCTGCGCATTTCGGAGGCCATGCAGAAACCTGAAGCGATTTTGAGGACCATCCCCCACCTTTTCGACCTCGCGGCCCTCCTGCCGGGGGAGGAGGTCTGCTATCTGGTCGGCGGCGCCCTGCGCGATGCCCTCCTCGGGGTGTCCGCCCACGACTTCGACTTCGCCACCCCCGGCGATCCGACCAGGCTTGCCCGTGGATTTTCGGCGCGGGTCGGGGGTCGCTGGTTTTTCCTCGACCGGGCGCGCTGCCAGTCGCGGGTGGTGCTCCGGGGTGCCGACGGGGAATCGACCAGCTTCGATTTCGCCCCCTTTCGCGCCGCGGATCTCGACGGCGACCTGCGCGGGCGGGACTTCACCGCCAACGCCCTGGCCCTGGAGCTGCGCAGCGGCCGTCTGCACGATCCCCTCGGTGGCGCCGCCGGCATTGCTGCGCGGCATCTGGTTCCCTGCGCCAAGGCCGCCTTCCGCGATGATCCTCTGCGTATCCTGCGCGGGGCGCGCCTCGCCGCCCAGCTCGAGTTCACACTTCCCCCTGCGACGCTGGAGCTTATGGCCGCCGCCGTCCCGGAACTACCCCGGGTCGCCGGGGAGCGGCTCGGCGACGAAGTGGTCGCCTGCGTCGAAGGCCCCCGTCTCGGCGGCGCCCTGGCGGTGCTCGCGGCTGTGAAGGTCCTCGGTCCCCTCTTCGGGGCCGTGGACGGGCTTTCCGGTGCTTTGGCAGCGGTGGCGCGAATCGACCAGCTTCGCGTAGAACTGGCCGAGCGTCCGGCCCCTCGTGCCCTCCTCGATGCGGCGGTCGGCCGCGGCTTCTCCCGCCACGGCCGGTTGCGTCTGGCTGCGCTGCTGCGCCACCTGGCGCCGCCCGGCGACCGCTCCTGGCAGGAGCGCCTCTGCCTCGGCCGGGACAACAGCCGGGCCCTGGCCGCAGTGGTCGCGACCCCGGCAGATCAAGGGGCTGAACTGGCAGGGTTCGCGGACACCGAGCGCGCCCGGGCCCTTTGGGTGGCGGCTCGCCCCGCCCCCGAAGACCGCCTCCTGTGGCTGGCGGCCCTGACAACCGACCCGGTGCAGCGGGAGCAACTTCTTGCCGCCCTCGATTCCTACCTGGCCCTCAACCGGAAAGGCCGGATTCCCGATCTGGTCGACGGCGACTGGCTGCAGCAGGAGCTCGGCATTCCTCCCGGGACGGCGCTCGGCAAAGCCTTGGTCCGTCTGCGGGCGGCGGAACTCACCGGAACCGTCCAAACCCTGGATCAAGCAAGGAAGTTTCTGAAATCATTGGGGGAAAAAAGCGTTGACAAGGAAAACGGGCCGGCCCTATAATCGGCCCCACGTTGGCGGGAATAACTCAGTGGTAGAGTGTCAGCTTCCCAAGCTGAAGGTCGCGGGTTCGAATCCCGTTTCCCGCTCCAAGAAACTCCAAGGGCCAGGCAGATTGCCTGGCCCTTGTTCATTCAAACAGCTATTGTTTTAAAGTAATTACCGCTAGGGAGCATGCTCCCTTTAACCCCACTCTGTGACGACAAAGGCACGAGTTCATGGGCCTTTGCTCCCAAGGAAAGGCGGGTGCGAAGAATTCAGGGGCTGCGATCAGCCGATCATTTGGCAGCCCCGGCGTCCGACAGAAGATTATCTATGACCGTCACGACTGTCATTATGTTCATGGTGGTCGCCTCGGTCTCCCCCACGGCCTCTGTCGTGGGAATCTCCCTGGCGGGGTCCCCCGTCTCTTATCCATATAGGGCAACCGGACAGTATCAAGGTTGCCAGCAAGAACATGAACAGTTTGACCAGACCGGTGTTTCCCATTTTCCGTTTCTCCCTTTATTGTGAGCGGACTCCTTCCGCCGTTTCAGTATACCACTATTCAAGCGCGCCGAACCCGGTGGTCCCGATCGAGGTAGGTGCTGAGAGGACGCTGCTTGTTATGTCGCTATTTTAACTTTTTAAAAAATAGCAGGCAGTGTCCGTTCGCAGTAACAGTCGAATATCACACGGGTTAAAGTCCCGTCTGGGGAGTTATCCGTTCACCCCGGGAGTTCAAGGGAGCGGCGTCTTGGTAACAAGGGGTCGTGAGTTCCCAATTGGCAAAGTAGCAGGCCGTAACGAAAGTGAACCCAGAAGTAGCCTCGTTATTGATATGGAGATGCCGACCCGGTGGACGTTCGGGGAAGGCCGCCGTCACAGACTCAGACAACGGAAACGGTCTGTGAAATCTTCCGGGGTCGCAGGGATGGCCTGTCGCGGAAGATATTCAATCCTGTGCTGGAGACCCGGTGCGGTGCTGCCTAAGGAACATCAACCGGCGCGTATAAGGCCACGAAATCGCGTTGGGCCGGATCGGGAGTCGGAGGGGTCCATCGTCCCGCTTGAGGGCACGGGACAACATAACCCGGCCTGAGGGAAGGGACCCTGCTTTGTTCACGCAACCAAAGAGCGAAGGAGATGGGGATTGCATCCATGCTGACAACCCCGGAAACAATCAGGACGCTACAGAGGAAGCTCTACCGCAAGGCCAAGCAGAGAAGGCCTGCCGCTTCTACGCCTTGTACGACAAGGTCTACCGGGCCGGCATCCTTGAGTTTGCCTATGTCCTTGTCCGCGCCAACAAAGGGAGCGCCGGGATAGACGGCGTCACCTTCGCGGCCATCGAGACGAAAGAGGGGGGCACCGCATTTATCGCGGAGCTGGAAGAAGCACTGAGGACCAAGACGTACAAGCCCGATCCCGTTAAAAGGGTCATGATCCCGAAGAGCGACGGCGAGATTTTGCGCCTCATCCAAAGGTGGCTCAAGGCCCCGATCGTCGAGGTGGACAAGGAAGGAACGAAGCGGAATATCGGCGGCGGCAAGGGCAACCGCAAAGGGACACCGCAAGCCGGGGTCATTTCACCGTTGTCGTCCAATCTCTACCTGCACATTCTGGACAGAATCTGGGAACGGAACAACCTGCAACAACGGCTGGGTGCCCGCATCGTCCGATACGCAGACGACATTGTTATCCTCTGCCGGAAGAACAAATCCGACAGAGCAATGACAGTATTGCGGCAGATACTGGAGCGACTGAAACTGGCCCTGAACGAGGCAAAGACCAAAATAGTCAACGCCTATAAAGGGCGGTTCGATTTTCTGGGGTTCTCAATCTGGATGGGGAAAAACAGAAGGGCTGGGAAGCTGTATCACCACGTTCAGCCATCGAAGAAGTCCTTGCAGACGATCAAGGATCGTGTCACCGAACTCACTAAGCGAACGAGGACGGTAAAACATCTTGAACTGGTAATAACTGAAGTCAACTCAACGGTAAAGGGCTGGGTTGGTTCTTTCCATATCAAGAATTGCAGCAGAGCACTTAAACACGTGTGATCTCACGTAGAAGAGCGGTTGCAGATACACCTTTGAAAACGTCATAAAATCAAGGAATGGGGAACCGGTTATGCGCGCTTTAGTCGCCGGATGCTCTACGGCAGATACGGGTTGTACAAAGTGCCGACAACAGCGGGCTGGACGAAGGCGCATGCCTTGTAGTGAAGAACATCGGAAAGCCGTGTGCGGGAAAACCGCATGCACTGTTTGATGAGGGAGGGCAGGGTGAAACCTGTTCTCTACTCTACCCTACGGGGTGCCCCCTCTCCCCCCTCCCTGCGCCAGGTTAATCTTCTTGTGGAACCAAAAGGTACCGGACGGAAGAACAGTCCGTCTTTTTTGTAGTAAGCTTAAAGCCAATAAACCGACTCTATGAGATAAAGGAGCGAGACGATGAAGAGATGGTTTCATTGGAAAGGTTTTCTGGCCCTCGGGGCGTTGCTGCCGATCCTGGCCGGTTGTGGTGGAGGGGATGGTGGCCCCGGTCCGATCTATGCTGATCCCGGCCTGGTGGGGATCGAGAACCGTCCCACGGTCGCGCTCACGGCTCCGGAACTGACCGTCGAGTATCTCCTGCCTGGAGTCCCGGGAACGTTTGTCGTTTCCATCCTCAGCGATCAACCGACCGACGGAGACATCGCTTACGATCCGGTCCTCGCCTCCTATACGATCACCCAGGCCCCCTCGACCCTTCTGATCGGGGTGGACAGTGCCACTCTGCACGAGCTCGAGTACCGGGCTTTTCTCGATTTTCCCCTCGACGGATCGACGGGGGAACCCATCATCCCTTCTGATGCGATCATCCGTTCGGCAACCTTGACGGTCTTTGTCAATTCGGTCGAATTTGCCGCCAACGTTCCCATTCTCCTCGACCTGATTCAGTATTCGGTAAATGCGGGGCTCTCTCCCGGCGATTACTCCTCTGCCCTCTTGGCAGTGCGAGCCTTCCATATTTACCATTCCGATGTCGGCGGCGATGTGGTCCTGGATGTGACGCCGCTGATGGCGACTGCGCAGGATCGCGGTCTTCTGGACTTTCAGGTACGGTTTCTCCTTGGTCCGTAACCGGGCCAGTTCCCAGGCTATCCTTCCTGGTTAACCCAGTGAAGTTGCGACCCTTTCGGAGAGGCCTCCACCCTTAAAAATGTCCCAACGGCACTACGGAATATACGAGTTGCACCCCGGTACAACCCTTGCCGTGCTGTTTCGCCAATGCCAATTAGACCGATGGGACATGACCGTGTTGGCAGGCGCAGGTCACATTGATTTAGGGAACGATTGTTTGGTCCCTACCCGATCCGCGAATTCGATGTGAATACCGTTCCCTGTCCCAATTAAAAAATAGGAACTCATTGTGGGTTCCTATTTTCTTTATTCAAACCATCCTTCAATCAAACAAACGTTGGGGTGGCCTTGAAGGCAATCTTCACATTTTCCATAGGGCGCTTTTGGGTTAGTCGTTTGTTCAGATCACGACCGGAACGAGTCAGTCAGTTCTTTTTAACAAAAACTGTGAGACCATGTTATTGCCAATGGTCTCTAATTCTGAGCGGGTTTACACGGTAGAGAGGACCACTCGAAGAAGAAGAATTCCGGGAATCTCAGATCTGAAAAAGTTGTCCGTGCTAATAAAAACGAGAAAATCATACTTCTCCAAAAACTCAATAAAGGAATGCCATATTGGTCAGATTTGAGCGATTAGTGGGAGGTTTCTGAAAAAAAGTAGTGGCGTCGAATTATTTTCAAAAGGCCCTGTCGAAAATTTTTTACAATCATGATATAAGATAAAAAACAAATATCACTTTTACTGGAGGAACAAAATGAGCTCACTACTGGAAATGGCCTGGGATATTGTCGCTAACAACGAAGCCACAAGTCGGATGACCAAGGAACAGGTGCTTGGTGAAATCCGGCAAGTGTATGTTGCTTTGACCTCCATAGAAAAAGGCGAAGCACCGGAAACCCAAGGTGAAGGGCAATCAGCGCCTGTTATCAGCGTGCGTAAAGCGTTCGGAAAGTCCAAGGTGACTTGCATGATCTGTGGCAAGGAAATGAAGACCCTTGCCCGCCACTTGAAGACAGCCCACGATCTCAAGCCTGGACCATACAAAAAGCAGTTCGGGATCCCGAGCAAGACCCCTTTGGCGGCAAAAGACTATTCCGCCTCACGGAAACAAATGGCCCTTGATCGTGGTCTGGGCGCCAATCTTGCCAAGGCCCGAGCTGCGAAAAAGGCTAACGTCGAAGCGGTGAAACCCAAAGCAGGGAAGGGGAAGGTCGCTACTCCTGCTGCCGCTAAACCTGCTGTCAAGAAACCGTCCGCGAAGAAGGAAGCGAAGCCGAAAGCCAAGCCGGCTGCAGAATAGTTTTGCTCGACCCTGAAACAATAAACCCCCTGGTCCTTGAGACTCGGGGGTTTATTGTTTCAGGTTGGCATGAAATGAGGTCGGGCGGGGCCTGACCCGGGAATAGACCTATGGTCCAATAGGTGAGATCAAATTACGTCAGGGGAGGTTATTCCACTTTGATGGTGGAAATGACCTGATTCACCCCGTCGGTCTCCAATGCCATCAAAATGGCGCTGCCGATCAATGCCGGTTCCGACACCGTCCCTGAAAGGGTGACGACACCGTCGCTGGTGCTCACGGAGATGTCCCAAGCCGACAGCTTGGGGTCGGCCACCAGCTTCCCCTTGATGGTTGCGGTCAGGGCTGCGTCGGTCGCTGCGTTGACGACTTCCGCTCCAAACTGGCTGGCTTTGCGGCGCACCACCCGGCCCTTTTCCTTCAACTCCTTCTGGATCCTGTCGGTCTGTAATTCAAGCGCGTCGAGTTTGGCGTTCATGACCGCCTTGGCGTCGGTGATGGTCTGGTTCTGGTTGCCCGCCAAAGCCCCAGCCTGCTGTTGTTGAAAATACCACAACCCGCCTGCTCCGATGATGATCCCCATCAATAAGCCGAAAATGAATTTCCCCATCATAGTCTCCTGTTCGCTGTTGAAGAACTGCTTGGCAAAGGGGTTAGTCCCCAGGAAACCTTACCATTCATGGCGGAAATGTCACGGTTGAACTGCCACTTGCGATGGGGGAGGGTGGGACTCAGGGTGGCTGCGGGTGCTCAGCGCCGGGCGATCAGAACCCCGGCGAGGATCAGCCCGCCGCCGGAGAAGATGGCTGTGCTGAGCGGTTCGCCGAGGAGGAGGACCCCGCCGATGACGCCGACCAGGGGCAGGAAGTACAGCAGGTTGTTGGTTGCCGAGGGGCCGAGGGCGGGGATGGCGGTGTTCCAGAAATAGTAGCCGAGGGCAGAGCAGACGATGGTCAGGAAGGCCAGCCCGCCCCAGGCGACGGCGCTCGGCATGACGAGCGGGCCGCGGGCCGTTTCCCAGAGCATGCCGGGGAGCAGGGTCAGGCCGCCGTAGAGCATGATCTGGCGGGTCAGCAGCAGCTTCGGATAGCGATGCCCCATCCCTTCGATCAAAAAGGTGTAGATCGTCCAACTGGCGACGGCGCCGAGCATCAGCAGGTCTCCGGCCAGAGAGGCTTCCCCTTGGCCGAGGCCGACGAGGAAGCCGACGCCGGCCAGAGCGGTGACCGTTCCCAGCCAGACCGCCGGGTGCGGCAGGCGCCGGGAGCGCCGGGCCAGGACCAGTTCGGTGGCCAGAGGGATGACGGCGATAATCAGGGCGGCGTGAGAGGCGGTGGTAAGGAGGAGGCCATAATTCTCGAAGGCGAAGTAGCAGCCGATACCGCTCAGGCCCATCGCCAGGACCTTCATGCGGTCGGCGGGGGCGATCGATTGCCGGCCCGTGCGCCATCTGACCAGGGGCCAGAGGAGGACGGCGGCCCCGAGGTGGCGCAGGCAGGCCAGGGTTAACGGCGGAATCTCCCGGACGGTGGCGCGGATCGCCGCATAGGAAAGGCCCCAGGCGACGATGCAGAACAGGGCCATGAAGAGGGGCCCGAGGGGACGGCGGCCGGAGGGAGGGGTCACGGGGGGTGTGATGCTCATGAGGGGATGACAGTCGTCGACAGGGGACAGTTACAGGACCTGGCTGAGAAAGAGCCGGGTCCGCTCATGTTGGGGGGCGCCGAAGATGGCGGCCGGACTCCCTTCTTCGACCAGTTTGCCGGCGTCCAAGAAGAGCACCCGGTCGGCGACTTCCCGGGCGAAGCCCATCTCGTGGGTCACCACCACCATGGTCATCCCCTCCTTCGCCAGCTGCTTCATGACGTCGAGGACTTCGCCGACCATCTCCGGATCGAGGGCACTGGTCGGTTCGTCAAAGAGCATGATCTTCGGGTCCATGGCCAAGGCCC